>NZ_CP027869.1:3000000-3300000 GCF_005490985.1 Curtobacterium sp. SGAir0471
CAGCCGGTCGTCGCGAACCCCAACCCCGGCGAGACCGACCCCGGGTTCACCGGCCCGGCACCCCAGCCGGTCGTGGCGAACCCGAACCCCGGCGAGACCGACCCAGGCTTCACCGGCCCGGCCCCCCAGCCGATCGTCGCGAACCCCAACCCCGGCGAGACCGACCCCGGCTTCACCGCGCCCGAGCCCGAGCAGCCGGTCGAGGACGTCACGGCCGACCCGGTGTCCGACCGGGTCCCGCCGGTCGACAACGGCTTCAGCGCACCGTCCACGCCGGGCTTCGGCTCACTCGACGTGCAGGTCGACCTCGTGTCGCCGATCGCCGTGAAGCTGCGGTTCAGCGACCCGAAGGTGACCGGGTACTCCGGGTCCTACGACGCCCTGGTGTTCGTGGACGGGAAGTTCAAGGACGGCCACCGCGTCACGAGCGGCTCCACGACCGAGTTCTTCTACGGCCTCGGCCCGGGTGACCACACGTTCGAGTTCAAGGTCCGCGGTCCCGGTGGACTGACGCTGATCAAGACGATGACCGTGCACGTGGACTAGTCGCACGGAGCACGACCTGCGCCGGGGCGGGGACCGACCGGTCCCCGCCCCGGCGTCGTCATGCCCGGCGGTCCTCCTCGGACTGCCACGGCAGGTGCAGGTCGCCCGGTTCGGGCTCGACGTCACCCGCGTCGTCGGCACCGCCGGTCCCGGGGGCTGCGACCACCCTCGACGGGTCGATGCCGTCCGCCTCCAGGTCCGCGTCGTCACGCTGCTGGGTCTGCGACGCGACCGTCTCCCGCTCGCTCGACGGGCTGTAGGACGTGTCGGCGGCGCGCTGCTCGCGCTCCGTCACACCGTCGACGTCGTCGCTGTGCGCCGCGTCGCGCAGTTCGTCGCTCCGGGCACGGTCGTCGGACTCGTCCGGACCGGGCACGTTCGGGATGCTGTCGCTCATGCCCCGCACAGTAGGCCGCGTCCCCTGGTACCGGTTCGGTCACGACGCCCCTGATCCGGTTCCCGCTCGGGTACGGTCGTCCCGACGGAGGGGGCCGAGGATGGGTCGGACGAGGGTACGCGCTGCGGCGGTCGTCGCACTGGTGGGGACGAGCGCACTGCTGCTGACGGGCTGTTCGCTGTTCGGCGACGACGCCCCGCTGCCGAAGCCGTCCGGGCACGCCGCGCCGAGCGCCTCCGCGACCCCGGGCCCCGTCGGCGGATCGGGTACGACGGACGACACCGCGCAGCCCGTCGCGGCACCGCAGGCGGTCCCCGCCGGCACGGTCGTCGCGGAGACGGACGCGGTGTCGAAGTCCGGCGACACGTCGATCCACGTCCGGATCGTCGCGAACGACCACGGCACCTTCGACGCGCAGCTGTCGGACTACCGCACGACGAACCCGCAGCCGATGAGCGTGGAGTTCCGACGCACGGCGCAGTTCGGCGACGGCTCGGACGACCGTGCCGTGGCGACCACCCGATGGGGCGCGAACGGCCAGCCCCCTGCCAGTGTCAGCCTGTCGGAGGCCGGGACCGATCCGGACTGGCTGCGCACCGCGGTCCTCGTACCGGACCAGTCCGACGGTGACGACAGCGACCGCCCCTGGAGGTTCAAGGTGCTGGCGATCGGGACGCTCTCCTGGTCGATCCCCGATCCCGAACCCGACCTGCACGTCACCCTCGGCGCAGCTCGGCCGGGTGCGTACGGGTACGCGTTCGACGCCGACGACCAGACCCTCCGTGGGACGACCGGCACCCCGGTCGCCTACCGGGTCAACGAGGGTGACGACCAGACGACGATCGCGGAGCGCTTCGGCATCACGGTCGAACAGCTGCGGTGGCTGAACCCGCAGATGCAGACGACCGGCAAGGACTGGGTCCTCGCCGGGTCCTGGCTGAACCTCGACCCGGCCACGCGCTGACCTCGGGGCGGTCTGCCGGTCGGTTACGCTCGACCAGCACCCCGCACCACCCCAGGAGGCCACATCGTGACCATCGTCGCCGCCGCAGACGGCTCCGCACTCGGCAACCCCGGCCCCGCAGGTTGGGCCTGGTACGTCGACGACGACCGCTGGGCCGCCGGCGGGTGGCCGCGGGCGACGAACAACATCGGAGAGCTCACAGCCGTGCTGCAGCTCCTCCGAGCGACGAAGGACACCGACGAGCCGCTGCACATCCTGTGCGACAGCCAGTACGCCATCAAGGCCTGCACCGAGTGGCTCGCCGGGTGGAAGCGGAAGGGCTGGCGGAAGGCCGACGGCAAGCCGGTCCTCAACGTCGAGATCATCAAGGAGCTCGACGCCGAGCTCCAGGGCCGCAAGGTCACCTTCGAGTGGGTCCGCGGGCACGTCGGACACGAGATGAACGAGGCCGCGGACGTCCGGGCACGGGGTGCAGCAACGGCGTACCAGAACCACACCGAGGTCCCGACGGGCCCGGGTTGGCCGGACACCGTCGTCCCGCCCGCTCCGCAGCCGGCCCAGGTCGAGCCGCCCGCCACCCTGTTCTGACGAGCCGGACGACCGGCGGAACGGCACCGGCGGAACGGCACCGGCCCAACGGCAGAGACCGGCGGAACGACGACGGGCCCGGGCGGTCACTCCGCCCGGGCCCGTCGTGATCGCCGGATCAGTACGTGCCGTCGCGGCGGTCCTGCCGCGTGATCTGCTCGCCGGAGGCCGGGTCGATGCCCGACCGGGTGGTGGTCGTGGTCCGACGCCCGCCGAACCCGACCGCCAGGCTGATGATGAGCAGCACGACGCCGGCGGCCATCAGGATGTAGCCGATCAGGCGCAGGTCGATGCCCGCGACCTGGTAGTCGACCGCGAAGGCGATGATCGCTCCGATGACGATCAGGGCGATGCTCGATCCGATGCGCATGACGGGTCCTTCCGTGGGCGCCCCGTCCCGGGTGTCCGGGGCTGGCGTCGAAGGTACCCGGACCGCGGCCGACTCGTTCCGCTCGACCGCAGACCGCGGGCCGACGTCCGCGGCCGACACGTTCCGCTCGACCGCAGACCGCGGGCCGACGTCCGCGGCCGACACGTTCCGTGCGACCGCAGACCGCGGGTCGACGTCCTCAGTCGACGTCCACCTCGGCCCAGCCGTCGAACCGTCCGATCTCGGTGACGCGCACGACCGCCTCCCCCGACTCGTCCGAGGCGTCGAGGTCGATCGTCGCCGAGAACCCGAAGTCCTTGTCCCCCTCGGGGTCGGCGAAGATCTGCCGTGCCCGCCAGGTCCGTCCCGGCCCCTGCTCGTCGAGCACCAGGTACGCCATCGACCGCGCATCCCCGTCCGTCCCGATGGCGTCGTGCTCCTCGTAGTACTCCTCGAGCACGGCATCCCACGCCGAGCGGTCGAACCCGCTGGTCGCATCGAGCTCGCCGAGCCCCGCGGGATCGTCCGCGGCCGCGAGCAGCACCCGCTGGAACAGGGCGTTCCGCACGAGCACCCGGAACGCCCGCGGGTTGCCGGTGAGGCGGGCGGGCTGCGGCGGAGCGATCTCGCCAGCGGAGGAGGACACTGCTTCGGCGGCGGCCTCCGTCACGGAACCGTTGACCAGCGCCTCCCACTCGTCGACGAGCGACGAGTCGGTCTGCCGGACGACCTCGCCGAGCCACTCGATCAGGTCGTCGAGCTCGGGGGTCCGCTGTTCCTCCGAGATGGTCTGGCGCATCGTCCGGTAGGCGTCGGACAGGTAGCGGAGCACGAGACCCTCGGAGCGGGTGAGCTGGTAGAACCGCACGAAGTCGCCGAAGGTCATCGCCCGCTCGTACATGTCGCGGACCACGGCCTTCGGTGAGAGCGTGAAGTCGAGCACCCACGGCTGCTCGGCCGCGTAGGCCTCGTACGCAGCGGTGAGCAGTTCGTCGAGCGGCTTGGGCCAGGTCACTGCCTCGAGCAGCTCCATCCGCTCCTCGTACTCGATGCCCTCGCGCTTCATGCGGGCGACCTCTTCGCC
The DNA here is from genome assembly GCF_005490985.1 of Curtobacterium sp. SGAir0471. Classification (NCBI taxonomy): domain Bacteria; kingdom Bacillati; phylum Actinomycetota; class Actinomycetes; order Micrococcales; family Microbacteriaceae; genus Curtobacterium; species Curtobacterium sp. SGAir0471. Next base: position 3,003,950 of record NZ_CP027869.1, read on the forward strand.
GCGCTCCTTGAACTGCTGCTGCACGAGGATGGCGCGCGGGTCGTCGAGGGTCGCCTCGACGATCGACACCATGTCCAGCGCGTACGTGGGTGAGGACGGGTCGAGCAGCTCGAACGCCGCGAGCGCGAACGGTGACAGCGGCTGGTTGAGCGCGAAGTTCACGGGTAGGTCGACGGTCATGCGGTACTGCCCGTCGACCTGCTCGATCACGCGGGCGTTGATCAGCGTGCGGGCGATCGACAGGGCGCGCCGGGCCATCGCGAGCTGCCGGGAGCGCGGCTCGTGGTTCTCGAACACGAGCGACCGGACGTCGGCGAAGGCGTCTCCCCCGCGGGCGACGACGGCGAGCACCATCGCGTGCGTGATCCGCATCCGGGACACCATCGGCTCGGGCTCGGCGGCGATGAGGCGGTCGAACGACGCCGGCCCCCAGGAGACGAAGCCCTCGGGCGCCTTCTTCTTCTTGACCTTGTTCTTCTTCTTGGGGTCGTCCCCGGCCTTGGCGACGGCGCGGGCGTTCTCGATCTCGTGCTCGGGCGCCTCGGCGACCACGTCGCCCTCGGTGTCGTACCCGGCACGTCCGGCGCGGCCGGCGATCTGGTGGAACTCGCGAGCGGACAGCTGCCGCATCCGGGAACCGTCGAACTTCGTCAGGCCGGTCAGCAGCACGGACCGGATCGGGACGTTGATGCCGACCCCCAGGGTGTCAGTGCCGCAGATCACCGGCAGGAGACCCCGCTGGGCGAGCTGCTCGACGAGCCGTCGGTACTTCGGCAGCATGCCCGCGTGGTGCACGCCGATGCCCGCTCGGATCAGCCGTGACAGGGTCTGCCCGAACCCGGCGCTGAACCGGAACCCGGCGATCGCGGCGGCGATCTCGTCCCGCCGCTCGCGCGACGCCACCTTCACGGACATCAGCGCCTGCGCCCGCTCGAGCGCCGCTGCCTGGGCGAAGTGCACGATGTAGACCGGTGCCTTCCCCTCCTCGAGCAGCCGCTCGACGGTCTCCTGCACGGGGGTCAGCACGTACTCGTAGGACAGCGGCACCGGTCGCGAGACACCGGTCACGCGGGCGGTGGGGCGCCCCGTGCGGCGGGAGAGGTCGTCGGCGATGGTCGTGACGTCGCCGAGGGTCGCGGACATGAGCAGGAACTGCGCGCGCTCGAGCACGAGCAGCGGCACCTGCCACGCCCACCCGCGGTCGGGATCGCCGTAGAAGTGGAACTCGTCCATCACGACGACGTCGACCTCGGCGTCGGCGCCCTGACGGAGCGCCGTGTTCGCCAGGATCTCGGCCGTGCAGCAGATGATCGGGGCATCGGCGTTGACGCTCGAGTCGCCCGTCACCATGCCGACGTTCTGCGCACCGAACAGGTCGACGAGCTGGAAGAACTTCTCGGAGACGAGCGCCTTGATCGGCGCCGTGTACCAGCTCCGCTTGCCCTCGGCGAGCGCGGCGAAGTGCGCGCCGGCCGCGACGAGGGACTTGCCGGTGCCCGTCGGCGTGCTCAGGACGACGTTCGCACCGGACACGAGCTCGATGAGCGCTTCGTCCTGCGCCGGGTACAGCGGCCGCCCGCCGGCCTCGGCCCATTCGGCGAACGCCTGGTAGACCGCGTCCGGGTCGACGACGCCGTCGACCGCCGCCGGCAGGGCGGCGAGGAGCGGCGGGGTGGTGGTGACGTCGGTCATGCGTCCATCCTCCCAGGTGGGTGGCGACCGGGAGACGGACGGGAGGCCCGGTGCCGGCCCGCCACGCGCCTCCCGTCCGGAACAGGCGGACCGCAGCGTGCGTCGCGGTCGTGCCAGGATCCTCCCGTCCGACACCCTGCCGCAGTTGGATGCACGCGCATAGACTCGATGCGTGCGCGAACTCGGCTTCCTCTCCTTCGTCCCCAACCACGGCGGCACCGCCGGCGCAGCAGCCGCGCTGGAGGACGGCCTGCGCCTGTTCGAGACGGCCGAGTCACTCGGCTACGGCACCGGGTGGGTGCGCGGCAGACACTTCGAGCCGTTCCTGACCAGCCCGATGACGTTCTTCGCGGCGGCCGCCCAGCGCACCAGCACGATCGGCTTCGGCACCGCCGTCCTCGGGATGCGCTACGAGGACCCGATCCGCCTCGCCGAGGACGCCAGCACGGTCGACCTCCTCAGCGGCGGCCGGGTGCAGCTCGGCATCAGCACCGGGATCGCCGGGTACGGGCCGATCCTCGACCCGGTGTTCGGCGGCTCGGAGCGCAGCTTCCGCGACGAGGCCGAGGCCCGTGCGGCGCGGCTGCTCGAGGTCCTGCAGGGCGAGCCGCTCGGCACGGCCGGGAAGGGCTACGAGAGCATCCCCGCCGGCGCGGACCTGACGCTGCAGCCGCTCTCGCCCGGGCTGCGCGGCCGTGTGTGGTGGGGCGGCGGCAGCACGGGCACGGCGGTCCGCACGGCCGAGAAGGGCCTGCTCCTGCACTGCTCGACGCTCAACACCGAGGACACCGGCGCCCCCTTCGCGCAGGCGCAGGCCGATCAGCTCACCGCGTACCGGGAGCGGTTCGCGGAGCTCCAGGCGGCCGGCGAGCACCCGGGCCGCACGCCGCGGGTCGCGGTGGGCAGGATCGTCGTCCCGCTGCTCGACGACCACGACCGCCGGGTGCACGAGGAGTTCCTCACCGGCTACGCGAGCGGCATGGACGACGAGGGCCGCCCGCTGAGCGGGCCGCCCTTCCGCTTCAGCAGGATCGTGTCGGGTGGCGTGGACGAGATCGTCGACGCGCTGGCCGCCGACCCGGCCGTGCAGTCGACCGACGAGCTCGTGATCACCCTGCCGGCGAACGGCGACGCTGCGGCGCACGAACGCATCCTGCGGATCGTCGCCGAGGAGATCGCCCCGCGGCTCAGCTGACGACCGCGGCTGGGCTGACCGTGGTCCGGGCCGACGACGGGGGCATCCGGCCGGGGCTCGAGTCGGGGTGGTGAGGTCCGACGAGCCCCGTGCCGGATGACCATCTCGTCCCTGATCCGCACGGGATGGTGTCATCACTCTTTCACTTCTCGAAGGATTTGTCATCATCGTTTCGCGAATGATGACGAACTGTCAGCTGTTCGTGACAATCCCTGGTCAGAGGCGGAAAGGTACGCCCGCGGACCTTTGTCCGCCGAACGACGAATGCGCCCCCGCGCGGACGCGGGGACGCATTCTGGACGCACCGGACTCGAAGGGGTTCCACGACCGGATCAGGAGGCCGCTTCGCTCACACGACGGGCCCTCGGTGGTGCGCGCGCCGACGGTAACCAGCCGACTGGCGCGGGTTCATGCTACTGAACGAACCCGCGCCCGTGCGGAAATCGGCTCACTCCAGTTCGAGGGTCGCCGAGCCGGCCAGGTCGACGACGGACGCGCCGACGTGGAGCTCGAACGTCCCGGGCTCGTAGCGCCAGGCACCGTCCCAGTGCGCGAACGCCCGCGCCGGGACCTCGATCGACACCTCGGTGGACTCCCCCGCACCGAGCCGGACGGGCGCGAACCCGACGAGCCACCGCACCGGACGGTCGGCCGCTGACTGCGCACGCGACGCGTAGACCTGCACGACGTGCTTCCCGGCGCGGTCACCGGTGTTCGCGACGGTCGCGGTGACGATCGCGGCGTCACCCTCGGTCACCGTCGGCGATGCGGAGACGCCGTCGATCGTCCAGGTGGTGTACCCGAGGCCGTGTCCGAAGGGGTAGGCGGGCTCGGTGCCGGCACGCAGCCAGGCCCGGTACCCGACGTGCACGCCCTCGTCGTACGCGACCTTGCCGTCGACCGGTGTGACGTCCTGCACCGGGACGTCGGCGAGGGCGGCCGGCCACGTGGTGGGCAGGCGACCACCGGGCTCCGCGGTGCCGGTCAGCACGTCGGCGAGGGCGTTGCCGTACTCCTGCCCGCCGAACCAGGTGAGGAGCACCGCGGCGACGTCGTCCCGCCACGGCATCTCGACCGGCGAACCGGAGTTCACCACGACGACGGTGTTCGGGTTCACGGCGGAGACGGCACGGACCAGGTCGTCCTGGTGCCCGGGCAGTGCGAGCGACGAGCGGTCGTAGCCCTCGGACTCGACCTTGCTGTTCGTGCCGACGACGACGATCGCCACGTCGGCGTCGCGGGCGGTGGTGACGGCTGCCTCGATGAGCGCTACGGGGTCGGCGTCGCTCGGCTCGGTGCCGAACTGGTAGGCGAGCACACCGCCGAGTGCGTCGTCCTGCACGATGTCGTGCTCGATCCGGATCGCGAGCTGCTGCCCGGCCTCGACCGCCACCGGGACGGAGCGCGCCGGCGGGTTGAGGAACGCCGCGCCGAGCTGGTCGCCCTCGACCGGGACGGTCTCGTCCAGCAGGAGTTCGCCGTCCACCCACATGCGGGAGCGACCCGCGGCGCCGATGCCGAGCCGCACGGTGCCCGTCGTCTCGGCGGTGTACGTGGTCGTGACGTCGAGTCGGTCGGACTCGCGGATCGGGGCGTCGCCGCCGAACCAGAACAGTGCGGTGGCACGGCGGTCCTCGACGAACAGCTCCTCGCCGTCCTTGACGAACGCCACCCGGGCACCGGGCTCGCCGGTCGCGGGGTTCGTGATGCTCGACAGCGGGAACTCCGCGATGCCCTCCTGCACGACGGCGCCGATGGCGTAGTCCACGGTCGCGCCCGGGAAGGCCGCTCGGATGCCCTCGATGGGCGTCACGACGTGCTCCGGCACCACGGTCGCCGAACCGCCGCCCTGCGTGCGGGCCTGGTCGGCGTTGTGGCCCAGGAGCGCGATCCGCGCCACGGCGGGGGCGTCGAGCGGCAGGATGCCGGTGTTCCGGACGAGGACCGTGCCCTCGGCCTCGGCCTCGCGGACGAACGCGACACCGTCCTCGACGTGCACGGGCTCCGCCGCGACGGGCTCGAAGCCCTCGAGGGCACCGACGCGGGCGGCCAGGGTCAGGATCCGGCGGACCTTGCGGTCGATCGCCGCCAGCGGGACCTCGCCCGACTCGACCGCCTGGAGCAGCGGCCCCTCGCTCCACCACGGGTTCGGTCCGGGCATCGCGACGTCCTGCGACGCCTTCGCCGAGTCCACCGAGCGGACACCGGTCCAGTCGGACACGACGATGCCGTCGAAGCCCCACTCCGAGTTGAGCGGGGTCTCCAGCAGGTCGTTCTCCGACGCGGTGACGCCGTTGATCGCGTTGTAGGACGACATGACCGCCCAGGCGTGCGCCTCGGTGACGGCCTTCTCGAACGCGAGCAGGTACAGCTCGCGGAGCGCCCGGTCCGACACCTCGGTCGACGCGGTGAAGCGGTCGGTCTCGTAGTCGTTCGCGACGTAGTGCTTCGGGGTCGCGGCGACGCCGTTCTCCTGCACGCCGTCGACGTACGACGCGGCGAGGTCGCCCGTGAGCACCGGGTCCTCGCTGAACGCCTCGAAGTGCCGTCCGCCCAGGGGCGACCGGTGCAGGTTGATGGTCGGGCCGAGCACGACGTCGACACCCTTCCGGCGGGCCTCCACGGCGGCTGCGGCGCCGTAGCGCTTCGCGATCGCCCGGTCCCAGCTCGCCGACAGCGCGGTGGCGGAGGGCAGGTTGAGCGACGGGTCGCGCTCGTCCCAGACCTCACCGCGGACACCGGACGGGCCGTCGGACATCAGGATGCGGCGGAGACCGATCTTCTCGACCGGCCAGGTCGTCCAGAAGTCGCGGCCGGTCAGCAGCTGGACCTTCTCCGCGGTCGTCAGCTGTCCGAGGAGCGCGTCGATGCGCTCGGCCAGCGGCGACGCGGCGGTCGGCCGGGAGGCGCGGGTGGTGTCGTCCACGGTGGTCACGATGGTCGGTCCCTTCGTTGTGCGACGGGCGCCGGGGCATGACCTCCGCGCGCCTTCGTCGGCGGCTGGCGTCAGCGTAGCAGGCAAAACCTATCGTGAGTAGGTTTCTCGGGTCCGGAACGGGCGGTACGCTCGCGCCATGGCACGACGGGGTTCGTACGCGAAGGGCATCGCGAAGCGCGAGGAGATCCTCACGGTCGCGCTCGACCTCGTCGCACAGCAGGGGTTCCGGCAGACGAGCATCAAGGACATCGCCGACGCGGTCGGGCTCACCCAGGCCGGACTGCTGCACTACTTCGACTCGAAGGACGACCTCTGGGTGGAGATCCTCCGCCGCCGCGACGAGGTCGACCTGGCGCACGACTGGGGGACCACCGCCGAGGACCCGGGCGCGTTCCTCGCCGCGATCGTCCGGCACAACACCGAGGTCCCCGGCCTCGTGCAGATGTTCGTGAACCTGTCCGCCGCCGCCGCGACCGACGCCGGACACCCCGCGCACGAGTACTTCCGCGAGCGCTACGAGCGCAGCCGCGACGACTTCGCCCGGGACTTCCGGACCATGCAGCAGGACGGCCGGCTCCGCACCGACGTGGACGTCGAGCAGCTGGCGAGCGTGCTGCTGGCGATCTCGGACGGCATGCAGATCCAGTGGCTCTACGACCCGTCGCGGGACATGGCCGAGCACGTCGAGCTCGTCGCTCGGCTGGCGGTCGCGCAGTCGGTCACCCCCGCCTCCGCCTGACCGCGCCGCCCCGGGCTCGGCCACCTCGACCTGCGCCGCCCGGACAGGTACCGCCAGTGCCTGGTCCCGGTGCAGGCGCACACGGCAGGATGGGCTACGGCCGACCAGGCCGTCCGACGACGATGTGGAGTGACGCGATGACGCGTGTTGTGGTGACCGGAGGCAGCGGCAAGCTCGGACGGGCGGTCGTCCGCGACCTCGACGAGCACGGGTACGACGTCGTCCTGCTCGACCGGGTGCCCTCCCCCGACAAGCCCGAGCGGGTGCCGTTCGTCCGCATCGACCTGAGCGACTACGGCCAGGTCCTCGGCGCGCTGACCGGCATCGACGACCGCTACGACCGCGTCGACGCCGTCGTGCACCTCGCCGCCGTGCCCGCACCCGGCCAGGTGCCCGACGTGGCGCTCATCACGAACAACGTCACCGCGTCGATCAACGTCTTCCACGCCGCCCGGGTCGCACGCATCAAGAACGTCGTGTGGGCGTCGAGCGAGACCCTGCTCGGGATCCCGATGGGCGAGCACCACCCGCCGTACCTGCCCGTCGACGAGGAGTTCGCGGTCCGCCCGCAGTCGTCGTACTCGCTCGGCAAGGCCGTCGAGGAGGAGATGGCCCGCCACTTCACCCGCTGGGACCCGGAGCTGAAGATGATCGGCCTGCGGTTCTCGAACGTGATGGACGAGACCGACTACCCGTCCTTCCCGTGGGACGCCTCGCCGGAGGCCAAGACGTTCAACCTGTGGTCGTACATCGACTCCCGCGACGGGGCGCAGGCGGTTCGGAGGTCGCTCGAGGCCGAGCTCACCGGGTTCGAGGCGTTCGTCATCGCGAGCCCCGACACCGTGATGGACACTCCGACGATCGAGCTCGTCGAGCGCTTCGTGCCGGACATCGAGCGCCGCACCGACATCGACGGGACGAGCTCGCTGCTGTCGAGCGAGAAGGCCCGCGAGCTCCTCGGCTACGCCCCCGAGCACTCCTGGCGGGACCACCGCTCCCGCTGACCGGACGCCAGGCGCAGCCTCAGGACGTCGGTGCGAGCAGCAGGCCGTCCAGCACCAGGTCGCGCACACGCGGCAGCAGGTCCGCCGTGAGCGCGCCCTCGTCGACGCCGGTGATCTGCGCGAGGGCGCCGACGATCGCCGCGACCGACAGGTCCCCGTCGCAGGCACCCACGAACGCGGCGAGCGCCGTGTCCGCGTCCTCCCGCCGGCCGAACCCGCCACCCTGCACGAGGGTGATCACCGTCGGGTCGTCGTTCCCGGGCCAGTAGTGCCGCTCCTCGGTGACGTCCCCGGCGACCCGCAGGTGTGCGGCGGCGAGGGCCCGGTCGTCGCTCGCCGCGAGCCACTCGGCAGCGTCGAGCACCCGGGCGACCGTCGCGCCGAGCCCCACGGGGTTGGAGCCGAGCGCCTCGGGGACGCGCTCGGTGCGGCGGAGGCGAGCCGCGCCTCCCGGCCGCCCGGCGTCCGTCGCGGACGTGCGCCGGACGACCACGTACCCGAAGCCGACCCCGGTGACCCGTCGGGTGGCGAAGTCGTCGAGCCAGGCGTCCACGAGCCGGTCGAACGCCTCGGTGCCGGGCTTCGTCCCGCCGTCGCGGATCCAGGTCTCGGCGTAGGCGGGCGGGTCCTCGCGCTCCCGTTCGACGACCCACAGGTCGAGGTCCTCGGCGTCCGCGAACCACGAGCGCACCCGGTCGAGCCCGTCGACGCCCCAGCGGTACTCCCAGTTGCCGAGCAGCTGCGCGGTCCCGCCGGGCTCGAGGTGGTCGGCGAGGCCGCGGAGCACGGTCTCGACGAGCGCATCGCCGACCATGCCGCCGTCGCGGTACTCGTAGGACGGCACGTCGTCGCGCCGCGGGGTGATGACGAACGGCGGGTTCGACACGATGCGGTCGAAACGCTCCCCCGCGACCGGCTCGTACAGCGAGCCGAGCCGGAACTCGATGCCGTCGATGCCGTTGAGCGCGGCGTTGAACCGGGCGATGTCGAGCGCCCGGCGGGAGATGTCCGTGGCGACGACCTGCTCGGCGAAGCGCCGCGCGTGCATGGCCTGGATGCCGCACCCGGTCCCGAGGTCGAGCACCCGTCGGACCGGCACCGGGACCTGCAGCCCGGAGAGCGTGGTGGTCGCGCCGCCGATGCCGAGCACGTGCTCCTCGCCCAGCGCGGTGCCGAGTGCGAGCTCTCCGAGGTCGGAGACGATCCACCAGCTGCCGGCGCCCTGGTCGTCGACGAAGGCGTAGGGCCGCAGGTCGACGGTCGGGTGCACCCGTCGGTGCTCGGTGTCCGGCAGCCCGGAGTCGTCGATCTCGTCGCGGCCCGAGCCGTCGTCGCTGCGCAGGAGCCCGGCGGCCGTGACCCGGTCGAGTCCGGCCGTCGGGAACGCCCGCTCGGCGTCGGCCCGGTCGACCGGCAGGCCGAGCACGAACAGCGTCGCGAGGGTGGTCAGCGGAGTGGTCTCCCGCGCGGCGAGTGCCCGCAGCGCGGCGACCCGCGAGCCGCGGTGCAGCGACGCGGCAGCCTCGTGGCCCCAGAGCGCGTCGATGCGCTCGACGGTGAAGCCCGCGGCGTCGAGGTCCGCGGCGAGCGCCGTCGTCACGGCGGGGTCGGTCGTGATGGTCGGCAGCTCGTGTGCCGCTGCTGCCCGCGCCCGCTGGGTCACGCGGGGACCTCCGTGCGCATGACTGACGCGGGCACCTGCCACGCAGCCACCAGGTCGAGCAGCCCGGGGAAGCGCTGCTGCACGTCCTCGGTGCGGACCCGGCTCGACCGCGTCAGGCCCTCCTGGTGCTGCTCGAGCAGGCCGGCCTCGCGCAGCACGCGGAAGTGGTGCGTCAGCGTCGACTTCGGCCGGTCGACCCCGACCCACCCGCAGCTGCGCACCCCGCCGGCGGCGTCGACCAGGTAGCGGTGCAGGATCGTGAGCCGGATCGGGTCGCTCAGCGCGTCGAGCACGACCGGCAGGTCCATCTCGGCGACGGTCGGCTGCGGCAGGCGTTCTGGCGTGACGGCGGAGTCCACGGGCGCGGCAGGCATGCCACGACGGTAGCACCGCCGACCAGACAGTACGACTTGCGTCGTACAGGTACCTGCTGTACGAATGTGCTCGTACAGCAGTCGATCCGTCGGGAAGGTGCCACCATGCAGTCAGCACGCGGAGTCGCGGGCTTCTGGATCCTCGCCGCCATGCTCTTCGTGGCGATGGCGTCGTCCTCGGTGCCCTCGCCGATCTACCCCGTCTACGCCGCCGAGTGGGACCTCACGCCGCTCATGCTCACGGGGGTGTTCGCGATCTACGTCGCCGGGCTCCTCGTCACGATGCTCGTCGCCGGGCGGCTCTCCGACCACGTCGGCCGGAAGCCCGTGCTCGTCGCCGGCGGCCTGCTGCTCGTCGTCTCGCTCGTGCTGTTCACCGGCGCCGACGGCTTCGGGGCGCTCGTGCTCGACCGCATCGTGCAGGGCGTCGCCGTCGGGCTGCTCATCGGTGCCCTCGGCGCGGCGCTCATCGACAACTCGCTCGAGCGCTTCCCGTCCCTCGCCGGCGTCCTGAACGGTGCCGTCCCGCCCTTCGCCCTGGCCACCGGCGCGGTGTCGAGCGGCGCCCTGGTCGAGTGGGGTCCGGCACCGGAGCAGCTCGTCTACGTGCTCTTCGGCGCGCTCCTGCTGCTCCTCGTCGCCGCCCTGGTCGTCGTCCCCGAGCGGGTCACCCGCCGACCGGGCGCGCTCCGCTCCCTCCGCCCGACGGTGTCCGTCCCCCGGGCGTCGCGAGCGCTCTTCCGAGGCGTCGCCGGCGCCCTCGTCGCCAGCTGGGCGCTGGGCGGGCTGTTCCTGTCGCTCGTCCCGTCGGCGCTCGGTGCGGTGTTCGGCATCCACGACCACTTCGCGGCCGGGGCCCTCATCGCCGTCGTCACCGGTGTCGGCGGGCTCACGGGACTCGCGATCCAGCGCCTCGACACGCGTCGGAGCCTGTTCCTCGGACTCGTCGCACTCATCGTCGGCCCGGTCGTCACCGTGTCGTTCGTGTTCGCGCACTCGCTGCCCGGACTCGTCGTCGGGAGCGCGATCGCGGGCGTCGGCTTCGGCGCGGGGTTCCAGGCGCCGCTGCGGATGCTGCTCGCGACCGCCGCCCCCACGCACCGCGCCGGGCTGCTGTCGTCGGTCTACATCGTCAGCTACCTGGCCTTCGGGGTGCCCGCCGTCGTCGCAGGGTTGGTCGAACCGGCGTTCGGCTTCGTGCCCGTGCTCGCCGGCTACGGCGCCTTCATCGTCCTCGCGGCGACGACCGCCCTCGTGCTGCAGGTCACCTCCCGCAGCGCGGCCGGTGTCGAGGAACGCGCCGCCGAGACCGTCGAGCGCACGGCGACGGGCTCCGTCCGGACCGTCGCCGAGTAGCCCCGGCCCGACCGACGCGAACGGCGGTCAGTGCCCCGGTCGCGCCCGGTTCGGCCGCTGCGCCCGGACGCCCGTGCTGCGGTGTGCATCGGCATGGGCCGCGTCGACGTCGGCCTTGCCCCGGTCCGCAGCCTTCCGCAGCCACTGCGGCCCGTGCGCCTTCGCCCAGTCCCAGAAGCGGTGCAGCTGCGCGCGCAGCCACGTGATGATGCGGTGGAAGAAGTGGAACTCGCTGGCCAGGATCGTCAGACCGATGAACACCACGAGCCAGCCCGGCCCGGGCAGCGGCACGAGGATCAGCCCGATCACCACGACGAGCCCGCCGACGATCCCGACGAGCACCTTGTAGAAGAGGTGCACGCCCGGTCGCGCGTGGATCCACGCGCGCAGCCGACGGAACCACCGGAAGCGGGGGTGCCGGTCGTCGGCGTCGGTCTCGGGAGCCGTGGTGTCGGCACGCACGACCGCGTCGGGTCGCTCGTGGGTGTCGTCCATGGCGGCAACCTAGGGCGCGCGGCTGGGAAACGGCGGCGCAACCGGTCCACGCGACGTGGGTGGCGGGGCGGGCGTGCACCGCGCCTCCCGGCCGCCCGTTCCGTCGAGACGTCGCCGCCTCGTCGAGACGGCCCCGGAGGCGGCGGGGTCTCATGCACTAGGCGGCGTCCCGTGCAGACGTGCGCGTCTCAGTCCGGCCGCGAGACCGTCAGCAGCACACCCACCGGCCTGGAGGCTCGTCACGCGTGTGCGACGCACGTCGCGGCCCACGGGACCGCGTCCAGACGGGCCGCCGGGATCGGTTCGCCGCCGACGGCGCACCGCCCGTAGGTGCCGGCCTCGAGCCGCGCGAGCGCGGCGTCGACCAGTCGGATCCTGTTCCGCGCGTCGTCGCGCACCGCGCCGAGCGAGCCGCGCTCCCAGGCGAGCGTCGCGCCCTCGGGGTCGTGCTCGTCGTCCGAGTTGGCGTCCTGGCGTGCGTCGCTGACGTCCCGCATGCTGCGCTCGACGTCGGCGAGCAGCCGCTCGTTGCGACGCCGTTCCGCGGTCAGCGCGGTGCGTGGGTCGTCCATGGCGACGACGGTAGTCGTGTCGGAATGCGATCGCAGTAGCATGCGTTCGCATGGGCATGACGAAGATCGGGTTCCTGTCCTTCGGGCACTGGCGCGACGTGCCGGGCTCACGTGTCCGCAGCGGCCGCGAGGCCCTCGTGCAGGCGATCGACCTCGCCGTCGCGGCCGAGGAGGCGGGCGTCGACGGCGCGTACTTCCGCGTGCACCACTTCGCCCCGCAGCAGGCGGCACCGTTCCCGCTGCTCTCCGCGATCGCCGCTCGGACCAGTCGCATCGAGATCGGCACCGGCGTGATCGACATGCGGTACGAGAACCCGCTCTACATGGCCGAGGAAGCCGCTGCCACCGACCTCATCTCCGGCGGCCGACTGCAGCTCGGCGTCTCGCGGGGGTCACCCGAGACCGCTCTCGCCGGCTACCAGCAGTTCGGCTACGTCCCCGAGGCGCACGACACCAACGGTGGCGACATGGCGCGCTCGCACACCGACGTGTTCCGCCGGGCGATCGCCGGGGAGCCGATGGCCCACGCGAACCCGCAGATGACCGGGTCGGCCGGGTCCCTGGCGGTGTCCCCGCTGTCGGACACGCTGCCCGACCGGATCTGGTGGGGTGCCGGCAGCCGCGCGACCGCCGAGTGGACGGCCGAGCAGGGCATGAACCTCATGTCGTCGACCCTGCTCACCGAGGACACCGGCGTGCCGTTCGACCAGCTGCAGGCCGAGCAGATCGAGCGCTTCCGGGCCACCTGGGCCGAGATGGGCTGGGAGCGGACGCCGCGGGTCTCGGTGTCGCGCAGCATCATCCCGATCACCGACGACGAGTCGCGGCACTACTTCGGCGTGCGGGCGCAGGTCGAGGGGCAGGACCAGGTCGGGCACCTCGACGGCGGCCTCGCCCGGTTCGGTCGCTCGTACATCGGGGAGCCGGAGCAGCTCGTCGCCGAGCTCGTTTCCGACGCCGCGGTCCGGGCCGCCGACACCGTGCTCGTCACGGTGCCGAACCAGCTCGGGGTCGACTTCAACGCCCGGCTGCTCGCGGCGACGAAGGCCGTCATGGACGAGGTCGACGCGGCGGCCGTCCCGGCGTAGTCCGCGGCTCTCGACTCAGGCCTCGGCGGGTGCCTCCGGCCAGAGCAACCGGAAGCGCTCGCACAGCACCGGCATGTCCGGCTCGTACCCGCGCGGGTTCTCGGAGTGCTCGCGCCAGTAGCGCTCGTGCACCGCGCGCCAGTGCGCGAGGGTGCGGTCGCCCTCGCCCTCGGCGCGGGCGTGCTCCTCGCCGACCTGGTCGAACGGCACGACCCGCAGGTCCGTCGTCTCGATCACGGCGCGGGGTTCGCCCCGACCGTCGAGGATGACGCTGAGCTCGCCGACCTCGGGCAGCGGGTCGCCCGTCGCCTCGTAGTCCCACATCGACGACGCCGTGCCGTCCTTGATCCCGCGGAGCACCAGGTCGAGCAGACCGTCGGCGTGGTCCGGCGTGGCGCCGAACGCCCACGCCTCGGGCACGGCCTCGGGGAGCTCCGGTGCCTCGTCACGGCGGGCGGACCAGAAGGCGGACAGGGTCTGGGCGTCGGCGGTGATCACCCGCCCGACCGTAGCGCACCGACTGGTCCCCCTTGTTGCCGACACCCGCTGTGGGACTGTGGGCGTGCCTCCCGGCTGCGTAGCGTCGAGGTGCACCATCCACCGCACCCTCGAGGAGCACCCCGTGACGCTGCCGGCCGCAGGCTGGTTCCCGGACCCCCAGGACGCCCACCGCCTGCGGTGGTGGGACGGTCACGCGTGGGGCGGGGCGACGCGGGTGCTCCCGGCCCGGCAGGAACCCGTCGCGCCGGTCGTCGTCGCGCCGGCCGGGCCGTCGTTCTCGGTCGAGGGCGGAGCGCTCCGGACCGGCTCGTGGGCCTCCGGCGGCTCCGTGCAGCGGGTCGGGGCGGCGGCGCTCGTCGCGGTCCTGCTCGCGGTCGTGTCGGTCGTGTGGAACCCGGTCGGGGTGGCGAGCACGCTCGCCGTCGTCGTCGGAGTCGTCGCGATCGTCCGTCCCGGTGCGACCGGCGGCTGGCGGGTGCTGTGGCGGAGCGCTGCGACGAGCGCCCTCGTGGTCGCCGTCGCCACGGGCGTGGTCGCCGCGTCCGCGCAGTGGCACGTGCTCTGAGGGACGGCTCCGGCCGCTACCGCCGCGCCCGCGGGTGCGCCGTCTGGTACACGTCACGCAGCATGTCGGCCGTGACGAGCGTGTAGATCTGCGTCGTCGCGACGCTCGCGTGCCCGAGCAGTTCCTGCACCACGCGCACGTCGGCACCGCCCTCGAGCAGGTGGGTCGCGAACGAGTGCCGGAACGTGTGCGGTGACACGTGCGCCGACAGTCCGGCGCGCTCCGCCGCGGCCTGGATGACGAGCCAGGCGCTCTGCCGCGACAGCCGCGCGCCGCGAGCGCCGAGGAACAGCGCCGGGGTCGACGGTCCCCGGGCCGCGAAGACCGGTCGAGCGCGCACCAGGTAGGCGTCGACCGCGGCCCGCGCGAAGCTGCCAAGCGGCACGATGCGCTGCTTGTTGCCCTTGCCGGTGACCTTGACGACCGCGAGCCCGTCGCCCTCGTCGTCCTCGGGGTCGGACAGCGTCGTGACGTCGTCCACGGACAGCTCCACTGCCTCGGAGATGCGCGCGCCCGTGGCGTAGAGCAGCTCCAGCAGTGCCCGGTCCCGGAGCTGCACGGGGTCGTCGTCCGCCGAGCCCGCGGCGCCGAGCAGCCGCTCCATGTCGTGCACCGAGATCGCCTTCGGCAGCCGCGACGGTGCCTTCGGCGGGCGGACGGCCGTCCCGGGGTCGAGCGGGAGCCAGCCCTCGGCGGCGGCGAACGCGGTGAAGGACCGCACCGAGCTCAGCATCCGGGCCACGGACCGTGGGGCGAGCGGCTGCTCCGGTCGCGAGGTCAGGTGTGCGACGAACCCGGCGACGTCCGCACGGGTCAGACGCGCGACGTCGGTCAGGGCCGCCGCTCCCCCGGCCCGGTCCGCGCCTGCCGACTCCACTGCCGGCGTCGAGGCGAGCCACTCCGCGAAGACCGCGAGGTCCCGTCGGTAGGCCGAGACCGTGTGCTGCGACAGCCCTCGCTCGACGGCGACGTGCCGCAGGTAGGTCTCGGTGGCGCGGTCGAGCGGGGTCACCTCTCGACGCTAGCCCCGCGCGGTGGTCATGCCGTCGCGCCGCGCTCGATCGCGCTCCGCTCGGTCGCGCTCCGCTCGATCGCGCTCCGCTCGATCGCGTCGACCGCCAGGGTCGCCACGACGAGCGCGGAGTTCTGCAGCCGGCCGGCGAGGATGCCCTCGACCAGTTCGGCGCGCGGCACCCACCGTGTCACGATGTCGGCCTCCTCCGCCTCCCGCTCGAACGCCGAGGCCGTCGCGCGGACGCCGCGGGCCCGGTAGACCTGGATGAACTCGTCGCTGCCGCCGGACGAGGTGTTGTACCGGACCAGGGGCTCCCAGTGGTCCGCCTCGAGGTCCGCCTCCTCGCCGAGCTCCCGCTGCGCGGCGGTCAGGTGGTCCTCGCCCTCGTGGTCGAGGAGTCCGGCCGGCAGCTCCCAGTCGCGCAGCTGCACGGGGTGCCGGTACTGCTGGATGACGAGCACGCGCCCCTCGTCGTCCTCCGCGAAGACGGCCACGGCGCCGGTGTGGTCGATGTACTCGCGGACCATGTCGTGCCCGTCGTAGTCGACGTGGTCACGGCGCACGTCCCAGACCGCGCCCTCGTACACGACGGTGGACTCGGTGACCTCGTACGAGGCGTGTTCGTCGGCGATCGGTGCGGCAGCGTCAGTCACGTCTCCATCCTGGCACTCCCCTCCTCGGGAACCAGGTTCCGGGCACGACACCGCGCTCTTCTGTGGTTCCGTGTCCGGAACCAGGTTCCGTCCGGGACGCTCCCCGCAACGGACGGGAGGCGCGGTGCCAGCTGGCACCGCGCCTCCCGTCATCCGTCCGGTCGCGTCAGGCGACGACCTCCGCCGACTCCTCGGCCGGGTCGAACAGGCTGGACGCCTCGTGCCGCGCGATCGCCGCGTCCACCAGCCCGGCGAAGAGCGGGTGGGTCTTGGTCGGGCGCGAGCGCAGCTCCGGGTGCGCCTGCGTGGCGATGTAGAACGGGTGCACGTCGCGCGGCAGCTCGACGTACTCGACGAGGGTGCCGTCGGGCGAGGTGCCCGAGAACACCAGGCCGGCGTCCGCGATCTGCTGACGGTAGGCGTTGTTCACCTCGTAGCGGTGACGGTGGCGCTCGGAGGCCTCCGGCGCACCGTACAGCGACGCGGCGAGCGACCCGTCCGCGAACTTCGCGGGGTAGAGGCCGAGGCGCATCGTGCCGCCCATGTCGCCACCGGCGATGATGTCGACCTGCTCGGCCATCGTCGCGATCACCGGCGTCGAGGTCTCCGGGTCGAACTCGGTGCTCGACGCGTCGGTCAGGCCGGCCTCGTGCCGGGCGTACTCGATGACCATGCACTGCAGGCCGAGGCACAGGCCGAGCGTCGGGATGCCCTGTTCGCGGGCGAAGCGGAGCGCACCGAGCTTGCCCTCGATGCCGCGCACGCCGAAGCCGCCGGGGACGCAGATGCCGTCGACGTCGCCGAGCTGCTTCGCGGCACCCTCGGGCGTCGTGCAGTCGTCGGACACGACCCACTTCAGCGTGACCTTGGCGTTGTGGGCGAAGCCGCCCGCCCGCAGGGCCTCGGTGACGGACAGGTACGCGTCCGGCAGGTCGATGTACTTGCCGACCAGGGCGATCGTAACGTGCTTCTTCGGCTCGTGCACCGCGTCGAGGACCGGGTTCCACGCCGACCAGTCGACGTCGTGCGCGTCGAGCTTCAGCGCGTCGATGATGACCTGGTCGAGGCCCTGGTCGTGCAGCAGCGTCGGGAGGTCGTAGATCGACGGCACGTCCACCGCGTTCACCACGGCGTCCTCGTCGACGTCGCACATCAGGGCGATCTTGCGCTTGTTCGCGTCCGACACCGGGCGGTCCGAGCGGAGCACGAGGGCGTCCGGCTGGATGCCGATGGACCGGAGCGCGGCGACCGAGTGCTGCGTCGGCTTGGTCTTCTGCTCGCCCGAGGCGCTCATGAACGGCACGAGCGACACGTGCACGAAGAACACGTTGTTGCGGCCGAGCTCGTGGCGGACCTGGCGTGCGGACTCGATGAAGGGCTGGGACTCGATGTCACCGACCGTGCCGCCGACCTCGGTGATGATGACGTCGGGCTGCGGGTCGTTCTCGGCCTGCTCGCGCATCCGACGCTTGATCTCGTCGGTGATGTGCGGGATGACCTGGACCGTGTCGCCGAGGTACTCGCCGCGACGCTCCTTGGCGATGACGCTCGAGTACACCTGGCCGGTCGTGACGTTCGCGGCCTGCGACAGGTCGATGTCGAGGAAGCGCTCGTAGTGCCCGATGTCGAGGTCCGTCTCGGCGCCGTCGTCGGTCACGAAGACCTCGCCGTGCTGGAACGGGTTCATCGTGCCCGGGTCCACGTTGAGGTACGGGTCGAGCTTCTGCATGACGACCTTGAGGCCGCGTGCCGTGAGCAGGTTGCCGAGGCTGGCCGCCGTCAGGCCCTTGCCGAGGGACGAGACGACCCCGCCGGTCACGAAGATCTGCTTCGTGACCTTCGGGGTCGAGGTCGAAGAATTGGTTCCGCCGCTGAGAGTGTCCGCCACGGGGTTCCATCGTACGTCAGAACTGCCGGGAGGCGCGACTCGCGTTCGCCGCGGGCGTTGCGCCCGCCGGTGGTCGCTCCCACCGAGACGCCTCGGCCCGCGCGAGACACCTCGGCCCGCGCGAGACACCTCGGCCCGCGCGAGACACCGCAGGTTCCGACGGCGTCTCGCGTTGACGCCGGTGTCTCGCGCCGACCACGGGGTGGGCGCGAGCCGTGGGGCGGAGGTGGGGCGAGCCTCCAGGCCGACCGGGCGGCTACGCGCGCTGGCCGGCGACGTCGAGGAGCTCGCGGGCGTGCTCGATGCCGCTCGCGCTGTCACCCAGGCCGGAGAGCAGGCGCGCCATCTCCTGGAGCCGTTCCTCGCCCTCGAGCCGCCGCACGCTCGACGAGGTCACGGCGCCACTGGCGTCCTTGACGACGTTGAGGTGGTTGTTCGCGAACGCCGCGACCTGCGCGAGGTGCGTGACGACGATGACCTGCGTGCGCTCGGCGAGCTTCGCGAGCCGCCGGCCGATCTCGATCGCCGCGGCACCGCCGACACCGGCGTCCACCTCGTCGAAGACGAAGGTCGGCACGGTCGTGCTGCCGGCCATGACGACCTCGATCGCGAGCATGACGCGCGAGAGCTCGCCGCCGGACGCACCCCTGCCGATCGGGCGCGGGTCCGTGCCGGAGTGCGGCTGGAGCAGGATCGCCACCTGGTCGCGGCCGTGCCGGCGGTACTCGCCCCCGTCGGTGACCTCGACGACGAGCGTCGCGCCGGCCATCGCCAGCGTCCGCAGCTCGGCGGTCACCCGCTTCGCCAGGTCGCCTGCCGCCTTCGTCCGGGCCGCCGTGAGCGCGGCGGCCGTCTGCTCGAGGGCCTGCTCGTCCTGCTCGACCGCCTGCTGCAGCGCGACGATGCGGTCGTCGTCGCCGTCGAGCTCGAGGAGCCGGTCACTCGCCCGCTGTCCGTAGGCGATCACGTCGTCGACGGTCTCGCCGTACTTGCGCGTCAGGTTCGCCAGGAGCGCCCGGCGCTCGTTGACGAGCTCGAGGTCGTGGCCGGCGTCGGGCTCGAGCGACCCGAGGTAGCTGGACAGACCGGCGGAGGCGTCCGATGCCTGGATCCCGAGTTCGGTGAGCTGCTCGAGCACGGGCTGCAGGGCCGGGTCCGAGCCGGCGACGCGCTCGACGGCGCGTCGCGCTGCCTCGACCAGTCCGACCACGTCCGCGACGCCGTCGAGGGACTCGCTCGACAGGGCCTCGTGGGCGGTGCCGGCCGCCAGGCGGAGCTCCTCGAGGTTGCCGAGGCGTTCGGCGCGCTCCGCGAGCTCGACGTCCTCGCCGGGCTGCGGGTCGACCGACTCGATCTCGTCCGACGCCGCACGGATCCGCTCGGCCTCGGCGACGCGGTCGTCGCGGTCCCGCACGAGCGTCTCCAGGTCATCGGCGTGCGCCTGCCAGGTGTCGTAGGCGGCGACGTAGGCGTCCAGCGCCCGCTGCACGGCCCTGCCGCCGAAGCCGTCGAGGGCTGCGCGCTGCGCCGACGCCGAGGTCAGACGGATCTGGTCCGACTGCCCGTGCACGGTCACCAGCTGGTCGGCGAGTTCACCGAGCACCGCGACCGGGGCGCTGCGGCCGCCGACGGTCGCGCGGCTGCGGCCCTCGGCGGAGACCGTGCGGGTGAGGATGAGCTCGCCGTCCTCGACCGTGCCGCCGGCGTCCTCGACACGCTCGGCGACGGCAGCGTGGTCCGGTACATGCCAGCGCCCCTCGACCACCGCGCTCGACGCACCACGGCGCACCGAGCCGGCGTCCGCCCGGGCACCGAGCAGCAGCCCGAGCGCCGTCACGATCATGGTCTTGCCCGCGCCGGTCTCCCCGGTGACGACGGTGAAGCCGGGCCCGAGCTCGAGCGTGGTCTCACCGATGACGCCGAGGTCGGAGATGACGATCTCCTCGATCATGCGTCGTCCTCGGTCGCCGGGCCGCGCCACCCGGCGACGGGGAGCTGGAACTTGGCGACGAGCCGGTCGGTGAACGGGGCGTCCTTCAACCGTGCGACCCGGACGGGGTCGGCCGAACGACGGACCTCGACCCGGGCGCCCGGCGGGAGGTCGTGCGTGCGGCGGCCGTCGCACCAGAGGACCCCGACGCCGCTCGTCCGGCGCAGGACCTCGATCGCGAGCGTGCAGTCCGGACCCACGACGATCGGTCGGGCGAACAGGGCGTGCGCGCTGAGCGGCACCATGAGCAGGGCGTCGACGTCCGGCCAGACGATCGGGCCGCCGCCCGAGAACGAGTACGCGGTGGAACCGGTCGGGGTGGCCACGACGACACCGTCGCAGCCGAAGGACGACAGCGGACGACCGTCGACCTCGGTCACGACCTCGAGCATGCGCTCGCGGGAGGCCTTCTCGATCGTCGCCTCGTTCAGCGCCCACGACGAGTAGACGACCTCGTGCCCGACGACCACGTCGACCTGGAGCGTCACGCGTTCCTCGACCTTGTAGTCACCGGTCAGGGCGCGCTCCACCGTGGCGCGCAGCCCGTCGCGCTCGCTCTCGGCCAGGAACCCGACGTGCCCCAGGTTCACGCCCACGATCGGGGCACCCGTGCCGCGCACCAGTTCGGCGGCGCGGAGGATCGTGCCGTCGCCACCGAGGACGATGACGATCTCGAGCTGGTCGGCCTGCACGTCGACGCCGAGGATGTCGACCTGGCCGACCGACGCCTCGGCCCGCCGCACGTCGGCGTACTCGTCGAACGGCATCACCGGGGTGAGTCCGGCGGCGTGGAGCAGGTCGCAGACCTCGACGGCGGCGTCGATGGAGTCCTGTCGGCCCGTGTGGGAGACGAGCAGGATGTGCCGGTCGTCGTCGCTCATGCAGCCCCTTCGGTGAGTTCGGTGGCCCGACCGATCCACGCTGTCGGGTTCCCCCATCCTGCCGGATCACCCCCGACACCACGCTGGAAGTGCGCGAGGTACTCGTGGTTGCCGTGCGTCCCGACGATCGGCGAGGCGTCGAGACCGACGGTGCCGAGTCCCGCGTCCCACGCCGACCACAGCACGTTCATCAGCGCGTCGTTCCGCAGTCCGGCGTCGCGCACGATGCCCTCGCGCACACCGCCGCGGCCGACCTCGAACTGCGGCTTCACGAGCAGCACGAACTCGTCGGCGGGCACCGCCTCGGCCAGCACGGGCAGGACGATGCGCAGCGAGATGAAGGACAGGTCGCCCACGACCAGGCTCGTGCGGGACGCCTCGTCGTCGAGGGCCGCGTAGGTGTCGGCGGTGAGGTCACGGGCGTTGCAGCCCTCGACCACGCGCACACGCTCGTCGATCGCGATCACCGGGTCGAGCTGTCCGTGGCCGACGTCCAGCGCGACCACGCGGGCGGCCCCGTGGTGGAGCAGCACCTGTGTGAACCCGCCGGTGCTGGCGCCCACGTCGAGCACCACACGCCCGCCCGGGTCGACGTCGAAGACCTCGAGGGCACGGACGAGCTTCCGCGCCGCGCGTGACACCCACTCGTCCTCGGTGTCCACGACGAGTTCGGCGTCCGGGGCGACCGGAGCCGAGGGCTTCACGACGGCCGACCCGTCCACCGTCACCCGTCCGGCCTGGACCAGCTTCGTCGCGGCGGTCCGAGAGCGCACGAGCCCACGGGCGGCGAGCAGTGCGTCCAGCCGGACCGGGCGGCGCTCGTCGTGCTCAGACACCCGTACCGCCGTCGCCTCGTCCGCTCCCCCACACCTGCGAGGCGCCGGCAGCGCGGCCCGAGCTGTGCCCATGCGGGGCCTGGCCGCTCTCGAGCCGCGTGCGCAGGTCGTCGTGCAGGGCGGAGAAGGCGTCGGCACGCTCGGGCAGGGGCAGGGCCTCGGCGGCGGCGGTCCGGGCCGCGAAGTCGTCGGGCTGCTGCGGGTCGTGCACGTCCGACAACCTACTCGCCGCCGTACAGCTTCGGGTCGACGTCGAGGCCGTAGATGGCCAGCCCGGACTCCCAGATGAGCGCTGATCCGGCGCGGAGCAGGTCGATCGGGGTGCCGGCGTCGAGCACCCGCACGACGTGCCCGTGCATCGCGACGGTGGCGTCGCCGACCGTGACGTACCGGGTGCCGTCCGGGTCCTGCCGCCGCACCGTCACCGGGTAGGGCTCGGACAGCCCGCGGAGGTCCTGCAGCACGTAGGTCGGACGCGAGCGCTGGTCCGCAGCGAGCACCTGCTTCGCCTGGTCGATGCCCGTCAACACGAGCACGCTGGGGATGCCCGCGTCGTTCGCGCCCTTGATGTCCGTGTCGAGACGGTCACCGATGAACAGCGGGTGCTCACCGCCGAACCGGGCGACCGCCGCGTCGAAGATCGGCCGTTCCGGCTTGCCCGCGACGACCGGCATCCGACCGACGGCCTGGTGCACCGCGGACACGAGCGTGCCGTTGCCGGGCGCGATCCCCCGCTCGACCGGGATCGACCAGTCCATGTTCGTCGCAACCCACGGCACGTCCGGATCGGCGAGGGCGAACGAGGCTTCGGCCAGGTGCGTCCACCCCAGGTCCGGGGAGAACCCCTGGATGACCGCTGCCGGCGCGTCGTCGGCGCTCGTGGTCACGGTGAAGCCCGCCTGCTCGACGATGCTCGTCAGCCCGACACCGCCCGTCACCAGCACGGTGGACCCGGCCGGCACGAGCGTCTCGAGCAGCCGGACACCCGCCTGCGACGAGGTCACGACGTCGTCGGCCGAGACCTCGAGCCCGTAGCCCTGCAGGTGCTCGGCCACGTCGGACGGCCGGCGCGAGGCGTTGTTCGTGATGTACCCGACGCGCGCCGTCAGCGACGCCCGGGTGAGCGCTTCGACCGCGTGCGGGATCGCGTTCCGCCCGCGGTACACGACGCCGTCGAGGTCGGTGAGGACGACGTCCACCCCGTCCGTCGGCGGCCTCGGGACGTCAGTCGGCTGCGGACCCGTCGACGTCGCGGGGGTTGTCGTCGTCGATCTCGCCGAGGTCGTCGTCGGGGTCGACGTCGCCGCCGAGTTGGTCGGTGTCGTCGAGCGCTCCGGCTCCGTGCTCGTCCCCGGCGACGGGCTCGTCACCGACGACGGCGTCGTGCTCGTCGTGTCCTTCGACTTCTTCCTCGACCACATCGACAGTCTCCCATGCGTTCTCGTCGGCGATCTCAGCCAGGGCGGCGGCGGCCCGGTCGACCCGCGCCCACCACTCGTCGGCCTCGTCCTGACGGCCGAGCTCCTCGAGCGTGGCCGCGTAAGCACTGTAGAGGGCCGGCGACCAGCTGTAGGCCGTGCTCGGGTCGAGCTGCGGGATCTCGAGCTCGCCGAGAGCAGCCGTCGGGTTGCCCAGGTCGAGCCGGGCGCCCGACATCGCGATCGCCAGTTCGACCTGCACCGCCGTGTCCAGCGCGGCGCGGTCGATCGACCGTCCGAGCTCGAGTGCACGCTCGGGCCGACCGAGGCCCCGCTCGCAGTCCACCATCATCGGCAGCTGGTCGTTCTTCCCGGAGATCCGACGGTAGGTACGGAGCTCACGGAGCGCGGTGGCGAAGTCGCCCGTGCGGTACGCGGTGATCGCCGCCGTCTCACGGACGACGGCGACACGGCCGGCCCGACGAGCGGCGCTCAGGGCGTGGAGGTTCGCCGTCTCGGGGTCCTCGTCGACGAGCAGCGCCGCCATGACGAGGTGCTTCGCGACCCATTCCGCGTTGTCCTTGCTGAGCGTCTTGAGCTCCGCGCGGGCGGCCGGGTCCAGGTCGCGCGCCGAGACGCTCTCGTCGATCTCGGGGTCGTCGTGGCGCGGGCGGACGGAACGGGTGCCGTACGGGTCCCGGTCCTCCCAGTCGTCCCGCGCGGCCTCGCCGAAGCGGGCACCGGCGTGCCGGGAGCCGTCACCGAAGCGAGGGCGGTCGCCGCGGTCGTCGCGGCGGGGGCGGTCGTCGCCACGGCCGAACGATCGGCGGTCGCCGTCCCGCTGCGGACGACGGTCGTCACCGCCGCGGTACGGACGGCGCTCGTCACCGTCGCGCTGCGGACGACGGTCATCGGCCCCGCGGTACGGACGACGCTCGTCACCATCACGCTGCGGACGACGGTCATCGCCCCCGCGGTACGGACGGCGCTCGTCACCGTCGCGCTGCGGACGACGGTCATCGGCCCCGCGGTACGGACGACGCTCACCCCCATCACGCTGCGGACGACGGTCATCGCCCCCGCGGAACGGAGCGCGCTCACCGCGATCGCGGTACGGACGACGCTCGTCACCATCACGCTGCGGACGACGGTCATCGCCCCCGCGGAACGGAGCGCGCTCACCGCGATCGCGGTACGGACCACGCTCGTCACCATCACGCTGCGGACGACGGTCCTCACCACCACGGAACCGACGGCGCTCGTCACCGTCGCGCTGCGGACGACGGTCGTCGCTGCCACGGAACGGCCGACGGTCGTCACCGTCGCGCTGCGGGCGACGCTCGCCGGCGTCGCGGTAGGGCCGACGGTCGCCGCCCTCACGCTGCGGACGACGGTCGTCACCACCACGGAACGGACGATCACTGCCACGAGGACCATCGCCCCGCGGCGGACGACCGGCACCGTCACGATCGCCCTGCCGGGCCGGGCGACGGCCACCGTCGGCGAACGGCCGGTCACCGTCACGGAAGGACCGACGGTCATCACGGCCACCCCGCTCGACGTCGCGGCCGGCACGGCCACCGTCCCGGCGCGCACGATCACCCTCGCGACGCTCGAAGTCACGCGGTCCGGACGCCCAGCGGCCGCCCTCGCGCCGCGCTCCGCGATCCCGGTCGTTGCGCTGCTGCTCGTCGTCGTTCGCCACCGTTGCTCCTCATCGCGTGCCCTCGCCGAAGGGCGCCGGGCTGTCGTCCGCTGTGTCGTTGTGTTGGTGCCGCACGGTCGTCCGTGCTCGCTGCGGGACCAGTCCATCACGAACCGGACCCCGAGTCGAGCGACCGAGGGCGGAAACAGATGTGGCCACCGGCCTCCGCGAGAACGAGGGTCTCCCCTACGAGTTCTCGATGGAGGGCCGATGGCCACATCACTTACGTTGAGTCCGGCGGCGTCCTACTCTCCCACAAGGTCCCCCTTGCAGTACCATCGGCGCTGAGAGGCTTAGCTTCCGGGTTCGGAATGTGACCGGGCGTTTCCCTCTCGCTATGACCACCGGAACACTGTCGACCCAGATCCTGGATCAAACCATTGTTCCTTCAGAGCATTGCTGAAGTATTCAGTTTGATTCCCGATCGTCTGTCGGGAACCACAAAGTGGACGCGAGCCCCACACCCGAAAGTGTGGGTAATAGTTGTGTTGTCAAGTCTTCGGCTTATTAGTACCGGTCAGCTCCACGGGTCGTTGGTCCCCGCTTCCACATCCGGCCTATCAACCCAGTAGTCTGCTGGGAGCCTCTCACACTCAAGGTGCATGGAAATCTCATCTCGAAGACGGCTTCCCGCTTAGATGCTTTCAGCGGTTATCCGGTCCGAACGTAGCTAATCAGCGGTGCCCTTGGCAGAACAACTGACACACCAGAGGTTCGTCCATCCCGGTCCTCTCGTACTAGGGATAGATCTTCTCAAATTTCCAACGCGCGCAGCGGATAGGGACCGAACTGTCTCACGACGTTCTAAACCCAGCTCGCGTACCGCTTTAATGGGCGAACAGCCCAACCCTTGGGACCTACTCCAGCCCCAGGATGCGACGAGCCGACATCGAGGTGCCAAACCATGCCGTCGATATGGACTCTTGGGCAAGATCAGCCTGTTATCCCCGAGGTACCTTTTATCCGTTGAGCGACAGCGCTTCCACAAGCCACTGCCGGATCACTAGTCCCGACTTTCGTCCCTGCTCGACCTGTCAGTCTCACAGTCAAGCTCCCTTGTGCACTTACACTCGCCACCTGATTGCCAACCAGGTTGAGGGAACCTTTGGGCGCCTCCGTTACTCTTTGGGAGGCAACCGCCCCAGTTAAACTACCCATCAGGCACTGTCCATGAACCCGATCAGGGTCCTACGTTAGACATCCAAAGTGACCAGAGTGGTATTTCAACAATGACTCCACGAACACTAGCGTGCCCGCTTCACAGTCTCCCACCTATCCTACACAAGCCACTCCGAACACCAATACCAAACTGTAGTAAAGGTCACGGGGTCTTTCCGTCCTGCTGCGCGTAACGAGCATCTTTACTCGTAGTGCAATTTCGCCGAGTTCGCGGTTGAGACAGCTGGGAAGTCGTTACGCCATTCGTGCAGGTCGGAACTTACCCGACAAGGAATTTCGCTACCTTAGGATGGTTATAGTTACCACCGCCGTTTACTGGGGCTTAAATTCAGAGCTTCGCCGTAAGGGCTAACCCTTCCTCTTAACCTTCCAGCACCGGGCAGGCGTCAGTCCGTATACATCGTCTTGCGACTTCGCACGGACCTGTGTTTTTAGTAAACAGTCGCTTCCCACTGGTCTCTGCGGCCTTCAACGCTCAACAACGAGAAGTCGTATCACGTGTCCGGCCCCCCTTCTCCCGAAGTTACGGGGGCATTTTGCCGAGTTCCTTAACCACGATTCTCTCGATCTCCTTGGTATTCTCTACCTGACCACCTGAGTCGGTTTCGGGTACGGGCGGCTGCAACCTCGCGTCGATGCTTTTCTCGGCAGCATAGGATCACTGATTTCCCCTTGACGGGTACGCGTCGGATCTCAGGCACACAGACGACGGATTTGCCTATCGTCAGCCCTACATCCTTACACCAGGTTCACCTTACGGATACCATCGCCTGGCTCAGCTACCTTCCTGCGTCACACCTGTTCATACGCTAGCCGCACCAGCATGGGGTCGAGCGTTAGACCGGACACCATCACCCCGAAGGGATCCGGATGCACCGGGTTAGGACTCTTAGCACCACTGGATTAGCTTGGGCGGTTGTTCGCCGGTACGGGAATATCAACCCGTTGTCCATCGACTACGCCTGTCGGCCTCGCCTTAGGTCCCGACTTACCCAGGGCGGATTAACCTGGCCCTGGAACCCTTGGTCTTTCGGAGGACGGGTTTCTCACCCGTCTTTCGCTACTCATGCCTGCATTCTCACTCGTGTGGCGTCCACGGCTGGATTCCTCCGCCGCTTCACTCGCCACACGACGCTCTCCTACCACTCCGCACGACTGAACCACGAAGGCTTGTCTGTGTGCGAAATCTACAACTTCGGCGGTGTGCTTGAGCCCCGTTACATTGTCGGCGCGGAATCACTTGACCAGTGAGCTATTACGCACTCTTTCAAGGGTGGCTGCTTCTAAGCCAACCTCCTGGTTGTCTGTGCAACTCCACATCCTTTCCCACTTAGCACACGCTTAGGGGCCTTAGTTGGTAGTCTGGGTTGTTTCCCTCTCGACGATGAAGCTTATCCCCCACCGTCTCACTGCTGCGCTCTCACTCACCGGCATTCGGAGTTTGGCTGACGTCAGTAACCTGTTGAGGCCCATCGGCCATCCAGTAGCTCTACCTCCGGCGAGAAACACGCAACGCTGCACCTAAATGCATTTCGGAGAGAACCAGCTATCACGAAGTTTGATTGGCCTTTCACCCCTATCCACAGCTCATCCCCTCCATTTTCAACTGAAGTGGGTTCGGTCCTCCACGACGTCTTACCGTCGCTTCAACCTGGCCATGGATAGATCACTTCGCTTCGGGTCTAGGACATGCGACTGTATCGCCCTATTCAGACTCGCTTTCGCTACGGCTGCCCCACACGGGTTAACCTCGCCACATATCACTAACTCGCAGGCTCATTCTTCAAAAGGCACGCCGTCACCCCTACAAGGAGGCTCCGACGGTTTGTAAGCAAACGGTTTCAGGTACTATTTCACTCCCCTCCCGGGGTACTTTTCACCTTTCCCTCACGGTACTTGTCCGCTATCGGTCATCTGGGAGTATTTAGGCTTATCAGGTGGTCCTGACAGATTCACACGGGATTTCTCGGGCCCCGTGCTACTTGGGATACACATCCGGCCATGACACCATTTCGTCTACGGGGCTGGCACCCACTACGGCCCGGCTTTCAAACCGGTTCGACTATGATGCGCTGTAACCGCCCCAGTCCGGCAGAACTGAGCGACGTGTCCCACAACCCCGACCATGCAACGCCCGCCGGCTATCACACATGATCGGTTTAGCCTCATCCGCTTTCGCTCGCCACTACTCACGGAATCACATGTTGTTTTCTCTTCCTGTGGGTACTGAGATGTTTCACTTCCCCACGTTCCCTCTACCCGCCCTATATATTCAGGCGGGAGTCACCAGGTCGACAAGTCGCCTGGCGGGGTTTCCCCATTCGGAAATCCTCGGCTCACAGCTCGATTATCAGCTCCCCGAGGCTTATCGCAGATTTCTACGTCCTTCTTCGGCTCCAGATGCCAAGGCATCCACCGTTTGCTCTTAGAAACTTGACCACAAAGATTAAAATTGCGATCGACTCGACACCCGACCACCCCCGAAAAGAGATGATCACCGTCTCGAGCGATCTAAGATGCTCGCGTCCACTGTGTAGTTCTCAACATACGATCGGCACCACACTCCCCGAACCAACCGGTTCGCTTCATGCAGCCCACTCGAAGAACCAAGCAGACTTCCGTCCGCCGGCTCAACCCCCGATCATCACGACCGGGAAGCCTGGTCCCTCAGGACCCAACAACGTGCACCAGCCGACCCGCTCACCCCGACCCCTTCCAACCAGCAAGCTGGCGTACTCAGGCCGGAAGCTACGCTCCCGACTGCACTGTCAATGTTCCACCCATGAGCTACCGGCAACCACACTCGGGTTGCATCGGCGCCTGAACCGATCACCTGCAAGCAGGGCCGGTCAGATGCTCCTTAGAAAGGAGGTGATCCAGCCGCACCTTCCGGTACGGCTACCTTGTTACGACTTAGTCCTAATCACCGATCCCACCTTCGACGGCTCCTTCCACAAGGGTTAGGCCACCGGCTTCGGGTGTTACCGACTTTCATGACTTGACGGGCGGTGTGTACAAGGCCCGGGAACGTATTCACCGCAGCGTTGCTGATCTGCGATTACTAGCGACTCCGACTTCATGAGGTCGAGTTGCAGACCTCAATCCGAACTGAGACCGGCTTTTTGGGATTCGCTCCACCTTACGGTATCGCAGCCCTTTGTACCGGCCATTGTAGCATGCGTGAAGCCCAAGACATAAGGGGCATGATGATTTGACGTCATCCCCACCTTCCTCCGAGTTGACCCCGGCAGTCTCCTATGAGTCCCCGCCATAACGCGCTGGCAACATAGAACGAGGGTTGCGCTCGTTGCGGGACTTAACCCAACATCTCACGACACGAGCTGACGACAACCATGCACCACCTGTACACCGACCACAAGGGGGCAACCATCTCTGGCCGTTTCCGGTGTATGTCAAGCCTTGGTAAGGTTCTTCGCGTTGCATCGAATTAATCCGCATGCTCCGCCGCTTGTGCGGGCCCCCGTCAATTCCTTTGAGTTTTAGCCTTGCGGCCGTACTCCCCAGGCGGGGCGCTTAATGCGTTAGCTACGACACAGAAACCGTGGAAAGGTCCCTACATCTAGCGCCCAACGTTTACGGCGTGGACTACCAGGGTATCTAATCCTGTTCGCTCCCCACGCTTTCGCTCCTCAGCGTCAGTTACGGCCCAGAGATCTGCCTTCGCCATCGGTGTTCCTCCTGATATCTGCGCATTCCACCGCTACACCAGGAATTCCAATCTCCCCTACCGCACTCTAGTCTGCCCGTACCCACTGCAAGCCCGAGGTTGAGCCTCGGGATTTCACAGCAGACGCGACAAACCGCCTACGAGCTCTTTACGCCCAATAATTCCGGACAACGCTTGCACCCTACGTATTACCGCGGCTGCTGGCACGTAGTTAGCCGGTGCTTTTTCTGCAGGTACCGTCACTTTCGCTTCTTCCCTACTAAAAGAGGTTTACAACCCGAAGGCCGTCATCCCTCACGCGGCGTTGCTGCATCAGGCTTTCGCCCATTGTGCAATATTCCCCACTGCTGCCTCCCGTAGGAGTCTGGGCCGTGTCTCAGTCCCAGTGTGGCCGGTCACCCTCTCAGGCCGGCTACCCGTCGTCGCCTTGGTGAGCCATTACCTCACCAACAAGCTGATAGGCCGCGAGTCCATCCCCAACCAAAAAATCTTTCCACCACCAGACCATGCGGCCGGCAGTCGTATCCAGTATTAGACGTCGTTTCCAACGCTTATCCCAGAGTCAGGGGCAGGTTACTCACGTGTTACTCACCCGTTCGCCACTAATCCACCCAGCAAGCTGGGCATCATCGTTCGACTTGCATGTGTTAAGCACGCCGCCAGCGTTCGTCCTGAGCCAGGATCAAACTCTCCGTAAAAAATTACCAACCCACCACCAAAAGCAGCAGGCCGAGTTGATCTTGACTGTAAAGACTGTCCACTGGACAATCAATCCAATCCAAAAGGAATTGTCTCCGACCCGGTCAGCAAGCCGACCAGGCACGGGGTCAAAATAATTGGCATTGACAATGTGCACGCTGTTGAGTTCTCAAGGACCAGACGCACCCCCCACTCGACTCCCAGAAGGAGCTCCGCCAGAGGGGCTTGGAATCTCGACACCACACGCCGAGCCGTTCAGCTCGACATCGTGGTGGTTGGTTGCCGAGCGGGACCCCGTCCGGACTGCATCTCCAGGTCATCGACCCGGTGACCGTCTCGGCCGTTCCGTTCTCCGCCTCAGCGGCAACGAGGTACAACCTTACGCGGAGGTGAACGCGCTGCCAAGTAGGGCCGCATCCCGGGCGTGTCGCAGAGGGCAGGCTCGAAGCCGGCGCTGGTCCGTGCCGAGGGGCGAGCGCAGCGGCATGCGCTCAGGGCTGGTCGGGAAGCTCGAGCGCGGCCGTCATCTCCTCGATCTCCGCGTCCGGGAATCCGGCTGCCGGGCGCCGCCGTCCTGTCGGTCGGAAGCCGTGACGCGCGTAGAACCGTCGTGCAGGAGCGCCGGCCGGTGCTCGGTCGACCCAGAGGTGGATCGACGGGGCGTGGAGCACCGCCCACGCGAGGACCTCCGCCAGGAGTGCATCTGCGACGCCGTGCGTCCTCCCCCGGGCCGCGGCACGGACGAAGACTCCGGTGAGCAGCGCCTGCGGAACGCCATCACCGCACAACTGCGCTGCCATGATCCCGAGCCAAGGACCGTCGTCCGCCACGGCCACCACGTTGGTGGTGTCGCTCCCGGTACCGCGTCGCGCCCGGGTTCGCCAGTCGTCCTCGGTCATCGCGAGCGTCGTCCGCAGATCTGCCCCGTACGACACGGGGTTCTCCTCCGCGTTCTCAAGTCTGATCTCCCGGACCGATAGCCAGTCCTGCTCCGATGTCCTCCGGATCGAGAACAGCGCGCCGGGGAGGGCCGCTCGACACAGCAGCAACGGAATGCCCGTCGTCGACCACCACGTCAGCGAGACGTACCCGGACGACATCCCACCGTGGGCGAACCGCTCGACGTACACACCGACCCCGACGAGGTCCGACACCGCGTGCCCGACCTCCGCGGCGAAGGCCCTCCGCAACAACGCCTCTAGCCCGCCCTGGGTACTCGGGAGCGGCACGTCCGCGAATCGCGTGCGCAACGCGCGCCACAACCAGGGATCGCCACGACCACCCCACTGGTCCGGCTCGTCGCGGAAGAGGTCACCGATGCGTCCAGCCACCCAGTGATCATCCCGGACCCGTCCGGAGGGCGCCACCACAGTCCGGGTGACCGCGCAGGCCGGTCCCCCGTGCCGGGCGGGCGTCACCCCGTACGCAGGAATCCCGGAGTTCTGGAGGCTCTCAGAACGCGGATGCCCACGAAACGCAGCATGCCCCGGAACGCAGGAAACCCCTGACCGTGAACGGTCAGGGGTTTCCTGGTGTTGCTGAACGTTGAGTCCGGCGGCGTCCTACTCTCCCACAAGGTCCCCCTTGCAGTACCATCGGCGCTGAGAGGCTTAGCTTCCGGGTTCGGAATGTGACCGGGCGTTTCCCTCTCGCTATGACCACCGGAACACTGTCGACCCAGATCCTGGATCAAACCATTGTTCCTTCAGAGCATTGCTGAAGTATTCAGTTTGATTCCCGATCGTCTGTCGGGAACCACAAAGTGGACGCGAGCCCCACACCCGAAAAGGGGTGACGGTAATAGTTGTGTTGTCAAGTCTTCGGCTTATTAGTACCGGTCAGCTCCACGGGTCGTCAGTCCCCGCTTCCACATCCGGCCTATCAACCCAGTAGTCTGCTGGGAGCCTCTCACACTCAAGGTGCATGGAAATCTCATCTCGAAGACGGCTTCCCGCTTAGATGCTTTCAGCGGTTATCCGGTCCGAACGTAGCTAATCAGCGGTGCCCTTGGCAGAACAACTGACACACCAGAGGTTCGTCCATCCCGGTCCTCTCGTACTAGGGATAGATCTTCTCAAATTTCCAACGCGCGCAGCGGATAGGGACCGAACTGTCTCACGACGTTCTAAACCCAGCTCGCGTACCGCTTTAATGGGCGAACAGCCCAACCCTTGGGACCTACTCCAGCCCCAGGATGCGACGAGCCGACATCGAGGTGCCAAACCATGCCGTCGATATGGACTCTTGGGCAAGATCAGCCTGTTATCCCCGAGGTACCTTTTATCCGTTGAGCGACAGCGCTTCCACAAGCCACTGCCGGATCACTAGTCCCGACTTTCGTCCCTGCTCGACCTGTCAGTCTCACAGTCAAGCTCCCTTGTGCACTTACACTCGCCACCTGATTGCCAACCAGGTTGAGGGAACCTTTGGGCGCCTCCGTTACTCTTTGGGAGGCAACCGCCCCAGTTAAACTACCCATCAGGCACTGTCCATGAACCCGATCAGGGTCCTACGTTAGACATCCAAAGTGACCAGAGTGGTATTTCAACAATGACTCCACGAACACTAGCGTGCCCGCTTCACAGTCTCCCACCTATCCTACACAAGCCACTCCGAACACCAATACCAAACTGTAGTAAAGGTCACGGGGTCTTTCCGTCCTGCTGCGCGTAACGAGCATCTTTACTCGTAGTGCAATTTCGCCGAGTTCGCGGTTGAGACAGCTGGGAAGTCGTTACGCCATTCGTGCAGGTCGGAACTTACCCGACAAGGAATTTCGCTACCTTAGGATGGTTATAGTTACCACCGCCGTTTACTGGGGCTTAAATTCAGAGCTTCGCCGTAAGGGCTAACCCTTCCTCTTAACCTTCCAGCACCGGGCAGGCGTCAGTCCGTATACATCGTCTTGCGACTTCGCACGGACCTGTGTTTTTAGTAAACAGTCGCTTCCCACTGGTCTCTGCGGCCTTCAACGCTCAACAACGAGAAGTCGTATCACGTGTCCGGCCCCCCTTCTCCCGAAGTTACGGGGGCATTTTGCCGAGTTCCTTAACCACGATTCTCTCGATCTCCTTGGTATTCTCTACCTGACCACCTGAGTCGGTTTCGGGTACGGGCGGCTGCAACCTCGCGTCGATGCTTTTCTCGGCAGCATAGGATCACTGATTTCCCCTTGACGGGTACGCGTCGGATCTCAGGCACACAGACGACGGATTTGCCTATCGTCAGCCCTACATCCTTACACCAGGTTCACCTTACGGATACCATCGCCTGGCTCAGCTACCTTCCTGCGTCACACCTGTTCATACGCTAGCCGCACCAGCATGGGGTCGAGCGTTAGACCGGACACCATCACCCCGAAGGGATCCGGATGCACCGGGTTAGGACTCTTAGCACCACTGGATTAGCTTGGGCGGTTGTTCGCCGGTACGGGAATATCAACCCGTTGTCCATCGACTACGCCTGTCGGCCTCGCCTTAGGTCCCGACTTACCCAGGGCGGATTAACCTGGCCCTGGAACCCTTGGTCTTTCGGAGGACGGGTTTCTCACCCGTCTTTCGCTACTCATGCCTGCATTCTCACTCGTGTGGCGTCCACGGCTGGATTCCTCCGCCGCTTCACTCGCCACACGACGCTCTCCTACCACTCCGCACGACTGAACCACGAAGGCTTGTCTGTGTGCGAAATCTACAACTTCGGCGGTGTGCTTGAGCCCCGTTACATTGTCGGCGCGGAATCACTTGACCAGTGAGCTATTACGCACTCTTTCAAGGGTGGCTGCTTCTAAGCCAACCTCCTGGTTGTCTGTGCAACTCCACATCCTTTCCCACTTAGCACACGCTTAGGGGCCTTAGTTGGTAGTCTGGGTTGTTTCCCTCTCGACGATGAAGCTTATCCCCCACCGTCTCACTGCTGCGCTCTCACTCACCGGCATTCGGAGTTTGGCTGACGTCAGTAACCTGTTGAGGCCCATCGGCCATCCAGTAGCTCTACCTCCGGCGAGAAACACGCAACGCTGCACCTAAATGCATTTCGGAGAGAACCAGCTATCACGAAGTTTGATTGGCCTTTCACCCCTATCCACAGCTCATCCCCTCCATTTTCAACTGAAGTGGGTTCGGTCCTCCACGACGTCTTACCGTCGCTTCAACCTGGCCATGGATAGATCACTTCGCTTCGGGTCTAGGACATGCGACTGTATCGCCCTATTCAGACTCGCTTTCGCTACGGCTGCCCCACACGGGTTAACCTCGCCACATATCACTAACTCGCAGGCTCATTCTTCAAAAGGCACGCCGTCACCCCTACAAGGAGGCTCCGACGGTTTGTAAGCAAACGGTTTCAGGTACTATTTCACTCCCCTCCCGGGGTACTTTTCACCTTTCCCTCACGGTACTTGTCCGCTATCGGTCATCTGGGAGTATTTAGGCTTATCAGGTGGTCCTGACAGATTCACACGGGATTTCTCGGGCCCCGTGCTACTTGGGATACACATCCGGCCATGACACCATTTCGTCTACGGGGCTGGCACCCACTACGGCCCGGCTTTCAAACCGGTTCGACTATGATGCGCTGTAACCGCCCCAGTCCGGCAGAACTGAGCGACGTGTCCCACAACCCCGACCATGCAACGCCCGCCGGCTATCACACATGATCGGTTTAGCCTCATCCGCTTTCGCTCGCCACTACTCACGGAATCACATGTTGTTTTCTCTTCCTGTGGGTACTGAGATGTTTCACTTCCCCACGTTCCCTCTACCCGCCCTATATATTCAGGCGGGAGTCACCAGGTCGACAAGTCGCCTGGCGGGGTTTCCCCATTCGGAAATCCTCGGCTCACAGCTCGATTATCAGCTCCCCGAGGCTTATCGCAGATTTCTACGTCCTTCTTCGGCTCCAGATGCCAAGGCATCCACCGTTTGCTCTTAGAAACTTGACCACAAAGATTAAAATTGCGATCGACTCGACACCCGACCACCCCCGAAAAGAGATGATCACCGTCTCGAGCGATCTAAGATGCTCGCGTCCACTGTGTAGTTCTCAACATACGATCGGCACCACACTCCCCGAACCAACCGGTTCGCTTCATGCAGCCCACTCGAAGAACCAAGCAGACTTCCGTCCGCCGGCTCAACCCCCGATCATCACGACCGGGAAGCCTGGTCCCTCAGGACCCAACAACGTGCACCAGCCGACCCGCTCACCCCGACCCCTTCCAACCAGCAAGCTGGCGTACTCAGGCCGGAAGCTACGCTCCCGACTGCACTGTCAATGTTCCACCCATGAGCTACCGGCAACCACACTCGGGTTGCATCGGCGCCTGAACCGATCACCTGCAAGAGGGCCGGTCAGATGCTCCTTAGAAAGGAGGTGATCCAGCCGCACCTTCCGGTACGGCTACCTTGTTACGACTTAGTCCTAATCACCGATCCCACCTTCGACGGCTCCTTCCACAAGGGTTAGGCCACCGGCTTCGGGTGTTACCGACTTTCATGACTTGACGGGCGGTGTGTACAAGGCCCGGGAACGTATTCACCGCAGCGTTGCTGATCTGCGATTACTAGCGACTCCGACTTCATGAGGTCGAGTTGCAGACCTCAATCCGAACTGAGACCGGCTTTTTGGGATTCGCTCCACCTTACGGTATCGCAGCCCTTTGTACCGGCCATTGTAGCATGCGTGAAGCCCAAGACATAAGGGGCATGATGATTTGACGTCATCCCCACCTTCCTCCGAGTTGACCCCGGCAGTCTCCTATGAGTCCCCGCCATAACGCGCTGGCAACATAGAACGAGGGTTGCGCTCGTTGCGGGACTTAACCCAACATCTCACGACACGAGCTGACGACAACCATGCACCACCTGTACACCGACCACAAGGGGGCAACCATCTCTGGCTGTTTCCGGTGTATGTCAAGCCTTGGTAAGGTTCTTCGCGTTGCATCGAATTAATCCGCATGCTCCGCCGCTTGTGCGGGCCCCCGTCAATTCCTTTGAGTTTTAGCCTTGCGGCCGTACTCCCCAGGCGGGGCGCTTAATGCGTTAGCTACGACACAGAAACCGTGGAAAGGTCCCTACATCTAGCGCCCAACGTTTACGGCGTGGACTACCAGGGTATCTAATCCTGTTCGCTCCCCACGCTTTCGCTCCTCAGCGTCAGTTACGGCCCAGAGATCTGCCTTCGCCATCGGTGTTCCTCCTGATATCTGCGCATTCCACCGCTACACCAGGAATTCCAATCTCCCCTACCGCACTCTAGTCTGCCCGTACCCACTGCAAGCCCGAGGTTGAGCCTCGGGATTTCACAGCAGACGCGACAAACCGCCTACGAGCTCTTTACGCCCAATAATTCCGGACAACGCTTGCACCCTACGTATTACCGCGGCTGCTGGCACGTAGTTAGCCGGTGCTTTTTCTGCAGGTACCGTCACTTTCGCTTCTTCCCTACTAAAAGAGGTTTACAACCCGAAGGCCGTCATCCCTCACGCGGCGTTGCTGCATCAGGCTTTCGCCCATTGTGCAATATTCCCCACTGCTGCCTCCCGTAGGAGTCTGGGCCGTGTCTCAGTCCCAGTGTGGCCGGTCACCCTCTCAGGCCGGCTACCCGTCGTCGCCTTGGTGAGCCATTACCTCACCAACAAGCTGATAGGCCGCGAGTCCATCCCCAACCAAAAAATCTTTCCACCACCAGACCATGCGGCCGGCAGTCGTATCCAGTATTAGACGTCGTTTCCAACGCTTATCCCAGAGTCAGGGGCAGGTTACTCACGTGTTACTCACCCGTTCGCCACTAATCCACCCAGCAAGCTGGGCATCATCGTTCGACTTGCATGTGTTAAGCACGCCGCCAGCGTTCGTCCTGAGCCAGGATCAAACTCTCCGTAAAAAATTACCAACCCACCACCAAAAGCAGCAGGCCGAGTTGATCTTGACTGTAAAGACTGTCCACTGGACAATCAATCCAATCCAAAAGGAATTGTCTCCGACCCGGTCAGCAAGCCGACCAGGCACGGGGTCAAAATAATTGGCATTGACAATGTGCACGCTGTTGAGTTCTCAAGGACCAGACGCACCCCCCACTCGACTCCCAGAAGGAGCTCCGCCAGAGGGGCTTGGTGTTCTTGGTGTCACCGGCAACTCGTCGGACCGAGGTCCTGTGGCTCATCCCGTGGGAGAGGGCCGGTGGAGTAGTCATCCTAAGCGTCGAAGCGATCGAGCACAAGGCTTGATCTGAACTTCGGTGGAGGATGGTCCCGCTTGAGGCCGGCAGGCTCTGGGCTCTCGCTCCAGCCGCTCCGCCGCACCTTTGGGGTGACGAGTAAGAACTCTACGCAGCGACGGCGGGGAGCGCCAACCGGGCTGTCGTCCGGGCGTGTCGCACTCTGCAACTCCAGCCGGTACCTCGCCGGACGCAACGGTGCCCGGCCTCCGTCGGGAGACCGGGCACCGTGTGCACGACGGGTGGACGGGTCAGCCGAGCGTGACGCCGGCCAGGGTCTTCTTGCCGCGGCGGAGGACGACGACTCCCCCGGGCAGCGCGAGGCCCGCGAGCTGCGCGGTCGTGTCGTCGGCGCGGACGTTGTTCACGTACACACCGCCCTGGTCGACCGCACGGCGCGCTTCGCCGAGCGACTTCACGAGGCCGGTGTCGACGAGGGCGCGAGCGACGTCGGCGTCGCCGGGGAGCGAGACCGTCCCGGGGAGCTCGGCGACCGCGGCACGCAGTGTCGCCGCATCGAGCGCGGCCAGGTCGCCGTTGCCGAACAGCGCCGCCGACGCGTCGATCGCCGCACGGGTCGCCGCCGCCCCGTGCACCAGCGAGGTGACTTCGGACGCCAGGGTGCGCTGGGCCTCGCGACGGAAGGGCTCGTCGGCCACCGCCTGCTCGAGCCGCCCGATCTCCGCGCGGTCGAGGAACGTGAACTCCCGCAACCGGGCGATCACGTCTGCGTCCGCCGTGTTGAGCCAGAACTGGTAGAAGGCGTACGGCGAGGTCATCTCGGCGTCGAGCCAGATCGCGTTGCCCTCGCTCTTGCCGAACTTCGTGCCGTCCGAATTCGTGATGAGCGGGGTGCCGAGCGCGTGCACGGCGACACCCTCGGTGCGCCGGATGAGTTCCGTGCCCGAGGTCAGGTTTCCCCACTGGTCGGAACCACCGGTCTGCAGCGTGCAGCCGTACTGCCGGTACAGCTCGCGGTAGTCGAGACCCTGCAGGATCTGGTAGCTGAACTCCGTGTAGCTGATCCCCGCGTCCGAGTTCAGCCGTGCGGCGACGGCGTCCTTCTTCAGCATCGTGTTCACGCGGAAGTACTTGCCGATGTCACGCAGGAAGTCGATGGCGGACAGCGGCGCCGTCCAGTCGAGGTTGTTGACGAGCCGGACGCCGTTCTCGCCGTCGGGGCTGAGGAACCGGGACACCTGCGCCTGCAGCCGGCTCACCCACTCGGCAACGGTCTCCGGGGTGTTCAGGGTGCGCTCCGCGGTCGGTCGCGGGTCGCCGATGAGCCCGGTGGAGCCACCGACGAGCGCGAGCGGCTTGTGCCCGGCGAGCTGCAGCCGTCGCATCGTGAGGAGCTGCAGCAGGTTGCCGCAGTGCAGCGACGGTGCGGTCGGGTCGAACCCGCAGTAGTACGTGACCGTCCCGCCGTCGAGGGCCTCCTGGAGTGCCGTCTCGTCGGTGGAGACGTGCACCAGACCGCGCCAGCGCAGTTCGTCCCACACCGAGGCGAAGGTGGGGTCGTTCTGCTGGCGTGTCA
The DNA here is from genome assembly GCF_005490985.1 of Curtobacterium sp. SGAir0471. NCBI lineage: Bacteria > Bacillati > Actinomycetota > Actinomycetes > Micrococcales > Microbacteriaceae > Curtobacterium > Curtobacterium sp. SGAir0471. Next base: position 3,042,839 of record NZ_CP027869.1, read on the forward strand.
GGACATCGGGATCGGTTGCGCTGGACACCGGACCATCGTAGCGACCGGCGGGCCGGTGGCGACGGCCGGGAGGCGCGGCCCACCCCGTCAGTCGACCACGCGCTGGTGCCGTCGGTACGCCGAGACCGTCGGGTCACCGGTCGACCAGGAGCGCCAGGGGAACGTCGCCCCACCGGCGACACCGGCGACGCCGGTGCGCGGTCCGACGGAGATCCGCCGGACCGGAGCCGCGCCCGCGGGACCGGCCACCGTCTCGCGGAGCAGCTCCGCGACCACGTCGGCCGGGCCGGCGGTGGTGAGCCGCGCCTCCAGGCCGGGTGCGAGCGTGAGCCGGAACGGTCCGGACCCGTCGAGGAGCGAGGTCCCGTCGTCCTCGCCGAGCACGGCGCCGAGGGCCTGCCCGAGGTTGCCGGGGCCCCGGGCCAGGGCGAGGTCCGTGACGGACGGGCCGCGGCGCGCCCGGGCCACCTCGATGCCGTCGACCACCTCGGCGGCGCGCAGCAGCGAGCCGGACGAGGTGCCCGCCGGCCCGCTCACCACGTTGACGCAGGTGTGGATGCCGTACGAGCGGTACGCGTAGAGCGTTCCCGGCGGCCCGAAGAGGTGCCGGTTGCGTGGTGTCGGGCCGCGGTGGCCGTGCGAGCCCGGGTCGGTCGGGCCCCAGTACGCCTCGACCTCGGTGATGCGCAGCGTCACGCCGCGCCCCGCGATCGTCGCACCGAGCAGTGCCGGGGCGCAGACCGGGGCGGGCTCGGCCAGGAGCGCACGCAGCCCGTCGGTCATCGGGTGAAGGGTGCGCCCTCGGCCAGGTCGTGGACGCGGCGGGTCAGGGCGGCGAGCTGCTCCGCGACGCGGTCCGGCGCCGTGCCGCCGACACCGGCACGGGACGCGACGCTGCCCTCGATCGTGAGGACCCCGCGGACCTCGGGGGTGAGGTGCTCGGACACGGCGCGGTACTCGTCGTCGCCTGGCTCGTCGAGCTCGAGGTCGTGTTCCTCGCAGTACCGGACCAGCGCGCCCGAGATCTCGTGGGCGTCGCGGAAGGGCACGCCCTGCCGGACCAGCCACTCGGCGACGTCGGTCGCGAGCGAGAAGCCCTGCGGTGCGAGCTCGGCCATCCGCTCGGTGTCGAAGGTCAGCGTCGCGACCATCCCGGTGAAGGCCGGGAGCAGCACCTCGAGCTGGGCGACCGAGTCGAAGACCGGTTCCTTGTCCTCCTGCAGGTCGCGGTTGTACGCGAGCGGGAGGCCCTTGAGCGTCGTGAGGAGGCCCGTGAGGTTGCCGACGAGTCGACCCGACTTGCCGCGCGCGAGCTCGGCGATGTCCGGGTTCTTCTTCTGCGGCATGATGCTCGACCCGGTCGAGAAGGCGTCGTGGAGCCGGACGAAGCCGAACTCCTTCGTGTTCCAGAGGATGACCTCCTCGGCCAGACGGGAGACGTCGATGCCGATCTGCGCGAGGACGAACGCGAACTCGGCGACGACGTCACGGGCGGCCGTGGCGTCGATCGAGTTGTCCGCGGGCCGCGCGAAGCCGAGCTCGCGGGCGATCGTCGCCGGGTCGAGTCCGAGCGAGCTGCCCGCCAGGGCTCCGGCGCCGTAGGGGCTGACGCTCGCACGGTCGGCCCAGTCGCGGAGCCGCTCGAGGTCGCGGACGAGCGGCCAGGCGTGCGCGAGGAGGTGGTGAGCGAGGAGCACCGGCTGGGCGTGCTGCAGGTGGGTGCGACCGGGCATGATCGCCGCGGGGTGCTCGCTGGCCTGCTGGGAGATCGCGTCGACGAGGTCGATGACGAGCCGCCCGATCCGCCGACCGTGGTCGAGCATGTGCATGCGGCCCAGGGTGGCGATCTGGTCGTTGCGGCTCCGACCGGCCCGGAGCTTCCCGCCGAGTTCCGGTCCGAGGTCGGCGATGAGCAGGCGCTCGAGGGCACCGTGGACGTCCTCGTCGGAGTCGTCCGGCTGCAACGCGCCCGTCGCGTGCGCGTCGGCCAGGCGGTCGAGGCCGGCGGTCATGCGCTCCAGCTCGTCCTCGGTCAGGTAGCCCGCGGCCTGCAGGGCCCGGGCGTGGGCACGCGACCCGGCGATGTCGTACGGGGCGAGCTGCCAGTCGAACTGCGTCGACCGGGACAGCGCGGCGAGTTCGGCGCTGGGGCCGTCGGCGAAGCGGCCACCCCAGAGGGCGCCCGTGTTCGTGGCGTCGGTCTTGCTGGGCTGCGTCGCGTCGGTCATGTCGTCCTGCCTGGGAGGGGGTGCTGGTCGGTGGTGCGGCATCGGCGGGGCGGTGCTCCGTGGTGCCGGTGCGTCGTGGAGCTCGTGCGTCGTGGTGCTGGTGCGGAGTCAGTTCGCGCGGTCTCGGCGCAGGGCCGTCCGCGTCGGTCGTGCCCGGGCGTCCGCGAACGACGGGCTCCCGGAGGTCGGGCCGCTCGCGAGCTCGAAGTCGAGCAGGCTCTGCTCCGACCGGCGCCCGGTGACGGCGGCGACCCCGCCGTGCAGCCGGAGCCGCACGTCGCCCGAGACGTGCCGCTGCGTCTGCTCGACGAAGGCGTCGAGCGCGCGGCGGAGCCCGCTCGCCCACCGACCGCCCTCGACCAGGTCCGCCCACTCGCGGTCCACGCCGTCCTTGACGCGTAGCACCTCGCGTTCGAGGGTGATGCGTTCGAGGTCCCGGTGTGCCGCCACGAGCGCGGTTGCCCCAGGGGTCTCGGCGAGGCGCCTGGCCTTGCGGCCGTCGAGCAGGTCGACGACGAGGTCGTGGCGACCGATGCCGTGGCGGCCGGCGAGGGCGTCGAGCTCGCGCAGGAGGCGCAGGACCGGGAAGCGCTGCCCGTCGAGGGCGACCGGGACACCGTGCTCGAAGGTCACGGTGACCTCGTCGGGTTCGGGGTCCGGCTGCGCGGCCGGGTCCGCGGTCCGCGCCCAGGCCGCCGCGTCGACCGCAGCCCACGGGTCCTCGGGATCGGGTTCGGCGACCAGGCGGCCCCAGACGTCGTGCTCGGTACCGCCGACCGGCACGACCCTGGTCGGCACCGGGAGGACCCGGAGGTCGGGGTCGTACCCGGCGACCGTCGTCGTGAGGGCCACCTCGTCCGGCGCGGACGTCAGGTGCGCGACCGCGACGGCACCGAGCTGCCGCGCCGTCCGGGCCAGGTGGTCGGCGACGACCGGCAGACGCAGCGCCGGCACCAGCGGTCGACCGGGACCGCCGGCGTTCGCCTGCACGGCGCCGACGACGTACCGGTCGGCGTACTCGGTCTTCGCGTCGACCACCAGGGCGTCCACGGCGCCGGCGACCCGCGCGCGGTCGCGCACCGCGTCGACCTCGCGCGAGCGACCGCCGAGGTCGACCACGAGGGCCAGGACCTCGTGGTCGACGGCGAAGTGCTCGACGGCCGCCGCCGGGTCCACACCGGCGGAGCAGGCGACGACGATGCGGTCGGTCACGGGACTCCTGTCGAGCGGGGTCAGGCGGTCGGGCTGGTCGCTGCGGTCGCGGTGGCCGGAGCGCTGGCGGTGGCCGGAGCGCTGGCGGTGGCCGGAGCGCTGGCGGTGGCCGGTCCGCCCGTCGCATTCGTGGCCAGGAGCCAGGCGAGCAGGGCCTTCTGCGCGTGCAGGCGGTTCTCTGCCTCGTCCCAGATGATGCTCCGCGGCCCGTCGATGACCTCGGCGGTCACCTCGAACCCGCGGTCCGCCGGCAGGCAGTGCATGAACACGGCGTCGTCGGCGGCGTGCCCCATCAGCTCGTCGTCGACGCGGTACCCCGCGAAGGTGTCGAGTCGCGCCTGCTTCTCGTCCTCCTTGCCCATCGACACCCACGTGTCCGTGACCACGACGTCAGCCCCGGCGACGGCGGCGACCGGATCGGTGACGACCAGGACGGACCCACCGGTCTCGGCGGCACGACGCTCGGCGTCGGCGACGACCCGGGGCTCGGGACTGAACGCAGCCGGCGCGGCGACCCGGACGTGCATGCCCGCGGTGGCGCCGGCCAGCAGGTACGAGTGCGCCATGTTGCACGCGCCGTCGCCGACGAAGGCGACGGTCTGCCCGGCGAGCGTGCCGCGGTGCTCACGGATGGTGAGCAGGTCCGCCAGGAGCTGGCACGGGTGGAAGTCGTCCGACAGCGCGTTGACGACCGGCACGCGGGTGCCCGCCGCCATCTCCTCGAGCCCGGACTGGGCGTAGGTGCGCCAGACGATCGCGGACACCATGCGCTCGAGTACCCGGGCGGTGTCGGACGGGGTCTCCTTGCCGCCGAGCTGGCTGTTCGCCGTCGTGATCACGAGGGGGCTCCCGCCGAGGTCGGAGATCCCGACGTGGAAGGACACCCGCGTGCGGGTCGACGACTTGTCGAAGATCACCGCGACGGTCTGCGGGCCGGCCAGCGGCTTCTCGCCCCAGCGGTCACCCTTCATCCGAGCGGCCAGGTCGAGGATCGCGGACTGTTCGGCCTGGGTCAGGTCGTCGTCGCGGAGGAAGTGGCGGGTCATGCGGAGGTCTCCTGCTCGGCGGCGACGGCCGCGAGGCTCTGGCCGAGGATCGACACGAACTCGTCGATCTCGGCGTCGGTCACGATGAGCGGCGGTGCGATGCGCAGGCTCGACTCGTTCGGGGCGTTGATGATGAGGCCGCGCTCGAGGGCGGCGGCGTTGACGGCCGGGCCGACCGGGGCGGTCAGGCCGACGCCGACGAGCAGGCCCGTGCCGCGGACCTCGTGCACCAGCGGAGAGCCGAGGGCGGCGATGCCGGCACGGATCCGCTCGCCCTTGGTGACCGCGCCGGCGACCAGGTCGGCGCGTTCGATCTCCTCGAGCACCGCGTTCGCGACGCGGGTGCCGAGCGGGTTGCCGCCGAAGGTCGAGCCGTGCTGGCCGGCCGAGAACAGCTCGGATGCCCAGCCGAAGGTCACGAGGGCACCGATCGGGAACCCACCCGCGATGCCCTTCGCGATCGTCACGGCGTCCGGGGTGAAGCCGTGGCCCTGGAAGGTGAACCAGTTGCCGGTCCGACCGACACCGGTCTGGATCTCGTCGAGGATGAACAGCGCACCGTGCTCCTCGGTCAGGCGCCGCGCGGCGAGCAGGAAGCCCTCGGGCAGGTCGACCACGCCGGCCTCGCCCTTGATCGGTTCGAGGATCAGTGCGGCGACGGTGTCGTCGATCGCCGCCTCGAGCGACTCGACGGTCGAGTCGATGTGCTCGACACCGGGGACCATCGGCAGGAAGTCCTCCTGCAGCGCGGGCTTGCCGGTGAGTGCGAGCGCGCCCATCGTCCGGCCGTGGAAGCCCTGCTTGAGCGCGAGGATGCGGGTCTTCCGACCGTCCGCGCCCTTGTTCAGCCGCGCGAGCTTGAACGCGGCCTCGTTCGCCTCGGCGCCCGAGTTGCCGAAGTACACGCGGCCCGCGTCGCCGGCCCCGGTGATGCGCTTCAGGCGCTCGGCGAGCTCGAGCTGCGGCGGCGTCGCGAAGTAGTTCGACACGTGCACGAGCTTCGCGGCCTGGTCGGCGACGGCCTCGACGAGTGCCGGGTGGGCGTGCCCGAGGGAGTTCACGGCGATGCCCGCGAGGAAGTCGAGGTACTCGTTGCCGTCGACGTCCCACACCCGGCAGCCCTGGCCGTGGTCGAGCATGATCTTCGGCGGGGTCAGGGATCGCATGAGCGACGCCCCGAACCGGTCGTTCCAGGTCTGGGTCTGCGTCTCGGTGCTCACTGCTCGTTCCCCTTCTGCGTCGTGCTCGTGGCGTGGACCGCTTCGTGTCGGCCTGGGTCCGCTGCGGACTCGGGCACCCGTCGGCCGACCTCGGCGTGGGTGTTCTGGTTCTCGGTGCGGCGGCTCGGGTCCGGGATCACCTCGGTGCCAGCGCCCCGCAGGGTGAACACCTCGAGCAGGATCGAGTGCGGGATGCGGCCGTCGATGATGGTCGCGCCGCCCACCCCGCCGACCACGGCGTCGAGGCACGCGGTCATCTTCGGGATCATCCCCGACTCGAGGCTCGGCAGCAGCTCGCGCAGCTCGTCGACCGCGATGAGGTCGATGATCGAGTCGCGGTCGGGCCAGTTGCGGTACAGGCCGGGCACGTCGGTCAGCATCATGAGCTTCGCGGCGCCGAGTGCGATGGCCAGCGCACCGGCCGCGGCATCGGCGTTGACGTTCAGCGCCTGGTCCGGGTGGGCGTCGTCGATCGCGATGCTCGAGACGATCGGGATGCGTCCGGCCTCGATCGCGGCCAGGACACCGGACGGGTCGACGTGCGTGATGTCGCCGACGTGCCCGAGGTCGAAGTGCTCGCCGTCGACGACGACGCCCTTCTTCTCACCGGTGAACAGCGAGCCCCCGTCGCCGAAGACGCCCACGGCCAGGCCGTCGCCGTGCTCGTTGACGAGGTCGACGATCTCGCGGTTGACCTCGCCGGCGAGCACGTCGCGCACGACCGTGATCGCCTCGGTCGTCGTCACGCGGTAGCCGCCGCGGAACTCGGACGCGATGCCCTGTTCCTTCAGCGCTGCCGAGATCTGCGGGCCGCCGCCGTGCACGACGACCGGGTGGAGCCCGGCGTAGCGCAGGTAGACCATGTCCTCGGCGAACGCGCGCTTCAGGTCGTCGTTCACCATCGCGTTGCCGCCGAACTTCACGACGACGGTCTTGCCCGAGAACCGCTTCAGCCACGGCAGGGACTCGATGAGCGTCGCGGCCTTGACGGCGGCCAGCTCGTGCTCTTCTTCCTTGGTCAGGTCGTCACTCATCAGCTGGAGTACGCGCTGTTCTCGTGGACGTAGTCGTGCGTCAGGTCGTTGGTCAGGATCGTCGCCGCGTGCACGCCGACCCCGAGCTCGATCAGGACGTGGGTGTCGCGCGGGGTCAGGTCGACCTCGTCGATCGGCCGGTCCGGGGCGCCGGCGTGGCAGACACGGACGCCGTTCATGCTGACGTCGACCGCGTACGGGTCGAACTCGGCGTCGGTGGTCCCGATCGCCGCGAGCACCCTGCCCCAGTTCGGGTCGTTGCCGAACACGGCGGCCTTGAACAGGTTGTTCCGGGCGACGCTGCGCCCCACCGTGACGGCCTCGTCCTCGGACACCGCGCCGGTGACCTCGATCGTGATGTCGTGGCTCGCGCCCTCGGCGTCCTGCTGGAGCTGGCGGGCGAGGTCGGCGCAGACCGCGGTCAGCGCCTCCTGGAAGTCGCCGACCTCGGGCGTGACCCCGCTGGCACCGGACGACAGCAGCACGACCGTGTCGTTCGTCGACATGCAGCCGTCCGAGTCGACGCGGTCGAACGTCACCCGGGTCGCGGCGCGGAGTGCCTGGTCGAGCTGGTCGGGGGTCTGCACGGCGTCGGTCGTGATCACCACGAGCATCGTCGCGAGCCCCGGTGCCAGCATGCCGGCGCCCTTCGCCATGCCGCCGACCGTCCAGCCGTCCTCGGTCACGACGGACTGCTTCGGCGTCGTGTCCGTCGTCATGATCGCGGTCGCTGCGTCCGGGCCGCCGTCCGCCGACAGCGCAGCGCTCGCGAGGTCGACGCCGCGCAGGACGCCGTCGCGGAACGTCTGGTCACCGCGGCCGATCAGCCCGGTCGAGCAGACGACGACGTCACCGGCACCGATGCTGAGTGCATCGGCGACGGCCTCGGCCGTCATGTGCGTGGTCTGGAAGCCGAACGGTCCGGTGAAGCAGTTCGCGCCGCCGGAGTTGAGCACCACGGCACGGGCGACGCCGTCGCCGACGACCTGGCGCGACCAGATCACCGGGTGCGCCTGCGCGCGGTTGCTCGTGAAGACCGCCGCCACCGCGGCGTCCGGTCCGTCGTTCACCACGAGGGCGACGTCGGGCTTCCCGCTCGCCTTGAGTCCGGCGGTCACCCCGGCTGCGCGGAACCCCGCGGCCGCGGTCACGCCCTGGAGGCCCGCTGCGGCCTGGTCCGTCGAGGTCACGTCGGTCACGGTGCGACTCCGTCCACGCTCAGGCCGAGGGTCTCCGGGAAGCCCAGGGCGATGTTGGCCGACTGCACGGCCGCGCCGGCGGTGCCCTTGGCCAGGTTGTCGAGGGCACTCACGGCCACCACGCGGCCGGCGGCCTCGTCGACGGCGATGCCGACGAGCGCCGTGTTCGCGCCGACGGTGTCCGCGGTGCGCGGGAACTCGCCCTCCGGGAGCAGGTGCACGAAGGGCTCGTCGGCGTAGGCCTGTTCCCAGGCGAGCCGCACGTCGCGGGCGCTGACCCCGGGCGAGAGTCGTGCCGTGGTGGTCGCGAGGATGCCGCGTGCCATCGGGACGAGGACGGGCGTGAACGAGATCCGGACGTCACCGGCCCCCGCAGCGACGAGGTTCTGCTGGATCTCCGGGATGTGCCGGTGCGTGCCCCCGACCGCGTAGGCGCTGGCGGACCCCATGATCTCCGACGCCAGGTAGGTGGTCGCGAGCTTCTTGCCGGCGCCGCTCGGTCCGACGCTCAGCACCGCGACGAGGTCGTCCGTCTCGACGAGTCCGGCCTGGACCCCGGGCTGGATGCCGAGGGTCACGGCGGTCACGTTGCATCCCGGCACAGCGATGCGCTTCGTCGCGGCGAGCTCCGTGCGCTGCCGGCCGAGCCCCGTGATGTCGTCGACGTCACGCCACTCGTCGGCGGTGCCGGGAGTAGGAGCCGCGTGGAGCAGCTCGGGCAGCCCGTACGTCCACGCGCCGTGGTACTCGCCGCCGTAGAACGCGTCCCACGCCGCCGGGTCGGTGAGCCGGTGGTCCGCGCCGCAGTCGACGACCAGGGTGTCGTCGTCGAGCTCGGCCGTGATCGCGCCCGACTGTCCGTGCGGCAGCGCGAGGAACACCACGTCGTGCCCGCGCAGGTTCGCCGCCGTCGTCTCCACCAGCGTCAGGTGCGCCAGCGACCGCAGGTGCGGCTGCGTGGCGATGAGCGGCTGCCCGGCGTTCGAGAAGGCCGTCACCGTCCTGACGTCGAACTCTGGGTGGGCGGCGAGCACGCGCAGGAGCTCACCGCCCGCGTAGCCGGAGGCTCCCGCCACGGCGACGGATACGGACATGGGTTCCACCTTTGGTCGGACTGGTCGTCGAGAGAGTCGGAGGCGGCGGCCCCGGGCGGTGATCCGGTGGATCAGTCGCGCAGGGTCGCCCCGAATCGCTCGCCGGCACGTCGGACGGCGCCGTCACGGGCCTCGGAGGCCTCGGCAGCGGTCAGCGTGCGGTCCGTGGCACGGAAGCGCAGGGCGAACGTCAGGGACTTCTGTCCCTCGTCCACGCCCGTGCCCCGGTAGTCGTCCACGAGCCGAGCATACTCCAGCAGCTCGCCGGCGCCAGCGCGGACGGCGTCGAGCACGTCGCCCGCCGGGACGTCGACCGCGACCACGAGGGACAGGTCCTGCGTCGCCGCCGGGTAGGACACGATCGGGGCGACCGCGACGAGCTCCGGTGCCGCTGCGACCAGCGCGTCGAGGTCGAGCTCGACGACGGCGACCACGCGCGGGAGCACCGCGGCCTCGGTCAGGACGGGGAGCAGCTCCCCGGCGACGCCGACGACGGTGTCGCCCACGAGCAGCGAAGCCGCACGCCCCGGGTGCAGGGACGGGTGGCCCGTCTGGGTGACCCGGAGCTCGACACCGACCGCCCATGCGACCTCGCGGGCGACGTCGAGCGCGTCCGCGATGCCGTACTGCTCCGGCTGCACCCCGGGCTGCTTCACGACCCGGTTGCCGGTCAGCAGCGCCGACACGTGGAACGGCTGGGGCGGGAGCGACGCGTCGAGGGCGGCGAGGGTCTCCTGGTCGGGACGAGCCGCGCCCGCCGGCACGGAGTCGGTCCCGAGCTGCGCGTCCGTCGTCGGCAGGAACACGCGCGACGTCTCGTACAGGGCGACGTCGACGAGCCCGCGCGACACGTTGCGACGCGCGGCGTCGACCAGGGCGGGGATCCCGCTGCGACGGAGCAGCGACTGCTCGCTGTCCAGCGCGTTCGCCAGCACCACGCTGGGGCCGCCGTCGCCGTCGATGCCCGGGTACGCGTCCTGCGTCGACTGCGAGACGAACGGCGCGGTGACGACCTCGACCAGGCCCTGCGCCGCGAGGGCGGCGGACACGCGACGACGGGCCTGCTGGTGCCGGGTCAGCCCGCGCCCGGGCGGGGCGATCGGCAGGACGCTCGGGATGCGGTCGTACCCGACGATGCGGGCGACCTCTTCCACCAGCGTGGTGTCGTCGGTCAGGTCCGGCCGCCAGGACGGCGGCGTGACGACGAGCAGCTCGCCGTCGACGTCGACCGTCGCACCGATCGCGCGGAGGGTGTCGATGACCTCGGCGTCGGTGTACTCGACACCGACGAGCTCGGCGGGTCGGGACGCACGCATCGTGATCGTCGGTCGGGGCTCGGAGTCGACGAGCGTCGACCCGAGGGCGTCGGCCGTCCCGCCCGCGAGCTCGACGAGGAGCTCGACGGCACGGTTCGCGGCGGCCTCGGCCACGAGCGGGTCGACCCCGCGTTCGAAGCGCTTCGATGCCTCGCTCGGCAGCTTGTGCCGACGAGCGGTCCGGGCGATCGAGACCTGGTCGAACCCGGCGGCCTCGATCAGCACGTCGGTCGTCGTGGCGGAGATCTCCGTGCGGGCACCGCCCATCACGCCGGCGAGACCGACCGGGCCGTCGTCGTCGGTGATGACGAGGTCCTCGGGGTCGAGCGTGCGGGTGGCGTCGTCGAGCGTGTTCAGCGTCTCCCCCGCCGCCGCGCGACGCACACCGAGGCCGCCGCGGACCTTCGCGAGGTCGTAGCCGTGCAGCGGCTGGCCGAGCTCGAACATGACGTAGTTCGTGATGTCGACGGGCAGCGAGATCGACCGGACACCCGCCAACGCGAGGCGCGACACCATCCACGCCGGTGTCTTCTGCGTCGGGTCGATGCCGCGGACGACGCGGGTGACGAACGTGTGTGCGCCGACGCGACCGCGGACGGGCGCCCGGTCGTCGATCGTGACGCGGAAGCCCTCGCCCGAGCGGGGCGTCACGCGCTCGACCGGGTCGTGGAAGCTCGCGCCGGTGGCGTGCGCGTACTCGCGGGCGACACCGCGCATGCTCATCACGTAGCCGCGGTCCGGGGTCACGTTGATCTCGACCGCGGCGTCGTCGAGGCCGAGCAGTGCGATGGCGTCCGCCCCGACCTCGGGCTCCATGCCGAGGTCGGCGAAGCGCAGGATGCCGTCGTGCTCGTCGCCGAGCCCGAGCTCGCGTGCCGAGGCGATCATGCCGTCGGACACGTGGCCGTAGGTCTTGCGCGCCGCGATCGGGAACGGGCCGGGCAGCACGGCACCGGGCAGCGTGACGACGACGAGGTCACCGACGTCGAAGTTGTGCGCGCCGCAGACGATGCCGCGGGGCTCGCCCTCGCCGACGTCGACCTGGCACCAGTTGATCGTCTTGCCGTTCTTCTGCGGCTCGGGCTCACGCTCGAGCACGCGGCCGACGACGATCGGTCCGGTCAGGTCGTAGGTGTGGACGTCCTCTTCCTCGAAGCCCACCGACACGAGTGCCGCGTGGACGTGCTCGAGGGAGACGTCGTCGGGCAGGTCGACGGACTCGCCGAGCCAGCGGAGTGGGACGCGCATCAGACCACCGTTCCGAACTGCTGCGAGAAGCGGATGTCGCCCTCGAGGAAGTCACGCATGTCGTTCAGGCCGTTGCGGAACTGCAGGGTCCGCTCGATGCCCATCCCGAACGCGAAGCCCTGGTACTCGTCCGGGTCGATGCCGGCCGCACGCAGGACGTTGGGGTTCACCATGCCGCAGCCGCCCCACTCGACCCACCGCGGGCCGCCCTTGGCGTTCGGCTGCCAGACGTCCATCTCGGCGCTGGGCTCGGTGAACGGGAAGTAGTTGGGGCGGAGGCGGATCTGCGCCTCGGCGCCGAACACCTGGCGCGCGAAGTGCTCGAGCGTGCCGCGCAGGTGCGCCATCGTCAGGCCCTTGTCGATCGCGATGCCCTCGACCTGGGTGAAGACCGGCAGGTGCGTGGCGTCGAGCTCGTCTGCTCGGTACACGCGGCCCGGGGCGATCACGTAGAGCGGCAGCTCGCGGGACAGCAGGGAGCGCACCTGCACCGGGGAGGTGTGCGTGCGCATGACCAGGTGCCGGTCGACCGGCTCGACGAAGATCGTGTCGGCCATCGCCCGCGCGGGGTGGTCCGGGTCGAAGTTCAGCGCGTCGAAGTTGAACCACTCGTGCTCGAGCTCGGGGCCCTCTGCCACCTCCCACCCCATGCCGACGAAGATGTCGGCGACGGTCTCGTTGAGGACCGAGAGCGGGTGACGGGAGCCCGGCGCACGGCGGACCGGCAGCGCGGTGACGTCGACCCGCTCGGCCTCGAGCCGGGCGCGCTCCTCGGCCTCGGCCAGGACGGACTCGTGCTCGGCGATCGCGGCGTTCACCTGACCGCGCGCCTGGCCGACGAGCTTGCCAGCCGCTGCCTTCTGCTCCTTCGGCACGCTGCGCATCGACGCGTTCATCCGCGCGAGCGCCGACTGCTCGCCGGTGTGCTCGGCCCGGGCCTGCTTCAGCTCGGCCACGGTCGTCGTCGCGCGGACCGCGGCGAGGGCCCGGTCGACCGCGTCGGCGACGGCCGCTTCGCTGATCTCGAGGTGTTCTGACACGAGGCCCAAGCCTACCGGCCCCCGGGATACCGCCGTCCTGCACTGCGCGGACGGTGGAGGAGCAGGACGGTTCAGGGCGCTGTGGAGGAGGAAGCCACCCGCTGCGCGAACGCCGACTCGTAGAGGCAGACCGAGGCGGCCGTCGCCAGGTTCATCGACTCCGCCCGGCCGTAGATCGGGACCTTCACGGCGCGGTCGACCAGCTCGAGGTCCTCCGTCGTCAGTCCGCGGGCCTCGTTGCCGAACACCCAGGCGGTCGGGCCGTCGAGCATGCCGTCGGCCCGCACGTCCGGCAGGTCGTCGCCGGAGACGTCGGCGGCGAGGACCGTGTACCCGAGCGCCTCGGCCCGGGCGATCGTGTCGGCGAGCGTCACCCCGACCGAGACCGGCACGTGGAACAGCGACCCCGTGGTCGAGCGCACCACCTTCGGGTTGTACGGGTCGACCGACCGCCCGGTGAGCACGACGGCGTCGGCACCCGCCGCGTCGGCGGCGCGGATGATCGTGCCCGCGTTCCCCGGGTCCCGCACCTGCTCGAGGATCGCGACCAGACCGGGCAGGGCGCCGTCCGTGGCGGACGCACCCCGTGCCTCCAGGCCGGGTCCGGCGTCCGGGAAGACCTCGCGCACCGACGTCGGGAACTGCTGGCACACCGCGACGACCCCCTGCGGGGTGACGGTGTCCGCCATCGTGTCGAGCACCTGCTCGGTGACGAACCACGTGTCGACCGGTGCGTCGTCGAGCCCGTAGCGGGCGGCTGCCGTCGGCGTGACGTACAGCTCCCGCAGGAGCTCGGGACGGTACTCGATCGCCTCGCGCACGGCCTGCGGCCCCTCGAGCAGGAAGAGCCCGGTGTCGGCACGGACGTCCTTCTTCGCCAGGGCCGCGACGGCCTTCACACGTCCGGCACGGGGGTTCTCGAGGAGCTCGCTCACGGGTCCAGTCTCGCAGCATGCGCGAAGCCCCCGCTCCGAGGACGGAGCGGGGGCTTCGGGAGCTGGCGTGACTACGCGGCCTTCGGGGCCGAGGTGTCGGCCGGCAGGGCCTTCTTGGCGGTCTCGACGAGCGCCGCGAACGTGTCGGGGTTGTTCACCGCGAGGTCCGCGAGGATGCGACGGTCGACCTCGACGCCGGCCAGGTTCAGACCCTGGATGAGGCGGTTGTAGGTCAGGCCGTTCGCACGCGACGCAGCGTTGATGCGCTGGATCCAGAGGCGACGGAACTCGCCCTTCTTGGCGTGGCGGTCCCGGTACGCGTAGACGAGGGAGTGGGTGACCTGCTCCTTGGCCTTGCGGTAGAGCCGCGAACGCTGGCCGCGGTAGCCCTCGGCGCGCTCGAGGATGACGCGGCGCTTCTTGGCGGCGTTGACCGCTCTCTTTACTCGTGCCATTGATCTGTTCCTTTACGTTTCCGCCGGCTCAGTGGCCGAGAAGCTTCTTGACGTTCTTCGCGTCGGCCTTGGCGAGGACCTGGTCCTCGTTGAGGCGGGCCTTGCGCTTGGCGCTCTTGACCTCGAGGTTGTGACGCATACCGGCCTGCTGCTTCATGATCTTGCCGCTGCCGGTGACCTTGAAGCGCTTCTTCGACCCGGAGTGGGTCTTCTGCTTGGGCATCGTGGTGCCTTTCCGTGGGGTGGGTGGGTGGGCCGCGCCGTTGCGGTGGGAGCGCTGCGCGCGGTGGTCCGGAGGGACCTACTCGGCGGAGGTCTCCGCCGGCGCGGACTCGGTGGCCTCGTCGGCCTCCTTGCCCTTCGCCGCGTGCTCCGACGCACGACGCTCGGCCTTCTGCGCAGCACGCTTCGCGTTCTGCTCGCCCTTGACGTCGGACTTGTTCTTGAGGGGGGCGATGATCATCGTCATGTTGCGGCCGTCCTGGGTCGGACGCGACTCGACGACGCCGAACTCGGCGATCTCCTCCGCGAACTTCTGGAGGAGACGGACGCCCTGCTCCGGACGCGACTGCTCGCGACCACGGAAGAGGATCATCGCCTTCACCTTGTCGCCGCCGAGGAGGAAGCCCTCGGCGCGCTTGCGCTTGGTCTCGTAGTCGTGCGTGTCGATCTTCAGGCGGAACCGGACCTCCTTGAGGTCCGTGTTCACCTGGTTGCGACGCGCTTCCTTGGCCTTCTGCGCTGCCTCGTACTTGAACTTGCCGTAGTCCATGATCTTGGCCACGGGCGGCTTCGAGTTCGGGGCGACCTCGACCAGATCCAGTTCGGCTTCCTGCGCGAGACGCAGGGCCATGGCGATCGGGACAACGCCGACCTGCTCACCCTGGGGGCCGACGAGTCGGACCTCGGGAACGCGGATTCGGTCGTTGGTGCGGGGATCGGGAATGCGGAGCTCCTTCAATCAGGTGGTGGCCGTCCGGGGCTGTTGCCCTGGACGACGGCACGAGAGAGGAGATCTGACGCACGGATCGGAACCCGTTCGGCAGCCGCCCGACGCCGCCCCGTGCGGGACGACCGACCGGCGCGGACGCCGGTGGAGCGGTTGGGACCCGGTAGCCTGTGGTGCACGGCCGCGGGTGGGAGAGACTCCTCTTCTACGACGCCGTTCGAACACCTGGAACACGTTCCGGGGCACGCGGACAGCATCTGCCGCCGACGAGTCTAGCAGAGGAGCACCGTGCCCGACACCCCCGAGACCGACACCCCGCAGGACGAGCCCACCGGGACCGACGAGGCCCGCGACATCGCCGAAGTCCCCGCGGTCGAGCTCATCAACACCGTCGCGGTGCACCTGCTCAGCGCGGCCGCCGTGAAGGTGGGCCTGGCGGACGACCCGCAGGAGCAGACCGACCTGGACGAGGCGCGGAAGCTCATCACCGCGCTGGCCGGGCTCGTCACGGCGGCCGCGACGGAGATCGGCGACCACCACGCCCGTCCGCTCCGCGACGGCCTGCGCTCGGTGCAGCTCGCCTTCCGCGAGGCGTCGAGCATCCCGGACGCGCCGGGCGGGGGACCGGGCGAGAAGTACACGGGACCCGTCAACTGACGACGTCGGCCGACGTCACCACGTGACGGACGGGAGGCGCGGTGCCCGCCGGCACCGCGCCTCCCGTCCGTCGATGGGTCACGCCGGACGGATCAGGCGGCGTCGGCGGCCAGGCGTGCGACCGCGGCCAGCGGGATGCCGGCCCAGTCCGGACGGTTCCGCGTCTCGTAGACCACCTCGTAGACGGCCTTGTCGAGCTCGAAGGCGTCGAGCAGCGCGCGGTGCTCGACCAGGTCGCCCCCGGTGCCGCGGCGGTAGCCGTCGAGGAACGCCTCGCGGGCTCCCCGGGCCCAGACACCGGCGTCGACGAACTCGGCGTCGTGCGCGAGCGCGCCCGCGACGTAGTCGAAGGACCGGAGCATCCCCGCGACGTCACGGAGCGTCGAGTCGGGCAGCGACCGCTCGGCGAGCGGCCGGAGCGGCTCCCCCTCGAAGTCCAGGAACACCCACCCGCGGGGCTCCGGCGCAGCGAGCACCTGGCCGAGGTGCAGGTCGCCGTGGATGCGCTGCAGGTCCGGCCAGTGCGAGACGGCCGCACGGTCGTACACCGCTCGGATCGCGTCGACGTGCGGTTCGACGGTCGGGGCCTCGCGGACGGCGGCGTCGAGACGGGCCCGCATCGTGGCGATCGCGGCGTCGCGGCGGGACGCGACGGCGGGCTCGGTCGGCAGCGCGGTGGCGAGCGTGCGGTGCACCTCGGCGAGCGCCTCGCCGAGCGCGGCGGCCTGCTCGCCCCACGGGGTGCCGGTCCGGGCGTCGCGGAGGGCGACGCGCCAGGCGTCCTCGAGCCCGGGCAGGAACTCCTGCGCGAACGCGAGGTGTCCGGTGGCCGTGCCGTCGGGGCGGCCGGGGTCGGGCCACGTCGCGCGCTGCGCGCCGTACACCGTCGGGACGCGCGTGCTGCCCGCGGCGGAGAGTGCGAGCTGCGTGGTGACGTCGGGGTTGTCGCCGTGGTGCAGGACTCGGAAGACCTTGACGATGACCTGGTCGCCGGACGCGGTGTCGCAGATGACCGAGGTGTTGGACTGCTCGCCGGCGAGGACCCGGGACGCGGTGACCTCGCCGATCGGTCGGAGGCTCTCGGGGTCGGCGTCGATGCGCGCGGCGAGCTGCTGCACCCAGTCGGTGTCGGTGGTGGCGTCGACGGGATCGGCGCCCGGCGCGCCCCCGGCCGCGACGGGCACCTGGTAGAGCACGACACCGGTCGCGGCGTCGTCGAGCACGAGCCGGGTGCCGTCGGTCTCGGCGATGGTGCGCAGCGCCGGGGTCCCGCCCTTCGCGGCGTACCAGCGCTGGCGTGCGATCCAGCCCTCCAGCGTGCGGTCGTCGACGTGCTCGGGTGCCTCGGCGCTCATGCAGCGAACGGTACGCGCCGGTGCCGGGACGCGTCCCGGGACGGGCGAGCGGCGCTGCGCCGAGGGGCTTTACAACGATGTACAGAACCACGAGCATGGTCGCATGAGCACGCTCGACGGCATGGTCGCCGCCCCACTGTCCCCGCTCCGTCCGCCCTCGGGACTCCCCCGCGCGTCCGACCAGGACGGCACGTACCCGCGCCCGCAGATGCTCCGCGGGGCGTGGGCCGACCTCGACGGGACGTGGTCGTTCCGGAACACGGGCGACGACCCGGCGTGGCGCACCGGGTTCCCCGACGCGCGGGACATCGTGGTGCCGTTCCCGCCCGAGTCGCCGGCGTCGGGCATCGACGAGCCCGGGTTCCACCCCGTGGTCTGGTACGCCCGGACGATCACCCGGGCCGAGCTCGACGCCGCCGGGTACGGCGACGCGGCACCGCGGCTCCTGCTGCACTTCGGCGCCGTCGACCACCGCGCGCGGATCTGGGTGGACGGGCAGTTCATCGGCGAGCACGAGGGTGGACACACCCCCTTCACGCTCGACGTGACCGAGGCCCTCGGCGCCGACCCGGACTCGGCGCACACCCTGGTCGTCCGTGCCGAGGACGACCCGCACGACGTCACCCAGCCGCGCGGCAAGCAGGACTGGCACGAGCACCCGCACGCGATCTGGTACCGCCGGACCACCGGGATCTGGCAGACGGTGTGGCTCGAGGCCGTCCCGACGGCGTCGATCGCGGGCCTGCGCTGGACCAACGTCGACCACGCGACGATGCGCCTCACCGTGCGGCTCTCCGGCGAGCGCCCCGCCGGCGCGCGCGTCCGGGTCGCCGCGCGCTGGCACGAGGGCGACGAGGACCTCGCCACGGTCGAGGCCGTCGTCCCGGTGCACGCGCACGAGGTCGAGGTCGTCGTGCCGGTCGCCCGGCAGCAGAACGGCCAGGCCGAGGACGAACTCGTCTGGTCGCCCGAGACCCCGCGCCTGGTGGACGCCGTCGTCAGCCTGCTCCCCGCCGAGGGACCCGAGCCCATCGACGCCGTCTCGAGCTACTTCGGCGTCCGCACCGTGGGCACCGACGGCGGGGCCTTCCTGCTGAACGGCCGCGCGTACGACGTCCGGAGCGTGCTCAACCAGGGCTACTGGCCGGAGTCGCACCTGGCGGCGCCGTCACGGCAGGCACTCCGCCGGGAGGTCGAGCTCATCAAGGAGCTCGGGTTCACCGCCGCACGGAACCACCAGAAGATCGAGGACCCGCGGTTCCTGTACTGGGCGGACCGGCTCGGGCTGCTCGTCTGGGGCGAGGCACCCGGCGCGTACGCGTTCTCCCCGCTCGCCGTGCAGCGACTGGTGCGGGAGTGGATGGACGCCGTCGAGCGCGACGCCTCGCACCCGTCGATCGTCACCTGGGTGCCGGCGAACGAGAGCTGGGGCGTGCAGCACGTCGCGACCGACCCCGCGCAGCAGGCCTACGCCCGGTCGCTCGCCGACGTCACCCGGGCGCTCGACCCCACCCGTCCGGTGATCTCGAACGACGGGTGGGAGCACACGAACTCGGACATCGTCACCGTGCACGACTACGAGGGCGACGGTGCCCGACTCGCAGCGACCTACGCCGACGACGCAGCACGCACGGCGCTGCTCGGCGGACGCGGTCCGGCCGACCGGCGGATCCTGGTCGGCGGCGCGGTGGACGAGGGCCAGCCGGTCATGCTCACGGAGTTCGGCGGCGTGGACTTCCAGCCCGGCGCGAAGCGCGAGGACGGGTGGGGCTACACCTCGGCGGTCGACGGCGACGACTGGGTGGCGCGCATCACGGCGCTCTACGACGGGGTCCGGGCGAGTGCGTTCCTGGCCGGCTCGTGCTGGACGCAGCTGACGGACACCGTGCAGGAGACGAACGGGCTGCTGCACGCCGATCGCACCCCGAAGGTCCCGATCGAGCGCATCCGCGCGGCGGTCACCGGGCGCTGAGACCCGGGCGCAGTCGCGGGCCCGGTCCCGGTCCCGGTCCCGCGGAACGCAACGTGGGCGACTCCGCGCAGCGCTGTACCGCTGCGAGGAGCCGCCGACGTTGCGTCGTGCGAGAGACGGACGGGAAGAGGTCAGGACGCCAGGAAGCGCAGGACCGCCTCGTTCCACTCGTCCGTGTGCGAGGCCAGCACGCCGTGCGGCCCGCCCTCGATGACGTGGGTCTGCGCGTTCGGGATCGCCGCCGCAGTGCGCTTGCCGGACGCCTCGAAGGGCACGATGCCGTCCGAGTCGCCGTGGATGACGAGCGTCGGGACGTCGACCTTCGTCAGGTCGTCGCGGAAGTCGGTCGTGGCGAACGCCACCGTGCAGTCGAGCGTGCCCTTCGGCGACGCGAGCTCGGCGATCGCCAGGTCGTAGGCGCGCTGGTCGGCCGACACGATCGGCTCGCCGGACTCCCCCGGCGTGTAGAACATGTCGACGAACTGGTGCAGGAACGCCGGACGGTCCCCCGTGATGCCGTTCGAGAACCAGTCGGCGAGGTCCTGGTCGACCGCGCCGTCGGGGTTGTCGTCCGACTTCCACAGGTACGGCGGGACGGCGCTCGCGAACACCAGCTTCTTGAGCTTGGAGGTGCCGTAGGTCGAGACGTAGCGCGCGAGCTCCCCGCCGCCCATCGAGAACCCGATCAGGGTGACGTTCGTCAGGTCGAGCTCGGTGATGAGCTTGTCGAGGTCCGCGGCGAAGGTGTCGTAGTCGTAGCCGCCCCACGGCTGCGAGGACTGGCCGAACCCACGGCGGTCGTACGCGATGACGCGGTGGCCGGCCTCGACGAGCGCGGGGACCTGGCCCTCCCACGAGCGGCCGGAGAGCGGCCAGCCGTGGATCAGGACGACCGGGTCGCCGGAGCCGAGGTCGTCGTAGTGCAGGTCGATGTCGTGGCCGTTCTCGGCGCCGACGGTGATGAAGGGCATATTTCCTCCTGTCGATGGTTTCCAGGGAACGTGCCCGATGCAACGCTTCGCGACCTGACAGTTCCTGACCGGCGCGGCCCCCGTGCGGCGACCGGACAGGAGCGCACGGGCCGGCACCGCGCGGTGGAGGTGGGAGGATCGGTCGGTGACCGACCCGGCGGAGACGACCCGAGCCTCCCGGCCGGGGCTGCCGGCTCGCGTCCGTCACCTGCTCGCGGTCGGCCTGGAGGGACGGCACCGCGGGTGGACGGCTCCCCTGACCGTGTGGCTGGCCTCCCGTGTGGTCAGCACGGTCCTGCTGCTCACGGTCTGGCTGCTCGCCCGGGCGAACGGCTGGCCGTTCGCGTCGTACCGCCGCGAGGGGACCTTCCTGTCGTTCCTCGGGTCGTGGGACGCCTCGTTCTACCGGACCATCGCGGAGCACGGCTACCCGGCGACGCTGCCGACCGACGCCGACGGGCACGTGCTGCCGAACCCGTGGGCGTTCCTGCCGGTGTTCCCGGCGCTGGCCCGGGTGGTGCAACCGCTGGTCGGCGGGTCCTTCTGGGCGGCCGGTGTGCTCGTCGCCACCCTCGCCGGGGCGGGAGCGTGCGTCGTGCTCTGGCGGCTGGTGCGCGCGGTGTCCGACGACCGCCGGGCGACGCGGGCGACCGCGCTGTTCGCGTTCGCGCCGACCGGGTTCCTGCTGCAGGTGGCGTACGCCGAGAGCACCTTCCTGCTCCTGCTGTTCGGCGCCCTGCTCGCCCTGGTGCACCGGCGGTACTGGTGCGTGCTGCCGCTCGGGCTCGTCGCGGCGTTCACGAAGCCGGGGGTGCTCGCGCTCGCGGTGGCGCTCGCGGTGCACCTGGTCGTGCGGCTCGTGCAGGAGCGTCTGGCGCTTCCGGTGCGGGACGCCGTGGCGATCGTCGTCGCGGGCCTCGGGATCGCGGTGGCGGGGCTGGCGTGGCCGGTCGTGGCCTCGGCGGTGACCGGGCGGCCGGACGCGTACCTCGACACCGAGCTGTCGTGGTGGGTCGGGTTCGTCGGTCGGCAGCACTTCGCGCCGCTCACGCCCTGGTTCACGATGGCGTCGACGTGGCTCGGGGCGGGCGGGGTCGTGCTCGTGGTGGTCGTGCTCGCGGGTGCGGTGTGGTTCTGGACCCGTCGGGGCGTCCGCGCACTCGGCTTCGACGTCGTCTCGTTCACGGCCGCGTACGCGCTCTACCTGGTGGCGGTGTTCCTGCCGCAGCAGAGCCTGCCGCGGTTGCTCATGCCGACGGCCCCGTTGCTCGGGGCGGACGTGTTCACGGGGACACGACGGCGGACCGTCGCGTGGCTGGTCGCCGGCGTGGGCCTGCAGGCCGTCGCGGTCGTGCTGCTCTGGTTCCTCGGCTACCCCTGAGCGGCCCGGGCGCTACGCGTCGAACGTGTGGAACCAGGCCGTGCCGCCGGGGTGCTGCACGGTGATCATCTCGTCGAGGTCGCGGTACGGCCCGTCCTGGTTGTGGCTCGCCGACTTGATGCGGACCGTGCCGTCCGGCTCGGTGAAGACCTCGGACACGATGGTCACGTGGTCGGGCGACTGGTTGTCGTTCCAGTCGTAGAACACGATGTCGCCGACCTTGACCTTGCTGCGCTCGTCGAGGGACCGGCGGGTCAACCCGAACGTCGCGGCGTTCTTCGTCATCCACGGGTCCATGGCCGGGCAGTAGGTCCACGTCGCACTGTGCTGCGCGCCGGCGGACCGGCTGTACCAGTCATCGCGCTGCTGCCACCCGCGGGCGATCAGCGTCTGGCTGACGTAGTTCGCGCAGTCCCCGCCGATCGGGTTCATCGTGCCGTACTCGGCGAGGTTGTAGTCCTTCCAGTACCGCATCGCGTACTCGAGCTGCCGGTCGACCGCGGTGAGCGCCGCGTACGCCACCGACGTCGTCGCGACCGCGGAGGAGGCGTCCGGCGTCGGTGCGGCGGTCGGCGTCGGGCTCGCGGTCGCCTGGTCCTGGGTGGCGCCGGCCTGCCCGTCGTTCGCCGCGCTGCCGTTGCCGTCCGACGACTGGTTCGCCGACGGGCTCGGCTCGATCGTCGTCGTGAAGAGCGCGACGTCCGCCGACCCGGCCGTGTACATCGCCTGGTGCGGCGCCGTGAAGGTGACCGTCGTGTCGGAGGCCTGCACGTCACGCGCCGCGATCCCCCCGACCGTGACGCCCCGCACCGCCGCGAGGCCGGATCCCGTGACCGTGACCGTCACACCGCCGGCGAGCGGCACCTGTGCGGGCTCGATCGAGGAAGCCACGGGGCGAGCGTCCGACGACGACCCGTTCGAGGGCGTCCCGCTGGACCCGGCACCGGCGCGACCGGTCGCACTCGGCGATGTGTCGTCGCCGCGGGAGCAGGCCGCGACGGCGACCCCGATGCCGGCGACGCCGGCGAGCGACAGCAGGGAACGGCGCGTGAACGAAGCAGTCATGACCCGACCAGGGTAGGCGACGGTACGGCAGGATCGCTGGCAGCACACCATCCACCGGAAGGATCAGACCGCACATGCCCGAGAGCCACGACTTCTTCGTCGCTGCCGACCCCGAGTCCACCCGAGCGACCGTCCGCGACGCCCTCGTCCGCGAGGGCTACACCGTCGCCGACGGCGACCAGGGAGCCCTGCTCGCCACCCGCGGCAGCCTCGGCCTCACCCTGCTCGTCGGCGGCCTGCTGAACGACCGGACGTTCCACACCCGCCTCGACGTGCAGCTCATGGTCGCGCCCGACGGACGAGCGGTCGCGCGACTGCTCCGCGGGTCGGGCCGGTCGGCGGTGAAGGGCGGTGCACTCGGCGTCGCTCGGGGGAACCGGGCGTTCGAGCAGGCCGCGAACGCGATCCACGCGTCGCTCGCGCAGGCGGGCGTCCTGACGGACAGCATCCCGAGCTGACGCGGTCGTCACCGGGAACGACGAAGGGCCACCCGATCGGGTGGCCCTTCGATGCTGCTTGGTGGAGCTAAGGGGATTCGAACCCCTGACCTTCTCATTGCGAACGAGACGCGCTACCAACTGCGCCATAGCCCCAAGTGCTCGACCACACTAGCACCACCGGGAGCGCGATCCGAAATCGGCTCGCCACGTCCGGGCGCGCCGCGACCCGGGACGCCGGGCGGTGGCGTCAGACCGCGCGGCGACGACGCATGATCGCGTCGAGGTCGGTCTGCTGGTAGACCTCGTCGTCGATGACGCCCATCCCGGCCCAGCGGCTCGGGGCCGCCGGCTGCTCGGGCTCGGGCTCGGGCTGCGCCGCGGACGCACGCTCCGGCGCAGACGCACGCTCCGGCGCATCGGCACTCTCCGAGCGCACCGCGGCGGCGGGCGCACGCAGGCCCAGACGCTCCGCCAGGCGGCCCTGGTCGTGCGCGGACAGCGACGCAGCGGCCTCCTCGACGTCGGAGCGCATCCGCGACACCCGCGCGAGCGTCGGGTCGGTCTCCCCCGCCCGGATCGCGGCCGCCTCGGCCTCGGCTTCGGCCTTCGCCTCGGCCACCCGCTCGCGCAGCCGCGCGGCCAGCTCGGCGGACGACTCCGGCGACGGCGCCGGCGCAGCCGGCCGCTCCACGTACAGCGGCTTCGGCACGCGGGCCGGGGTCCAGCTCCGATCGCGTGCGGGCTGCGTGGACTGCTCGGTGGACAGCGGCGGTGCGGGGTCCGTCCAGGTGGTCGCCGGCCGGGAGGCCCGGGTCGCCTCCGCCGCACCGGCCGCGGCACGCGCCTTCCGCGCCTGCGCCACCTGGTGCAGCTGCGCGAGGACGGCTGCGGAACCACCGGCCGCCACGAGCCCGGCCACGGCGACGAGCCAGGCACCGGGGGCAGCGACGAGCACGACGATCGCGACGACGACGCCGAGCGTGCCGAACAGGGTCGCCCCGAGCCGGGAACGACGCATCCGCATGGCGGTCAACGCGGGCACCGAGGACGCCCGCTCGAGCTTCGGCTGCTGCTCGGCGAGCCGTCGGGTGATCTCCCGCTGCCGGGCGGCCTCGTGCGCGCGGACGATCGCGGCGCGCTTCGCCTCCTCGGACCGGGCGACCCGCTGCGCCTCGGCCAGGGACTTCGCGTTCATCTCGACCCGGACCTCGTCGGGGAGCTCGGCGGTCTGCGCGAGGATGCGCAGGGTCTGCTGGAGCCGGATCGCGTTGCGTTCGGTGGCGAGGTACTGCCGGCGAGCCGCCCACGACGGCATGAGGTAGACGACCCAGAGCACGGCCGCGATGAGCAGGACGATGCCGCCGCCCCAGGAGCCGATACCTGCCATGGGGACACGGTAGGGGTGCGCGTTCCCCGGACCGCCCATTGCCGGACGCGTGTTGCGCGAGTCGCGACGGAATCCGTGGGCGGTGGGTCGCGCCTCCCGGCCGATGGGTGGGCGTGACGGGGCGGACCGTCAGATGCGCGGCCGGGTGTCGAGCGGTGTCGCCGCCTCGTCGCGGGCGGAGGCGGGGACGCTGCCCGCGCCGGGCGGGACCCGCCCGGCGACCCAGCGGTCGAGGACGCCCTCGCGCACCTCCTCCGCCACCAGGGCGAAGCAGAAGTGGTCGCGCCAGTCGCCGTTGATGTGGATGTACCGGCGGCGCAGGCCCTCGAAGCGGAAGCCGAGCTTCTCGACCACGCGCAGGCTCGGCGCGTTCTCCGGACGGATGCAGATCTCGATGCGGTGGATGCCGACGACGCGGAAGCAGTGGTCGACCGCCATCGCGACCGCGATCGGGGTGACGTTGTGGCCGGCGGCACCCTCGACCACCCAGTAGCCGATGGACGCACTCGCCAGCGACCCGTAGCTGATGCCGGACACGTTGAGCTGGCCGACGAAGCGGCCGTCGAGCTCCATGGCGAACGGCAGACCGAGCCCGGCGCGGGCGTTCGCCTGCAGCGCGCGGATGCTGCCCCGCACGTCGGTGGAGACGTGTCCGGAGGGGTTGGTGGCCTCCCACGTGCGCAGCCACGAGCGGTTCGTGGCGAGGGCGACGTCGAGGTCGCGGGTGTCCCGGAGCCGGAGGGGCCGGATGGTGACCCGCCCGTGGGACAGGGTCGGGATCGTCGTCATCGCTGTGGTTCCTCCGGTGCCCGGTGGTCGGCCGGGTGGACGCACGAACGGGCCCGGGGCGGACCCCGGACCCGTTCGTGACGGGGTGGCTACTCTCCCGCGTTGAAGTCCTTCAGCCAGGCCTTGAGGTCCGGGCCGAGGTCGTCGCGGTCCGAGGCGAGCTGCACGATCGCCTTGATGTAGTCCAGCTTGTCACCGGTGTCGTACCGGCGTCCACGGAACACGACGCCGTACACGCCGCCGGTCCACTCCTCGGCACCCGCCATCTTCATGAGCGCGTCGGTGAGCTGGATCTCGCCACCCTTGCCCGGCTCCTGCTTCTCGAGGACGTCGAAGACCTCGGGACGGATGACGTAGCGGCCGATGATGGCGAGGTTCGAGGGGGCTTCGCCCTGCGGGGGCTTCTCGACCAGGCCGGTGATCTTCACGACGTCGTCGGTGTCGGTCTCCTCGACCGTCGCGATGCCGTACATGTGGGTCTGCGAGGCGGGGACCTCGAGCAGCGCGACGACCGTGGCGTTCTTCTCGCCCTGGACCTCGATCATGCGCTTGAGCAGCGGGTCGCGGGCGTCGATGATGTCGTCGCCGAGCAGCACGGCGAACGGCTCACGGCCGACGTGCATCTTCGCGCGGAGCACGGCGTGGCCGAGACCGAGCGGGTCGCCCTGGCGGACGTAGTGCATGTCGGCGAGGTCGGTCGACTGGTTGACCTTCTGGAGCTTCTCGTGGTCGCCCTTCTTGCGGAGGGTCTCCTCGAGCTCGGCCACGTGGTCGAAGTGGTTCTCGAGCGCGTTCTTGTTGCGCCCGGTGATCATCAGCACGTCGGTCAGGCCGGCGTTCACGGCCTCTTCGACCACGTACTGGATCGCCGGCTTGTCGACGACGGGGAGCATCTCCTTCGGCATCGCCTTGGTCGCGGGGAGGAAGCGCGTGCCCAGCCCTGCCGCCGGGATCACCGCCTTCGAGATCTGGAAACCCATGTCAGCGAACGTACCGGAAGGTCACTGGGTCGCGGCATGGGCCTTTCGGAGGACACGGCAACCCGCTCCCCACGGCGGGAAGCCGCAAACCCGCGCTCGGTAGACTCCCGCCCATGACCGCCGACCTCGGGAACGAGAAGCGCGCCCTGCGAGCCGAGCTCCGGCAGCGACGGCGCACCCGGACCACGACGGAGCGCGACACCGACACGACCGCCCTGACGGCGACGCTGCAGCGGTTCGTCGAGGAACGGCAGGTCCGCTCGCTCGCGCTGTACCTGTCGGCGCCCGACGAACCCGACGTCCGCCCCTTCCTCCGGTGGGCGCACGAGCAAGGGGTCCGGGTGCTCCTGCCGATCACCCGCGAGGACGGCCTGCTCGACTGGGCGGTCGGCGACGGAGTGTCCGAGCACGAGGGGCTGCACGGGATGCCCGAGGTCGTCGGCGAGGTGCTCTCACCGCTCGCGCTCGGGGACGTCGACGCGATCCTGACCCCGGCGGCGGCGGTCGGCCACGACGGGTGCCGGATGGGCTGGGGCCGGGGCTACTACGACAAGACGCTCGGGTCGATGGCGAACCGGCCGCCCGTCTATGCTGTGATCTTCGACGCGGAGTACCTCGACGAGGTCCCGCGCGAGGCCCACGACGAACCCGTCGACGGCATCATCACGCCGTCGCGCATCATCACCTTCCGGAGCTAGGGTGCCCACCTACTCGTACCGCTGCACCGAGTGCGACAACGCCTTCGACGTCAAGCAGTCGTTCTCCGACGCCACCCTCACCGAGTGTCCCGTGTGCGGTGGCGCCCTGCGCAAGGTGTTCTCGCCGGTGGGCGTGACCTTCAACGGCGGCGGCTTCTACCGCACCGACTCGCGGTCGACCCCGAAGAGCGAGGGCTCGTCGTCGGCTTCCCCGTCGACGTCGTCCTCTTCGTCGTCCTCGTCCTCGAGCACGCCGGCGCCGTCCGCGTCGAAGCCGGCCGCGCCCAGCGCCTCCTGACGAGGGCTCGTCTCCGTCGGTACGGTGGGGTCTCCTCGACACGGAAGGAGGCTCACGTGAAGGGCTTCAAGGAGTTCCTGCTGCGCGGGAACGTCATCGACCTGGCCGTCGCGGTCGTCATCGGTGCGGCGTTCACCGCGATCGTCACCGCGATCGTGAACTCGCTCATCAACCCGCTCATCGGCGCCGTCTTCAACGCGTCGAGCCTGGACAAGGCGCTGATCGTGTCGATCCCGACCGTCTCCGGCGGATCGGCCGACATCCTGTTCGGCGCGATCATCGGTGCCGTCCTGAACTTCGTCATCGTCGCGGCGGTCGTCTACTTCGCGCTCGTCGTCCCGGTCAACCGCCTCAAGAAGGTCGCCTTCGAGCGGGTGAAGCAGAACGAGGAGCAGACGCCGCAGGACGTCCCGCCGACGGACGTCGAGGTGCTGCTCGAGATCCGCGACCTGCTCCGCACCCAGAACGGCGCCGCGGCGACGTCGGGCGGCGGCGCGCACGTCGCCCCGTCCACCGCTCCCGAGGGACCGGGGATCAGCGGCTCGACGAAGCTCTAGCCGCGGTCGTACCGAACCACGGAACCGACGTCGAACCAGCCTCTGGAGTTGGTTCGATGTCGGTTTCCTGGTTCGACGGGGCAGGAGGCCGCCGGCCGGTCGGGTCGGGCCTGGCGGGGGCTCAGGCGGTGCGGGCGACCGAACGGTGCTTCGCGGCGAGGGCCAGGGCGTACTGCACGCCGGCGACCACGTGGCCGATCGTGCCCGCCCAGACGAACACGAGCGCGAGCACCCGGATCCAGTCGTGCTCGGACGCCCACGAGGTCGACGAGAACAGCAGCAGCGGCAGCCCGACGAAGAGCAGCGCCGAGCGGACCTTGCCGGTCCAGGTGACCTCGAGGTCCGGGTTGCCGCGGAACCACAGACCGGACAGCAGCGCGAGGACCGCGTCCACGAGGACGATGATCGCGACGCTCGGCCACGGCAGCAGTCCGACGAGCACGAGCGACAGCACGATCGCGATGATCGCCAGTCGGTCGGCGATCGGGTCGAGGGCCTTGCCGAGCTTCGAGCCCTGGTCGAACCGACGTGCGATGAAGCCGTCCGCCCAGTCGCTGACGCCGAGGACGACGAGCGTGACGAGCGCCCACCCGGGGTGCCCGGACACGACGAAGCCGATGAACACCGGGATGAGCAGGAAGCGCACCAGCGTGATCAGGTTCGGCCACGTCTGCCAGTCGGGTCGCTGCCGCGTGGTGTCAGTCATCGCCCCCAGGCTACCCGTCACCAGTGCGGGGGCACGTCGCGCAGGAGCTGGGCGTCGTTCTCGCCGTCGCGGTGGCGGGCCGGTTCCGGGGCCGGTGACGGGTCGCTGCCCGGCACCGGCTGGGTGGTGACGCGCCTGCTGCGGCGAGCAGTGCCTCCCGGCCGGACCGCCGATCCGTCCGCCGATCCGTCCGGGCCCGTGTCCGCGTCAGTGGCTGCGTCCGGGGACGAGGCGGGCCGGACGGGAGGCACGACCGGCGCCGCGTCGTCGGCCCGCGTCCACGTGCCCACCAGCTGGTCCGTCTCCGGCGTCACCGGTCCGGCCGCGCGGGATGCGCGCCGGGACCCGCTCACCGGCGCGCTGGGATCGGCGGGATCGAGATCTCCTGGGTCGCACCGCGGTCGACGCCGAGCACCGACGCCACCGTGTCCGCGACCCGGTCCGGGTCGGAGAACAGCTGGAAGGCGTGCACGCGCACGTAGTGCCACCCGAGGCGACGCAGCACCTCGGGGCGGAGCCGCAGCGACTCGCGCAACGAACCACGGACGAGCGACGCGTCGGTCTCGATCGTCACGCAGACGCCGCCGTGCGCCGCGACCAGGCCGAGCTTGCCGCGGTGCCCGAGCGCGACCGGGATGCCGCGCATCTCGAGGCGTCGGGCGAGGTCGACGAGCAGCGGGTCGGAGTCGTCCGGCACGTACTCGGCGGTGGTGCGGGCACGGACCTCGGCGAGGATCTCGGCCAGCGCGACGGTGCCGTGGCCCATCCGCTCGGCCTCGATGTCCGACGGCTGGAAGCACGTGACGATGACCATCGAGCGACGGGCACGGGTCATCGCGACCGCGAGCAGGCGCTCCCCGCCCGGCTTGCCGAGCGGACCGAAGTCGCGCAGCACACGGCCGTGCGGGGTCCGGCCGTAGCCGATGGAGAACACGACGCGGTCGCGGCTCTGCGCCACCGACTGCTCGAGCGTCGCGACGATGAACGGCTCGGCGCGGTCGCCGATGACGAACTCGGTCAGGTCCTTGTGGCCCTGCGCCGCGGTGAGGACGGCCTGCTCGACGCGGACCGCGTGCTTCGCCGAGGCCGTGATGACCATGAGCGACTCGGTCGGGCGGGTGCGGGCGTGCTCGGTGACGAGCCGGACGACGCGGTCCACCTCGGCGTCGACGCTCTCGACCGCTCCCGAGTCGGGGTCCGGCACGGCCTTGCCGTCGCTGACGTAGTCGATCGCGATCGAGCCGTGCCCGAGGAACGAACCGGCCCACGGCAGCGACTCGATGCGGCCGCCGTAGAAGCGACGGTTGACGAGCTCGGCGAGGTCCTCGCCGCCGGCGCGGTACGACCGCGTGAGCGACAGGGTCGGCAGGAGCGTCGAGAGCTTCGCGAGTGCGGAGTCGGCGTGCAGCGCGTCGAGGGTGCCCTCGTCCACCTGCAGCGCCCGGTGGTCGGGGTCGACCGCGGTCCGGAACGGCGACGGCGTCTGCGTCACCGGGTCCCCGAACACGACGGTCTGACGGGCACGACGGACGGCGCCGACGGTCTCGGCGATGGTGACGGCCCCGGCGTCGACGAGGATCACCGTGTCGAACGGCATCGTGTCGGCGATCTCGGGGACCTCGTACGGCGAGGCAAGCCACACCGGCGCGATCGACCGCGACAGGTGCGGGGCGGAGTCCTGCAGCAGACGCGAGGTGATCGCGCCCTCCTTGAGCTGCGTCTTCAGTGCCGTGGCCTCGTCCGGCCAGTCGACGAGCCCGACCTTCCAGTTCTCGGCGAGCTGCCACGCGAGCCCCTGGGACACCCCGGCCGCGTGGGCGTCGTCGACGAGCCGGAAGTCGGCCTCGACCCGGTCGAGCATGTCGGTGTTCCCGCCGAGCAGCGCCCGGTCGGACTCGAGCATCGTCTCGAGCGCGGACTGCCACCAGGCGAGCTCGAGCTCGGCGGGCACCTGGGTGTCCGGCACGTGCCGGTTCGCCAGGTCGGTGATGAGCGGCTCGAGCTGCAGGTCGCGCAGGGTCTGCATGAGCTCGGTGCGCTCCTGCAGGTTGTGCAGGACGTCGGACTCCTCGGCCAGACGGGCGATCGTCGGCACGAGCTCGTCGATCGGCAGGTTCGCCAGCTGCTCGTCGCGTGCGGTCCGGCCGAGCGGCTCGTCGAGGCGTGCGAGGTCCTGCACGACGTTCGAGAAGAGCACCTGCACGTCGCCGATGCCCGTGGGCACCTCGGGGTTCACGCCGGCGGCGACGTAGCGCTGCCAGAGCACGCGCTGCTGCTGCACACGCGTGAGTGCCTCGTGCAGGTCGGAGACGTGCACGCCCGGGCGGACGTACTCGCGCGCGAGCTTCTTCAGCCGACGGCGGTTCGTCGACGACATCGGAGCGCCCTCGCCGCGCGGGGCGGTCGCGGCGACGAGCTCGGACACCGAGCGGTCGAACACGACGGGCAGGAAGCGGTCGAGGGTGTCCCGGATCTCGGTGAGCAGGCGGAGGTAGATGCCGAGCTCGTTGATCGTCGTGAACTGCCGCATGTGCGTCGACGCCACGAGGTCGTGCGCGCGGCGCAGCAGCGTCGGCAGCCCGTCGGCGTCGAGGTCCTTCGCGGTCTTGTGCGCCCGCTGCGCGCCGTCGCTCGAACCGAACTTCGCGCCGTACCACGGCGAGTCGTCGGGGCCGTAGCGGAACTCGCCCAGGTTCGCGGCGCTGACCATCGTCTCGGCGACGCGCGAACGCCCCTCGACCATGCTCGTCACGGACCGCTTCGACAGCCGCGCGGTCGTCGACGGCGGCACGGGGAGCAACGACAGGCGCGAGAGCTCGACCAGGCAGTCGAGCACCGAGACGCCGAAGTCCGGGTCGACGCGGGTCAGCGAGCCGCGGTAGTCGGTGAGGACCTTGCGGAGCCGGACCAGGGCGTCGTCGACCTCGCGCAGGTTCGGACGCGCGGCCTTCTCGTTCCGTGCGATGGCCCGGACGACGTCGCGGCGCAGGGTGCCCGGCGTCACGGCGACACCCGGCAGCTGGACCTCGGCGAAGCGTGCGGCGATGCCCCGCAGGGTCGCCCGGCGCGGGCTCACCACGAGCACGCGCTTGTTCGCGGCGACCAGGCCGCCGAGCGCGTTCACGATCGTCTGCGTGCCACCGGTACCCGGCAGGGTCTTGACCACGATCGAGTTGCCGGCCGTGATCTGCGCGATCACGTTCTCCTGCTCGTCGTCGGCGTCGAGCAGGAGCGTGTCGGTCTCCGGGCTGCGCTCGTCCGACGGCGTCTGCTCAACGGGGTGGTACGACTGCTCGACCTGCCACTTCGCGCTCGGGTTGCCGGCGAGGGCGTCGAGCACCGGGTGGGACAGGTCGCCGGTGTCCTCGACCATGCCGCTGGCGACCTCGGCGAAGGTCGAGACGACCAGGCGCGCGTGCACCGAGAAGCCGGGGATGTGCGCGGTGAGCCCGCGGAGCCGGTCGATGACGGGGTTCGGCGTGAACGAGCCGTCCTGCTGCGCGAGGGCGACGAACGACTGCGCGTCGAGGATGACGCCGTACTGCTCGTGCAGGGCGTCCGCGAGCCCCGGGTTGAGCACGGGCTCGCCGAGCAGGCGGACCTCGAAGTCACGGCCGTGCCGACGGATCGCGAGCGGACGGAGCAGCACCGGACCGCGGAAGCGCTCGTCGCCGTGCTGCCAGTCGGCCATGCCGATGCCGAGCTTCACGGCGTCGATGCCCCGGACCGTCGCGAGCTCGGTGCCCTTCGCCTCGACCTGGGCGGCGGCGACACGCGCGGCGCGCAGTGCGACCTCGTCGCGGATCAGGCTCGACAGCAGGGTCGTCTTGCCGGTGATGAACTGCGCGAGTCCGCCCGGGTGCGTGGTCGACAGCTCGATCCGGGCGCGCGGGTGGTCGCTGAAGTGCGTGAGCGGGCTGGTGCCGCCGACGCCGGTCAGCTGCGTCCGCCAGGCGTCCCACGTGGGCTCGGCGGCGTTGCCGGCCTGGAGGCGCGGGTCACCCAGGCTGATCGCCTGCGGGCTCGTGAGCTGCAGTTCCGGGCGCAGGGTGCGGTCCGGTTCGTCGGTCCGGTCGCCCTCCCGCTGGTCGCGCCCGCCCGTGGGCGCGTCGGCGCCCTGGACGGGGACGTCGTCATCCGCGTCGTCCGCGCCGTCGGTCACCCTGTCTCGCCACACATCCGACACTGTAGGCGGAAGCGGGCAGCCTCCCTGGCAATGACCCGACGTTTCCGGCTTTCCGTGCGGGCCCGGCACCTCGTCCGACCAGCCGGTGTGGTACCAACGTGGACATGGCCATCGACGACCGCACCGCCCCGTCCGCCCCCGCACCATCGTCGGCCCGGCCGGACCGGCGCCGGTCGGTCCCCGCCGAGATCTCCCGGTCGTGGCTCCTGGTCCCCGGCACGGCGGCCGACCGCTTCGAACGGGCCCAGCGGTCGCGCGCCGACCAGATCATCCTCGACGTCGAGGACGCCGTCGACCCCGCCGCGAAGCCGGGAGCCCGCACGACCGTCGCGTCGTGGCTGGCCGGCGGTGGTGAGGCCTGGGTGCGGATCAACGACGTCACGACGGAGTTCTGGGCGGACGACGTCGAGGAGCTCCGCGGGCTCCCGGGTCTGCAGGGCGTGATGCTCGCGAAGACCGAGTCGCCGGCGCAGGTCACCGACACGTGGCACCGGCTCGGCGGCCACACCCCGGTGATCGCCCTGGTCGAGTCGGCGCTCGGCATCGAGGAGGCGACGTCGATCGCGAGGGCCCAGGGCGCGTTCCGCCTGGCGTTCGGCTCGGGTGACTACCGCCGCGACACCGGCACCTCTGCCGACACGCTCGCGATGGCCTACCCGCGCTCGCGACTCGTCGTGGCCTCGCGGGTGGGCGACCTGCCCGGCCCGATCGACGGCCCCACGGTCGGTTCGGCGCACGCCATCCTGCGCGAGCAGTCCCAGGTGGCGGTTTCCCTCGGCCTGACCGGCAAGCTCTGCCTCGACACCGAGCAGTTGCCCGTGATCAACGAGGTCATCTCCCCCACCCCGACCGACGTCGCGTGGGCGCAGGACTTCCTCGACGACTTCGAGGCCCGCGGGCAGGTCATCCGCGACGGCTCCGACCTGCCGCGTCTCGGCCGCGCGCAGAAGATCCAGCGGCTCGCTCAGGCGTTCGGCGTCGAGGCGCGGTAGACCGGTCGCATGACCTGGTCGCACCCGTCTCCTCCGTCCGGCCCGTCGCGGTCCGGACCGTCGCAGTCCGGCCCGGGCAGCACCGAGCGCGCCGAGTGGGCCCGCGGCGGCACGACACTGTTCCCCGCGGGTCGCATCGCCGACCGGGTGTCGACCGTCCTGCTGCTCGCGGCGGGTGCCCTGCTGACGCTCCTCACCCTGGTGGTCGGGATCATCGCGGTCGTCTCGGCCACCGCGGGCTGCGACGCCGCCACCGGGTGCTCACCCGGCCGGTTCCTCGGCGGAGCGGCGATCGCGGTCGGCGGCTCGTTCGTCGTCGGGGTCGCGACGGTCGTGCTCGCGATCGGCGCATGGGTGCGCCGTCGCTCGTCGTGGTGGATCGCCGCGGTCGGCTTCGTCCTGGCGATCGTGGTCGTCACCTGGGGCGGTGTCGTCTTCGCGCAGGCGACCGACACGTCGACCGGTGCCGGCCAGGTCTCCGCACTGCAGCTGCCCTAGCCGGGCGCCGGTCGGACGGGAGGCGCGGGGCGGGCCCGGCCACGCGCCTCCCGTCCGATGCGTCCCACCGCACCGTCGTGCGCACACTGGGCGTCGCGCCGACCCGTCGGCGCATGCTGGGCGCATGAAGCAACGAGTCATCGGAGACGTGTCGGTCAGCGCGATCGGACTGGGCGGCATGCCCATGTCCATCGAGGGGCGGCCCGACGAGCGGCAGTCGATCGCGACGATCCACGCGGCCCTCGAGGCCGGCGTGACGCTCATCGACACCGCGGACGCCTACCACCAGGCCGCGAAGGACGAGGTCGGGCACAACGAGGAACTCATCGCGAAGGCGATCCGCGAGTTCCACGGCGACACCGACGCGGTGCTCGTCGCCACCAAGGGCGGGCACCTGCGGCCGGAGCCCGGGCCGTGGGCGCAGGACGGCCGGCCGGAGTACCTCAAGGAGGCCGCGAAGGCGTCGGCGAAGCGGCTCGGTGTCGACGCCGTCGGCCTGTACCAGTTCCACCGTCCGGACCCGTCCGTGCCGTACGCCGACTCGGTCGGGGCGCTCGCGCAGCTCCTCGACGAGGGCGTCATCCGGATGGCCGGCATCTCGAACGCCGACCCCGACCAGATCCGCGAGGCGAACGAAGTCCTCGGCGGGCGTCTGGCGTCGGTGCAGAACCAGTTCTCGCCGGCGTTCCGGTCGAGCGAGCCGGAGCTCGAGCTCTGCGACGAGCTCGGCATCGCCTTCCTGCCGTGGAGCCCCCTCGGCGGCATCGCGAAGGCGGCCGACCTCGGGACCGCGTACGAGGACTTCGCCGTGATCGCCCGAGAGCGCGACGTGTCCCCGCAGGTCGTGGCGCTGGCGTGGGAGCTCCAGAAGAGCGACGTGGTGATCCCGATCCCGGGGGCGTCGCGGCCGCAGTCGATCCTGGACTCGGTCGTGGCGGCGACGGTGAAGCTGCGCGACGAGGACGTCGCCCGGCTGGATGCGGCGAAGCCGGCGGCCTGATCCGCCCGTCGACCCGTCCGCGGCCGAGTCGGCCGCGGACGGGGCCTCCGGCGCGACCTGATCAGTCCGCGCAGACCGTGTCGATGTCCTTGGCGGCCTGCTGGACCTGCTCCGCCGAGGTGCTGAAGCCGGAGACGTCGACCGACTGCGGGTCCTTCGCCATCCCCTGGATCTTCGCGACCATGTCCCGGTAGGCCGTCTGGAACGCCTCGGCCTTCGGCTTCACGTCAGCGTTCTGCACGGCGTCGATCCCCTCGGCGAGCGACCGGTCGAACTCCTCGAGCCGTGCCACGGCAGCCTGCGGGTCGGACTGCATGTCGGAGAGCGACTGCAGGCCCTTCGCCGAGTCCTCCACCTTCGAGCGGAGCGTCGTGCACGCCTCGGCGCGGGTCTGCGCCGCGGCGGTCGGCGTCGAGGACGGGCTCGTCCCCGTCCCGCCCGACCCGGATCCGGATCCGGACCGATCGGATGCCGGAGCGGCGCCACCCGAGGCACAGCCGGCAAGCAGCGCAGCGGCGAGCGCGGCGGTTGCGAGAGCGATGGTCTTCCTGGGCATGTGTGTCCCCCTGTTCGTGTCCACGCACGACCTCCCGGCGCGGATCGAACCCGAGGCTACCGGGAGGCGTCCAGGGTGGCGCGGCCCCGGGCGTAGCGTCGGGGGCATGCAGGCGATCACGGCACACGACGGCGGACTCCGACTCGACGAGCACCCGGACCCGGTGGCGGGCCCCGGCGAGGTCCTCGTCGAGGTGGCAGCTGCTGGAGTGAACAACGCCGACCTGCAGCAGGTCGCGGGCAACTACCCGCCCCCGCCCGGGGCGTCCGAGGTCCTGGGGCTCGAGGTCTCCGGCACCGTCCGCGCGCTCGGCGACGGCGTGGACGGGTTCGCAGTGGGCGACCGGGTGTGCGCGCTGCTCTCCGGTGGTGGCTACGCGACGCTCGTGGCGGTCCCGGCAGCCCAGGTGCTGCCCGTGCCCGACGGCGTGGACCTGGTCGAGGCCGCCGGGCTCCCCGAGGCAGCGTGCACGGTGTACTCGAACGTGGGGATGATCGCGGGGCTCCGTCCGGGGCAGACCCTGCTCGTGCACGGCGGCACCGGTGGCATGGGCTCGCACGCGGTCGTGTGGGCGAAGGCGCTCGGGGCCCGGGTGATCGCGACGAGCGGCGGTGAGCGGAAGGTGCGGGCGTCCGAGGAGCTCGGCGCGGACCTCGTGGTGGACCACCGCACCGAGGACTTCGTCGAGCGGGCGCTCGACTTCACCGACGGCCGCGGCGTCGACGTCGTGCTGGACGTCGTCGGGGCGGACTACCTGGCGAAGCACCTCGAGGTCCTGGCCCCGAACGGCCACATCGCCGTGATCGCCGCGGGCAGCGGTGCGAAGGGCGAGCTCGACTTCGGCGCGATGATGCGGAAGCGCGCGACCATCAGCGCCACCACGCTCCGTGCCCGTCCGCTCGACGAGAAGGCCGCGAT
This sequence comes from Curtobacterium sp. SGAir0471, assembly GCF_005490985.1. Classification (NCBI taxonomy): domain Bacteria; kingdom Bacillati; phylum Actinomycetota; class Actinomycetes; order Micrococcales; family Microbacteriaceae; genus Curtobacterium; species Curtobacterium sp. SGAir0471. The sequence continues at coordinate 3,079,221 of NZ_CP027869.1, forward strand.
CGTGGCCGCCGTCCGCGAGCACGTCTGGCCGCTCGTCGCCGACGGCAGCGTCCGACCGATCGTCGACTCGGTGGTGCCGCTCGCCGAGGCAGCGGAAGCACACCGCCGGGTCCGCGACGGCGAGGTCATCGGCAAGGTGCTGCTCGCCGTGTAGCTCCCGGGAGGCACGGGCGTCGGTCAGGCGTGGACGCGGGAGAGGAACTCGACGAGCGCCGGGTGCTGCGGCCGGTCGAGCACGTCGGCCGGGGCGCCCTGCTCGGCGACCTCGCCGCGGTGCAGGAACACGATGCGGTCGGCCACGTTCCGCGCGAACGACATCTCGTGCGTCGTCATCAGGATCGTCGCGCCCTGCTCCTTGAGCTCACGGACGAGGTCGAGCACCTCGCCGACGAGCTGCGGGTCGAGGGCACTCGTCACCTCGTCGAGCAGCAGCAGTTCCGGCGACGTCGCGATCGCCCGGACGACGGCGACGCGCTGCTGCTGCCCGCCGGAGAGCCGGTCCGGGTAGGCGTCGGCGAAGTCCGCCAGGCCGATGCGCTCGAGCAGTCGACGGGCGGTGGCCTCGGCCTCGGCCCGCGCGATGCCGTGCACCCGTCGTGAGGCGAGCGTGACGTTGTCGAGCACCCGCATGTGCGGGAACAGGTTGAACTGCTGGAAGACCACGCCGATCCGGGCGCGGGTGGCGTCGACGTCGGTCCGCGGGTCGGCGATGTCCGTCCCCTGGAGCAGGATCTCGCCGTCGTCGATGCCCTCGAGCAGGTTCACCGTCTTGAGCAGCGTCGACTTGCCGGAGCCGGACGCCCCGATGACGCAGATGACCTCGTGGCGGTGCACGGTCAGGTCGATCCCGCGCAGGACCTCGTGCTCGCCGAACGTCTTGCGCAGTCCGCGCAGTTCCAGGACCACCGATTCGCTCACACCGTCCCCCCGATCTGTTCACGGCGCTGCTGCCGTCGTGCGACGGCGTCCGTCACCCGGATGAGCGGGAGGCTGATCACGACGAAGAGCAGTCCGGCGACCAGGTACGGCGTGAAGTTGTAGGTCTCGGCCTGTGCGATCTGGGCGCTCCGCACCGCGTCGACGGCACCGAGGATCGACACCAGACCGACGTCCTTCTGCATCGAGACGAAGTCGTTCATGAGTGCCGGGGTGACCTTGCGGATCGCCTGCGGCAGCACGACCAGCCGCAGCGTCCCGGCGTGCGACAGGCCGAGCGACCGCGCGGCCAGGCGCTGGGACGGGTGCACGGCCTCCATGCCGGCCCGCAGCACCTCGGCGACGTAGGACGAGTAGGTCAGCACGATCGCGATGGTGCCCCAGACCTCCGGGGGCTGCCGCGGGAAGATGCCGAGCCCGGGGATGCCGAAGCCGACCAGGTACAGCACGATGATGAGCGGCAGCCCGCGGAACAGGTCGGTGTACGCGGTGGCGAGCACCCGGAGCGGGAAGAACACCGGGTTCCGCAGGCCGCGCACGACGGCCAGCAGGGTCCCGAGCACCGCGACCCCGATCGCGCTGAAGAACAGGATCCGGATGTTCAGCCAGAGTCCGAGCAGGACGGCCGGGAAGGTGTCGACCGCGGTCTGCGGGTCGAAGAACGACTGCTGCACCGCGGCCCAGCCAGGCGTGTTCACGACGCCGAGCCAGACCACGGCGATCACGACGAGCGTCGAGACGACCGACACGACGACCGAGCGCCGGCCGCGCTGCCGACGGTAGAGCCGTCGCTCCAGCTCGACCTGGCTCGGTGCGGGGGAGGTCACCGGAGCGCCGGCGCCTGCTGGGACGGTCACCGGGCTACTTCAGGACGGGGGTGTTCGTCGCCGAGGACAGCCACTTCGTCTGCAGGTCAGCGAGGGTGCCGTCCTGCTCGAGCTTCGCGAGCGCCTCGTCGACCTTGCTCGTCAGAGCGGAGCCCTTCGGCAGGACGAAGCCGAACTGGTCGCCGGAGCCGTCCTGGGGGAACTGCGCGGACACCGTGCCGTCGTCGAGCTGCGCTGCGGCCATGGTGAAGGCCGTCGGCAGGTCGGTGACGATCGCGTCGATCTGGCCGGACTTCAGCGCGAGGACGGCGTCGTCGTTCGAGTTGAAGACCTGCGGGGTGACGCCGAGCACGTCCTTCACCGAGGTGATGCTCGTCGAGCCGGCGGCGACGCCGATGGTGTCGCCCTTCAGCGCGGCGACCGTGGTGTCCTTCGCGGCCTTCGACCCCGACGTCGTCACGACGGCCTGCGTCGTCGTGTAGTACGGCGTGGACATGTCGACGGCCTTCTTGCGCCTCGCGTCGATCGAGAACTGCTGGACGTTGAGGTCCCAGTCCTTCGCGCCGGGGGCGATCGCGCTGTCGAAGGTGCTGCGCTTCCAGACGACGTCGCCCTTGGCGTAGCCCATCTCCTTCGCGACGGCGTACGCCACCGCGGACTCGAAGCCCTTGCCGGACTGCGGGTCGTCGTCCTCGACCCACGGCGAGTACGCCGGCTGACCGGTCGCGATCGTGAGCTTGCCGTCGGTGACGGTGCCGTCGCTCCCGGTGCTGCTGCCACCGGCGGAGCAGGCGGCGAGCGCGAGGGCGGCGACCGCGGCGGTGGCGACGGCGAGGGAGAGACGGCGGGTACGGGTCACGGGAGGGCCTTCGTCAGCGGGACAGGACGGGTGGAGCGGGCAGGACGCAGTGTACCGGTGGCTGGGATACCAGCGCGATGCGGATGACCGCCCGCGACGCCGGTCGCTACGCCATCGTGAAGTCGTCGAACGAGAAGCCCGGCGAGACCATGCAGCTGAGGAGCACCTCGCCGTCACCGGGCAGGGTGCGCTGCCAGACGCCGCCGCGCACGAAGGCCTGCGCGTCGTGCAGCCGGTGCCGCCCGGCGTCCGGGCCGAGGGTGATCCGGTCCCCGGGCTCCGGACGGTCGCCGGACCCACCGAGTTCGAGCACGACCGTGTCCGGCCCGTGCCACATCCAGATCTCGTCGCTCGTCACGCGGTGCCAGGCCGAGGCCTCGCCCGGGGGCAGCAGGAACTGGATCAGGGTCGCGGCGGGGCGTTCCCCCGCGGGGGTCTCGACGGTCGAGGGCGAGGTCCACGTACGGACGTACCAGCCGCCCTCCGGGTGCGGCTCCATGGCGAGGGCGGCAGCGCGCTGCGGGACGTCGAGCCACTCGATCAGCTCGCCGCCGACGGTGCGGCGGGCGACCATGCCGGGGCGGGGTGCGGTGTCGGTCATCGTTCCTCCTGGGGACGGGCGGGGGCGGGGTCGGGTGCGCGGACGGGCGCGGGGACGGGCTCGGGCGCGTCGACGGGGCCGGCAGCGGGCTCGGGCACCGGCGTGGATGCGGAGCGAGCATCGGGTCCGAACGGGTGCACGGTGCCGTCCGTCGCACGCACGACACCCCGGACGACGGTCGCGACGGCACGGCCGGCCCCGTCCTCGACGAGTTCGGCGAGCGCGTCGGGCACGGTCCGGGCGTCGACGTCGAAGACCGCCAGGTCGGCGCGTGCGCCCACGGCGAGGTGCCCGGTCCGGTCGGGGCCGACCGCGAGCCCCATGGCGTGCGCGCCGCCGAGGGTCGCCGCTGCGAGCAACCGCTCGTGCAGGTCACGGTGGCCGTACCCCTGCGAACGGGCGATCCGGTGCAGTGCGGTGACGTCGGCCATCGGGTCGAGGGAGGGCGACGACGACAGCGAGTCCGTGCCGATCGCGATCGGGCTGCCCTCGCGCAGGTAGTCCGCGACGGGCGGTGGGTCGAGGCCGATGACGGCGTTCGACCGCGGGCAGAGCGCGACCGCGGTGCCACGGGCGCGCAGCAACGCCCGGTCGGACGCCGTCACGTACACGCCGTGGGCGATGTGGCAGTCGGGTCCGAGCACGCCGAGCCGATCGACGAAGGCCGTGGCACTCGCCCCGAACCCGAGGGCGCGCATGGCCCGGAAGGACGGCACGTTCGCCAGGTGCCAGTCCGCGGTGTGCCCGACTCCGTCGACGCCCTCGAGCCCCGGGACCGGCCCGAGCGCGACCCGCTCCCCCTCGAACGCCGCCTCGCCGAGGTGCAGGTGCAGCCGGAGCCCGCGCTGCCGGACGATGTCGGGCAGTTCGAGCAGTGGCGCGACGTCGAGGGAGTACGGCGCGTGCGGCGACAGTCCGGCCCCCGGCGTGGTCGGGATGCGGGCGAGCTCGTCGAGGACCTGGGCGCGCCCGTGGGAGTCCCACGCCGCGTTCTCCCAGTCCATGACCTCCCAGTAGGCGATGCCGCCGAGGCCGTGCCGCTCCAGGACGTCCGCCGCCTCGATGTCGGTCACCACGTCCGCGATGCTCGTGACCCCCGCCGCGAGCGACGCGACCGCGCCCGCGGACGCCTCGGCTCGCCAGTCGTGCGGGAGCGCGTAGTCGTCGTTGAAGGCGGCAGCCCAGTCCTCGAAACCCGCGTACTGCCGCTGGCCGACACCGGACATGCCGGTGTACTGCAGATGCGTGTGCGCGTTGACGAGGCCCGGCAGGAGCGCACCGCGCCAGCGACGCTCCGTCCACGTGCGCCCGACGGCGTCGAGCTGGTCGACGACCCAGGACCGGTCACCGACGTGCAGGATCCGCCCGTCCTGCACCGCGACCGCCCCGTCGGCGATCGGCGGCGCCGTCATCGGCACGACGACGCGCGCCGAGTGCACCACGACGGACGAGGCCGTCACCGGGGCGTCCCGAAGCGGTGGGTCCGGACGTCCGGCTCGCGGTCGGCGGGCTGCTCCGGCAGCTGGACGGGAGGCGCGACCCGGCTCCCCCAGGCGGCGAGCGCCACGCGGGCGGTCGCCTCGTCCACCGCCGGGTCGGCCGGCACGACGGCGCGCGGGAGCTCGTCCCCGCGTTCGAGCAGCATCCGCAGGGCGCCGAGCTGCACCGCGAAGGACAGGTCCATGATCTCGACCGGGTTGCCCTCGGCGGCGCTCGTGTTCACCCCGCTGCCCCCGGCGAGCACGAGCACGTGGTGGCCGTCCGGCCATGTCAGGCGCTCCACGTGCTGCGCCTCGGTCGTCCGGACCGCGCCGACGTCGGTCGCCGCGGTCAGGGCGACCTCGTCGTCGACACCGCCGGCGACGGACACCACCGCTCCGGCGGCGCAGGCCCGCAGCACCCCGTGGTCGATCGTGTCGCGCACGCCGGAGGCGCTCACCACGAGGTCGGCGTCGCGGACCGCGTCGACGAGCGGGGCGACCGCGTGCCCGGCGAAGCGCGCCTGCAGGGCGCGGACCGGGTCGACCTCGGCGACGGTGACCCGGAAGCCGAGCGCGACGAGGACCTGGGCGACCCCCTCGCCGACGGGACCGAACCCGGCGACGACGGCCGCGCCTCCAGACCGGACGCGGTGCGCGCCGGACGGGAGCGCGTCGACCAGGTCGAGGGTGGCGAACACCGTCGACTGGCCGGTGCCGAAGCGGTTGTCGAAGAGCGTCTTCGTGCGGGCGTCGTTCACCGCGATCACGGGGATGCCGAGCGAGCCGCGCTCGGCCATGACGCGCAGGGGCCGGAGGCCGCTCGTCGTCTCCTCCGCCGCGCCGAGCATCGTCGGGAGCAGGTCGGGCCGCTCCTGGTGCGCGAGGCGGATCAGGTGCGAGCCGTCGTCGAGGAGCACGTGCGGTCGGGTGTCGAGCATCGCGAGTGCCAGGCGGTGCTGCTCGGCGAGCGACGCGGTGCTGTCCGCATGGACCGGCAGACCGGCGCGGCGGAGCGCCTCGGCGACCGCGTCGTCGGTCTCGTCGGCGTGGGCGTACACGACGACCTCGGCGCCGGCGTCGCGCAGGAGCAGGCCGAGCACGGCGGTCTTCGGCTCGAGCACCATCGCGACGCCGACCCTGGTGCCGTGGAGCAGGCCGCCGTCGCGGAGCTCCGCGGCGACCGCGCGGGCGACCGGCATGTGCCGCCGGGCCCAGCGGACGCGTGCTCCGGCGGCCGGGTCGGCCTCGGGTTCGCGTCCCGTGGAGACGAGGAAGACGTCGTCCGACAGCGTCGGCACCGCGAGCACCCCGGGCCGGGCCGGGGCGACCGGGCCGAAGGCGTCCTCGTCGACCGCGGGGGCGTACCGGCCGGCGTCCACGACGACGAGGGTGGCGCCGCGCGGGCGGTCAGCCTCGCGTTCGACGGCGGCCGTCGACTCGTCCGGGTCGCCGAGGCACCAGAGCTGGTCGATCGCTCCGACGTCCGCGGCTGCGCGTGCACCGAGCCCGGTGAGCAGCGCGACGAGCGCCGCGGCGTCGCGGGGATCGCCGCCGAGCACGCGGAAGGTGCGGCCGGCGACGAGCAGGTTCGTCGCCGCGGCGAATCGACGGACCGCGGCGGAGGCCCAGGCGGCCCGCTCGGGGTCGGGTCGCTGCGGCATGGGGCCATCGTAGGGGGCGCGGGAGTCCGGCCGGTGTCGCGCAGGTGGCCGGGTGTGCTGGGAGTCGCGCGCGGGCGTCTGGTGCGCGGGCGTCTGCGGTGCGCGGGCGGAGGGCGCTCGGTCAGAGCGCGTGCGGCGGCGGCGTCGTCGTCCACACCGGCACGGCGGCGTCACGGTCCTCGAGACCCCGCGCGCGCTCCGTGCGTCGGTGGTGCAGGAGCACCGCGACGAGCACGGTCACGCCGAGCGCGGTCACGACGGCCAGCCCCACCACGTACAGGGTCGTCGCGATGCCCGCGAGGCCCGGCGGCACCGTCCCCGCGGCCGCGGCGGAGAGCGGCGTGCCGGTGAGGACGAACGCGAGCAGCGTCGAGAGGGTCCCGTTGCTGTCCCACAGCCCGTGCAGCACCGCCGCGACGACGTAGGCTCCCGGGATCCACCACGACCAGCGGAACCGGACGCCGCCGCGGGCCGCGCCGAACAGCACCGCGCCGATGATCGCCGTCCAGAGCACGTGGCCGACCGGGGACAGGACGGCACGGACCACCTCGGTCTGCAGCAGCGAGTACAGGTCGATGCCGCGCTGGGTGATCGCCGCGTTGAAGGCGTAGCCCGCGGACTCGAAGGCCGCGAACCCCGCGCCGACCGTCGCACCGAGCAGGGCCCCCTGCCGCGCGGACTTCGGCCGCACCCGCCACCCGACGACGAGGAGCAGGACGGCCTTGACGAACTCCTCGACGAATCCGACGAGCACGAAGACGAACGCGTCCTGGCGCAGGTCGGCCTCGAGCAGCGAGGCGCCGAGCACACCGAGGATCCCGCCGACGAAGAACGCCGTGACGAGCTGCATCGTGCTCACGGTGCCCGTCACCCGTTCGATGACGAAGAGCACGACGGTGAACGGGACGAGGAAGCTGCCGAGCAGGATGATCGTCGGCACGAGGTTCGTGTTGCTCGTCACGACGGTGACGACGATGGTGGCGGCCCAGAGCAGGAAGCCGGCGAGCAGGGTCTTCCACCACCAGCCGTGGCGGTGGTGCGGGTGGACGGCGCCGTCCGTCATCGCGGTCATGACGTCATCGTGCTCCCCGGCGCGGCAGTCGGTCGCGGGAATGTCCGGCCGCCGTCCGACGTACTGTACGGACATGACTGATGCGACGTTCGACAAGGTGACCATGTTCGGCGCGGACTGGTGCCGCGACTGCCGACGGTCGAAGGCGCTCCTCGACCGGCTCGGCGTCGACTACGACTACGTGGACGTCGAGGCCGACCTGTCCGCCGCCGACCGCGCCGAGGCGATCAGCGGTCGGAAGAACATCCCCGTCGTGGTGCTGCCGAACGGCAAGCACTTCGTGGAGCCCTCGGACGCCGAGCTGCAGGCCGAACTCGAGGCCACCGGCGCGGTCTGACCGTCGCCCGGGCCTGTACCTCCGCGCAGGCTGTGAGCACGCTGGGGGCGACCGGAGTTCAATCGGGGCCGACCACGACCGCGGACACCCCCGGACCGCGGCGGGTCTGACCCAAGGAGGACCCCGTGCTCGGTCTCATCATCAGCCTCATCATCATCGGCCTCATCGCCGGCGCCCTCGCCCGGCTCATCATCCCCGGCAAGCAGCAGATGTCGATCCTCATGACGATCGTGCTCGGCATCATCGGGTCGTTCGTCGGCGGGTTCCTCGGGTTCCTGATCTTCCAGCACGACCCGATGGACGGCTTCTTCCAGCCCGCCGGCATCATCGGCTCGATCATCGGCGCCGTCATCGTGCTCTTCCTCTACACGCGCTTCGCCGGTCGGGGTGCACGCCGCTGATCGGCTGCACACACCGCTGACCGACGTGGGGGCGTCGGACACGCACGACCGAGGACCCCGGACCGTCACAAGGTCCGGGGTCCTCCGTCGTTCCCGGGCACGGCCACGCGCGCGGGCGCGGCGTCGACCACGCGGCGGGCGCGGCGTCGACCAAGCGGCGGGCGCGGCGTCGGCCCCGCGCGCGGGCACGGCGTCGGCCAGGCGGCGAGCGCGGCTGCGCACGGGCGGGGCGGCTGCGCTTGGGTGGGCGGGGGGGACAGCGGGCTGACGGCCGCACATCACCCGGGGCGTAGCGTCCCCGCCATGACCGACGAGAACGAACGCCCCCGTGCCGAGGACGACGCCGCACGGCTCGGACTCGTCGTCGTCGGCGAAGCCGCCGCCCTGCACGCCGGGGACGACGCCTCGCTCGACGCCAGCGAGGAGAACATCCGCGAGACCGTGGACAGCATGGTCGACGAACCGCTGACGCCCCGGCAGGAGGAGGTCGTCGAGCGACTGGCATCGGCCGGCGGCACACTCACGGCCGGACTGAGCGGCGCACTCGCGGCCAAGACCGGCGGCAACGTCGAGGACGTGCTCGAGGGTGCCGCGCGCAGTGTCGTGTGGCAGCAGCGTCTGGCCGAGCGGGACGCGCTGCAGGGTCAGCCGCAGGAGTCGTTCGAGGACGGGCCGACCGACGACCCTCGCGACGACGCCCGCATCGACCCCCGCGAGGACGCCGGCGCCCAGCAGCGACGCCGAGACGACGACGGGCGCGACCGGGGCTGATCCCGACCGCGCCCGCGGGCACGAGGCCGCCTGTCAGTCGACCGGTGCGGCGTCCTGCTCGCGCGCGACCGCCCGGGCAGCGGCCTGACCGGTCGCCGTGCTCCGGACGATGTCGCTCAGCGTGAAGCCGGCGGTGGTCCCGAGCAGCGCGTCGACCTCGCTGAACTGGCTCACCACGTTCTTCGACAGGGCGCCGGCACCGTCCGAGGACACCACGGTGAGCTTGTCGATGTTGCTCATCGGGGCGGCGAGCTCGCGGGCGATGCTCGGCAGGGTCTCGATCGCCTTGACCCGCAGCACCGCCTCGGAGTGCTGCGCGAGGGCGTCGGCCTGCGCCTTGGTGGCGTCGGCCTCGGCCTGACCCTTCGCACGGATGGCGTCAGCGGCCGCCTCGCCCTCGGCACGCGAGGCGTCGGCGGCGAGCTTGCGGGCCTCGGACTCGGCCTGCGCCTCGGCCGCGACCGCCTCGGCCGAGATGCGACGCGCCTCGGCTTGGGCACGAGCCGTCTCCACCTGTGCCGCCGCAGCCGCCTCGGCCTCGACGCGGGTCTTCCGCGCGTTCGCCTCGGCGACCGCGGTGACCTCGGACTCGAGCTCGGCGCGGCGGAGCTCGGCGCGCTTCTGCGCGGTGATCTGCTCCTGCTCGACCACGCCCTGCGACGCCCGCGCCTGGGCGAGCGGACCCGCCGCAGCCGCCTCGGCCGATGCTCGGTCGGCGTCGAGCTGCAGCGCCGCACGACGGATGGCCAGGGTGTTCTCGGCCTCGGCGATCGCCTGGTCCGCGGTCGCCCGGGCCTCGCGCGCCTCACGGTCGGCCTGCGCCTCGGCGTTCTCGGCCTCGAGCCGGACGCGGGCGCGCTCGGCACGACCGAGGTCGCTGATGTAGTCGTTGCGGTCCGAGATGCCCTTGATCTCGAAGGAGTCCACGTCGAGGCCCTGGCTGTGCAGGGCGTCCTTCGCGACGTCGAGCACCGCGACGGTCAGCTGGTCGCGGTTGCGGATGATGGTCGACACGTCCGTCGCACCGATCGAGGCGCGGAGGGACCCGGACAGGACCTCGCGGGCGAAGTCGTCGATCTTCTTCTCCTGGCCGAGGAAGCGCTGCGCCGCGGCACGGATGGAGGCGTCGGCCTCGCCCACCTTGACGAGCGCCACCGCCTCGACGTCGATCGTGACACCACGGGAGTCCTGCGCGTTCACGTTGATGTCGATGGCCCGCGACGACAGCGAGATCTTCGCCACCCGCTCGAAGAAGGGACGGACGAGCACGCCGGCGCCGAGCACGACCTTGATGCCCGACTCGACGGTCTCGGTGCCGTCCGGGTTCCGCACCTTGCGCGAGCGCTTGCCGGTGATGATGAGCGCTTCGTCGGCACCGGCGTTCCGGTAGACGAGCTTGGCGTACACGAGCGCGATCACGGCGAGGACGATGATCCCCACGATGACCAGCGGGACAGCACCGAGCGCGAGCAGGACTTCCATGATTCCCCCCAGCGGACCCGTCACGGTCGGTCGCGACCGGGATTCCGCATCTGTTGTTCCGTTGCGACCATCCTAGGAGCGACGGGGGTCGGACCGGCCGCGCCTCGACCGGGGCTGTGGAGAACGGAGCGACCACACGCTCCTGCCGCAGACGAGACGGGAGGCGCGGTGCAGGTCGGACCTGCACCGCGCCTCCCGGCCGGATCGTGTGCGGACGCGCCTACGCGCCCTGCTGCCACCAGCTGTCGAAGGGGGTGGCGGGCACGCGGCGCTTGTGCTCGGTCGCGCGGTAGCGCGTCTCGATCGCCTCGGCGACCTCGTCCGGCACGTCGTGCCCCTGCAGGTACGCGTCGATCTCGGCGTAGGTCAGCCCGAGGTTCGCCTCGTCGGTCTGTCCGGGCAGGTCGTCGAGCAGGTCGGCGGTCGGGGCCTTCTCGTACAGCCGCGCCGGCGCTCCGAGGTGCTCGAGGAGCTGGCGACCCTGGGTCTTGGTGAGCCCGGTCAGGGGCGTGAGGTCGACACCACCATCGCCGTACTTCGTGAAGAAGCCCGTCACGGCCTCGGCCGCGTGGTCGGTGCCGACCACCAGCAGGCCGCGCTGACCCGCGACGGCGTACTGCGCGACCATCCGGGTGCGCGCCTTGACGTTGCCCTTGACGAAGTCGCTCAGCGGCACGCCCGCCTCGGTCGTGTCCTGCACGACGCCGTCGACACCGTGCTCGATGTTGACGACGATGCCCGGGTCGGCCGCGATGAACCGCAGCGCGAGCTGGGCGTCCTCCTCGTCGGCCTGCACCCGGTACGGCATGCGGACGGTGACGAACTCGGCCTCGCGTCCCTCGGCGCGGAGGGACTCGACGGCGAGCTGGGTGAGTCGACCGGCCAGTGTCGAGTCCTGCCCACCACTGACGGCGAGGACGTAGCCCTTCGCGCCGGTGGTGGTCAGGTAGTCGCGGAGGAACCCGACGCGTCGGGCGACCTCCTGCTCGGGGTCGATGGTCGGCTGGACGTCGAGGTCCGCGGCGATGGTGGCTTGGAGTTCACGCACGGTCTCAGTATCCCGCTGCTCGCGCGCACTCGTCCGGATTCACCGGGAGCACCCGGCTCGCGTTCACCCGCTCGACTCAGCCGATCGTGGGGGCGGTGGGGTGCCGGATGGTGTTGTCGTGGTCGGTGCCGATCGCGCACGTGCAGACCACGCGCAGCGTCTCGTCGGTCCGCGTGAGCCGGAAGCGCTCGATGTGCGGCGGGCCGATGTGGCGGTCGAACGGATGGGTGTCGAGATCGTGCACGTCGGGTCCTCCTGATCCAGGGTCCCGCTGGTGAGACGGGACGGGGCGCGTGGCCCTTGTCGAGGATCATTCACGCACGGCGACGGGGGGCACGAGCCCCCGTCCGGGGGCCACCTCGAACGGGGCCACCTCGAACGGGGGCGCCGCGTCAGAGCTGGTCGCCGAGGAAGTCCGCGTACGAGGGCTCGTCGTGCTCCGGCCCCGCGGGCACGGCGGCGTCCGAGGTGCCGCCGACGCGGTCGGCGATCAGCTCGGCGACCTCCTCCGGCGAGCGCATGCCGTGACGGTGCCAGTCCTCGGTGGGGCGGGGCGTCACGAGAGCACCTGCAGGGTCGTGGCGGCGAAGGTTGAGGCGGCGGTGCGGGTGTGACCCGCCGAGAAGTCGAGGTGCGTGGAGCACGGGTACGTGGCGGCCATGAGGACCAGCCCTTCATCGAGGTGTTGCTCACCTCGGATCCGACCGGGCCGCCCCGCTGTGCCAGACCTCGCAGTCCGCGAGGGCATCGTGACGACGGGACCCTGTGAGTGAACCCGGTGACCCCAGCGTAAGAGCGGGTGTGGAGCGCGTCCAGGGCGATGCGCTTAGCGGCGTCCCCGGACGTCATCGGCCGCGGGTCGGCTGCGTCGGTAGCGTGGAGGCTCCGTACCACCCTCGAGGAGCCCCATGCCCCTGTTCGGCAGCCCGCACACCGACCCCGACCGACAGCCCGGTCCGCTCGCCCGCAAGTGGACCGACGGGTTCGGGAGCCTCGCCACCCGGTGCCTGCAGGTGATCATCGTGCTCGTGATCGCGAGCGGCATCGTCTACGCCGCCGCGACCCTGAGCGTCGTGACGATCCCGGTGCTCCTCGCCCTGATCATCGCCTCCTCCATGCACCCGGTCGTCTCGTGGCTCCGCCGGCACAAGGTGCCCTCGGTGCTCGCGACCCTCGCGGTGCTGCTCGGTGTCCTCGTGGTCCTCGGCCTGGTCGGGTGGCTCATCGTCGTCGCCGTGATCGCCCAGTGGCCCGACCTGCAGAAGTCCGCGATCAGCGGGTTCCAGCAGCTGCAGGACGCCGTCGACCACCTGCCGTTCTCGATCTCCGACCAGCAGGTCGACCAGGTCGTCGACGGGGTGCAGGGCTTCCTGACCAGCTCGCAGTTCGGGTCCGGCGCCCTGGCCGGCGCATCGGCCACGGCGAACTTCCTGACCGGGCTCGTCCTGATGATCGTGGTGCTGTTCTTCTTCCTCAAGGACGGGCCGGCGATCTGGGAGTTCCTCCTCCGTCCCTTCACCGGCGCCCGCTACGACCGCGCCCGTCGTGTCGGCGACCGCGTCGTCCAGACCCTCGGCGGGTACGTGCGCGGTACGGCGAGCGTCGCAGCGGTGGACGCGATCGGCATCGGCGTCGGCCTGGCGATCGTCGGCGTCCCGCTCGCACTCCCCCTCGCCGTCGTCGTGTTCATCACCGCGTTCATCCCGATCGTGGGCGCCACCGCCGCGGGCATCCTCGCCGCGCTCGTCGCCCTCGTCGCGAACGGTCCCGTCGCCGCGCTCATCGTCGTCGGCATCGTGGTGCTCGTGAACCAGCTCGAGGGCAACCTGCTCCAGCCGGTGCTGATGGGCAAGACGCTGAAGCTGCACGGGCTGGTCATCCTGATCGGTCTGACGGCGGGCACGGTGCTCGCTGGCATCACCGGCGCGATCATCTCGGTGCCGCTCCTGGCAGCCGCGTGGGGTGCCGTGCAGGTCTGGGGCGGCCCGGACCAGCCTGCGGAGCCGTGGCGGCAGAAGCGTCCGGAGACCGCCGAGCGGCGGTAGACGCCCGCACGGGACGGACGGGAGGCGCGGCAGCTCCGTCGACACGCCTTCCTCGACGTCCCACGTGTCGATCGACGCGCGCGATGTCGCACCATGCAGACGCATCCGATGCGCACGCACAGGACGACATCACACCTGTCGATCGACGCGCGCATTGTCGGACGGCGCGCCCGACACGGACGTCCGGCGCCCGCCGGTACGACGAACGGGAGCCCCTGCGCATGGCAGGGACTCCCGTTCGTGTCGACGCGGTGCGCGTCAGTCGGTGCCGGAGTCGAACGCGGCGCCCTCCGACGCTGCGTCCGTCGCACGGCCGAGCGCGACGTCGGCCGCGGAGGCTACGACCGCCCCGCCGAGGATCTCCTCGGCCTCACCCGACTGCAGCTGCCCGACGAGCTCGCCCGTCGCGCCACCGATGAGTCCGGCGGCCGCGTACTGCTCGAGCCGCGAGCGCGAGTCGGCGATGTCGAGGTTCCGCATCGTCAGCTGCCCGATGCGGTCGTCCGGGCCGAACGCGGCGTCGCCGACGCGCTCCATCGACAGCTTGTCCGGGTGGTACGACAGCGCCGGTCCGGTGGTGTCGAGGATCGTGTAGTCGTCGCCGCGACGCAGGCGCAGCGTGACCTCGCCGGTGACCGCGGAGGCGACCCAGCGCTGCAGCGACTCACGGAGCATGAGCGACTGCGGGTCGAGCCAGCGGCCCTCGTACATCAGGCGGCCGAGGCGGCGACCCTCGTTGTGGTAGGCCGCAACGGTGTCCTCGTTGTGGATCGCGTTGAGGAGGCGCTCGTACGCGATGTGGAGCAGGGCCATGCCCGGCGCCTCGTAGATCCCGCGGCTCTTCGCCTCGATGATGCGGTTCTCGATCTGGTCGCTCGCGCCGAGTCCGTGACGGCCGCCGATCGCGTTCGCCTCGTAGACGAGCGCGACGGCGTCGGCGTACTCGACACCGTTGATCGCGACCGGACGGCCGGCCTCGAAGCGGACGGAGACCTCTTCGGTGGCGACCTCGACGTCGTCACGCCAGGCGGCGACGCCCATGATCGGCTCGACGATGTCCAAGCCGCTCGAGAGCTCCTCGAGGCTCTTCGCCTCGTGCGTGGCGCCCCAGATGTTCGCGTCGGTCGAGTACGCCTTCTCGGTGGAGTCGCGGTACGGGAAGCCCCGGGCGACGAGCCACTCGCTCATCTCCTTGCGGCCGCCGAGCTCCTCGACGAACTCGGTGTCGAGCCACGGCTTGTAGACGCGGAGCCGCGGGTTGGCCATCAGGCCGTAGCGGTAGAACCGCTCGATGTCGTTGCCCTTGTAGGTCGAGCCGTCGCCCCAGATGTCGACGCCGTCCTCCTTCATGGCGCGGACGAGCATCGTGCCCGTCACCGCACGGCCGAGGGGGGTCGTGTTGAAGTAGGTCTTGCCGCCGGAGCGGATGTGGAAGGCGCCGGTCTGCAGGGCGACGAGCCCCTCCTCCACCAGGGCGCCCTTCGCGTCCACGATGCGCGCGATCTCGGCGCCGTACTCCTTCGCGCGGCCCGGGACGGCGTCGATGTCCGGCTCGTCGTACTGGCCGATGTCGGCCGTGTACGTGCAGGGCACCGCTCCCTTCTCGCGCATCCAGGCGACCGCGCAGGAGGTGTCGAGACCTCCGGAGAACGCGATGCCGACTCGTTCGCCGACGGGGAGACTGCTCAGGACCTTGGACACGGGGTCAATCGTACGGGGCGCTCGGGCCGCACTACCGTCCAGGGCGACGGTTGTGGAGAACCCGGCGACAGATCGCGGGTGAGGAGTGCCCCTGGATCAGCACTGCAGGGACTCGAACCCTCATCACGACTACTGGTGCCCCTGGATCAGCACTGCAGGGACTCGAACCCGCATCAGGACTACTGGTGCCCCTGGAGGGACTCGAACCCCCAACCGTTTCCTTAGGACGGAACTGCTCTTCCATTGAGCTACAGAGGCTGGCCCGTCCACTCTAGCGGCGGTACGGCTCCAGGAACGCGCAGACCTCGTCCACGAACAGCTGCGGCTGCTCGAACGGCGCGAAGTGCCCGCCCCGGTCGAGCTCGTGGTGGTACACGAGGTTCGTCGTCCGCTCGAGCCACTCCCGCGGCGCCCGGACGATGTCACCGGGGAACACCGAGAAGCCCGACGGCACCTCCACCCGCCGGCTCAACTGCTCGGCGGGGATCGCAGCGTTCGCGTGGTACATCCGTATCGAGGACCCGATCGTCGCCGTGGCCCAGTACTCGGTCAGCAGCGCGAGGACCTCGTCCCGCGTGTACACCGACCAGAGGTCCCCGCCGCAGTCGCTCCACGACCGGAGCTTCTCGACGATCCACGCGGCGAGCCCGGCGGGCGAGTCGGTCAGTCCGACGGCCGCGGTCTGCGGCTTGGTGCGGTGCATCATCGCGTAGGCACCCTCGGCGACCCGCCACCGCTCGGTCTCCTGCACGAAGGCCCGTTCGGCCGACGACAGGGACGCGGTGTCGATCCCGGGCCAGGCCAGCCCGCCGTCGATCCGGTGCACGGCGACGACTCCGTCGGGGTGGTCGAGCGCGAGGTACCGGACGACGTGCGTGCCGATGTCCCCGCCGGACGCCGCGAACCGCTCGTACCCGAGTTCGGTCATCAGCGACGCCCACATGCCGGCGACCTCGCGGGCGTCGAGCACCCGCGGCGGCGCTGCCGAGAACCCGTACCCGGGCATGTCCGGCACGACGACGTCGAACCCGGCCTCGACGAGCATCGGCAGGACCTTGCGGTACCGCCACCCCGAGTCCGGCCAGCCGTGCGCGAGCAGCAGCGGGAGCGCATCGGGGCGGCCGGACCGTGCGTGCAGCACGTGCACCCGGATGCCGTCGACGACGTGCCGCTCGGAGGGCAGCGCGGCGAGCTGCTCCTGGTGCGCGTCGAAGTCGAACCCGTCCGCCCAGTACTCGACCAGCGGCCGGAGCTCGTCGACGTCGACGCCGAGTGACCACCCGGTGCCGACGGGCACGTCGGGCCACCGCGTGGCGCGCAGCCGGGCCCGGAGGTCGTCGATCACGGCGTCGTCGATCGCGGGCGTCTCGCTCATGGCTCGCACGCTACGCCTGCCCGTTCCTTCCCAGGACACGCGAGATGGAAAGCGGAATGGAGCGTACCGGGTCGTTCTCGACCGCCAGGTACGCCCGATCCCGCCAGGCACGCCCGATCCGACCAGGTAGCCGGATCCCACCAGGTACGCCCGATCCGACCAGGTACGCCCGATCCGACCAAGCGACCACGCGCGCCCGACGCGACCAGGGGACGGACGGGAGGCGCGGGGCGGGCCCGCCACGCGCCTCCCGTCCGTCGACGGCGACAGCCGCAGCTACGCGGCCACCAGGTACTCGTCCCACTCCGACTGCGGACGCTCGATCCCGCGGACCACCCACGACGCCCCGTGGGGTGCCTTCGGCCGGAACCGCAGCCGCCACCCCATCTCCTGCGGGGTGCGGTCGCCCTTCGTGTTGTTGCACGCCAGGCAGCACGCGACGAGGTTCTCCCACGAGTCCTGCCCACCGCGCGACCGCGGCTGCACGTGGTCGATCGTGGTGGCGTGCCGGTCGCAGTAGGCGCAGCGGTTGGCGTCCCGCCGCAGGACCCCGCGGCGCGAGACGGGCACGAGCCTCGCGTGCGGGATGCGCACGTAGCGGGTGAGGATGATGACGGACGGACGATCGAAGCTCGCGGTCGACCCGATGACCGGGTGGTCGATGTCGGCGGCGATGACGGCGGCCTTCTGGTTCATGACCAGCACGAGGGCCCGTCGGTCCGAGATCACCGCGAGGGGCTCGTAACCGGCGTTGAGGACGAGAGTGCGCATGGGTTCCCTTCCGACGGTGCCTGGACGGCTTCCAGGCGCTGCGGGTGCGTCGGGTCGATCGACGTCGACAGGGGACCGCGACCTGCGACCACGCCCTGAACCACGAAGAGCACCACCCGGATGGGCAGTGCTCTCGTCATGCAGGTGCGTGATGGTGCACGCAGGGGGCGGTCGACCGTATGTCCACGAGCGCGCGCCGACCCGTGGTGCGGGTCGTGCGGAACGCTGACATGAGGTCTCCCGTGTTCGGGCCGGATCGGACCGGTGCAACACCAGGCTACGTCGGAAACCGGCCCGGCACGAGGGTGTGCGGGCCGGTTTCCGGGAGTGTTCACGGGAACGACACACTCGTCGTCACCGCTGCGCGGGCGTGCGGGGTCAGATCCCGAAGCGCACGATGTGGTAGTTGCTCGTCCAGATCGGGCGGATCGAGACGGAACCGCCGGGCTTCGGCGCGTCCATGATCATGCCGTTGCCCATGTAGAAGCCGTCGTGCGACCCGTCGTTGAAGATGACGACGTCGCCCGGCTGCGCCTGGGACTCGGGGATGGTGGTGCCCGCAGCGTCCTGCAGCGGCACCGAGTGCGGCAGGCTGATGCCGTACTGCGCGTAGACGTACATGATGTAGCCCGAGCAGTCGAAGCCGGACGGGTCCGCACCACCGAAGACGTACGGCGTGCCGATGTACTGCTTCGCGGTCGCGACGACGGCCGGCAGCGAGAACGGGGTGTTCGCGGCGGCCGCGGTCGTCGCGATCTCGTTCGCGGACGGGCCGCTGTACGACGAGTACTGCTTCGCGGTCTGCGCACGCGCCGCCTGGGTCGCCGCTGCCTGCGCCTGCGCGGCAGCGGCCTGCTCGGCGGCGGCCTTCTGCGCGGCCTCGGCGTCGAGCGTGGACTGCGAGGTGGCACCGAAGCCGTCACGCGAGGTCCCGGCGAGGGCGACCGCGTCGGAGACCGAGAACTGCTGCGCCTGGGTCGCGCGCACCTGGCGCTGCGCTTCGGCGGCGGAGGTGCCGTTCTGCTGCGTGGCGGCGACGGCCGGGGCGACCGCGACCGTACCGAACATGCCGACGGCGACCGTCAGCACGACGGGGGCCAGGAAGCGGCGCTTGCGGGCCGAGCTGCTCGCCTTGGCGGCCTCGGCGGCGCGGGCGGCCTGGGCGGCACGGCGGCCGCCGGGGAGCGGGGCGTCGCGGACGGGGGTGACGCGACGGGCGGGGGCTTCGTTCTGGCGCGCGGCCCGCCGGGTGAGCGGGGCGTCGTTCGCGGTGTTCGTCGGGTTCGCGGGCGTCTGGTCGTCCGCGGCGGAACCGGTCTGCGTCAAGGGTGCTGTCTCCGGCGTCTCGTCACCGTCTCCGCCTGGGTCAGGGCGGAGGGGCGGACCCCATCCGTTCGTCATCGTTTCCGATCGAGGCAGGAGACGGGTTCGAGACGTCCTGCCACGGGTCCAGGGCCTCGTGGGCGGCCCGGGGACTCGACGAGTGTACGTGGGGGTCGTTACCTTGTCGAGATGAAACGACGGTTCGGTAACGGAACGATCACGAACCCCTGATCAGCAGCGGTCAGCGCTCGTGACCTTGTGCCGATTCTCAGGCTCGGGGCGCGCTCCGGGCCGTCAGTCCCGCTCGATGTAGACGTGTTGCGCGACCTCGGTCGGGAGCTCGATACCGGCGTCCTCACCGTCGATCCGCACGGCGACGTAGGCACCGGCCCGCTGGACCCGCGCGACCCGGCCGGGCATGACCCCGGCGGTGCGCAGCTGGTGCAGCAGCTCCGGCTCGAACTGCACGGGCTCCCCCAGCCGCCGGACGACACCGGACGCGACGGCGTCCGTGCCGTCGGTCGCCGCGACGATGTTCTGCACGCCGTCGAGGAACTGCTCCGCCGCCGGGCCGCCGATCTCCGCCAGGCCCGGGATCGGGTTGCCGTAGGGCGACTCCGTCGGGTTGCCGAGCATCTCGAGCAGGCGCACCTCGACCTGCTCGCTCATCACGTGCTCCCACCGGCAGGCCTCGTCGTGCACGAACGCCCAGTCGAGGCCGATGACGTCGGCGAGGAGTCGCTCGGCCAACCGGTGCTTGCGCATCACGTGCGTGGCACGCGAGCGGCCCTCGCCGGTGAGTTCGAGGTGGCGGTCACCGGAGACGACGACCAGGCCATCGCGCTCCATCCGCGCGATGGTCTGCGAGACGGTGGGACCGGAGTGCCCGAGCCGCTCGGAGATGCGCGCGCGCAGCGGCACGATCCCCTCTTCCTCGAGGTCGAGGATCGTCCGCAGGTACATCTCCGTGGTGTCGACGAGATCGGTCACGGTCCGCCTCTCATGTCTGGGCCCAGCCCGATCCACCCTACTTGAGCGGTGCGACGAAACCGCACCGCGGGGCGCGTTCACCGGCCTGGAGGCGCGGCGCGACTCCGCCCCGTCCGGCCGGTGCAGGGTCGGTGGCGCTGGGATACCGCTGGCTAGGATCGGCACATGGCAGACATCGTCATCCCCGCCGAACTCCTCCCGACCGACGGACGCTTCGGCTGCGGTCCGTCCAAGATCCGCGGCGCGCAGCTCGAGTCGCTCGTGACCCGAGGGGCGACGATCCTCGGCACGTCCCACCGCCAGAAGCCCGTCAAGGACCTGGTCGGCAGCGTCCGCCGCGGCCTCGCCGACCTCTTCCAGCTCCCCGACGGCTACGAGGTCGTCCTCGGCAACGGCGGCTCGACCGCGTTCTGGGACGCCGCGGCCTTCGGGCTCGTCGAGCGTCGGGCCGAGAACCTGTCGTTCGGCGAGTTCGGCTCGAAGTTCGCCAAGGCCACGAACACCCCGTGGCTCGAGGCCCCGCACGTCGTCGAGGCCCCGGGCGGCTCGCTCGCCGCCCTCGAGCCCGTGGAGGGCGTCGACGTCTACGCCTACCCGCACAACGAGACCTCGACGGGCGTCATGGCCCCGGTCGTCCGCGCCACGGGTGACGAGGGCGCGCTGACGGTCGTCGACGCCACGAGCGCCGCCGGCGGTGCCGCGTTCGACGTCTCCGCGACCGACGTCTACTACTTCGCGCCGCAGAAGAACTTCGCCTCGGACGGCGGCCTGTGGCTGGCGCTGTTCTCCCCCGCCGCGATCGAGCGGGTCGAGCGCATCGCCGCGTCGGACCGGTACATCCCGGAGTTCCTCTCCCTCAAGAACGCCGTGGACAACTCGCGGCTCGACCAGACGCTGAACACCCCGGCGCTCGCGACCCTGCTGCTGCTCGACGACCAGGTCAGCTGGATCAACCAGTCGGGCGGTCTCGCCTGGGCGGACACCCGGACGCGCACGTCGTCGTCGACGATCTACGACTGGGCCGAGGCCTCCGAGCACGCCAGCCCGTTCGTCACCGACCCCGCGCACCGGTCGCAGGTCGTCGCGACGATCGACCTCGACGACGCGATCGACGCGAAGGCCGTGGCCGCGACGCTCCGTGCGAACGGCATCGTCGACACCGAGCCGTACCGGAAGCTCGGCCGCAACCAGCTGCGCGTCGCGACGTTCACCGCGATCGACCCGGACGACGTCGCGAAGCTCGTGCGGGCGATCGACTTCGTCGTCGGCGAGCTGCGCGGCTGAGGTCGCCCCGGGTCGGATCCCGCGAAACGCAACGAAGGCGGTTCCTCACAGCGTCGTACCGCTGCGGGGAACCGCCTTCGTTGCGTCTTGCGAGGAGAGGTCAGGCGCCGTGGCGCTCCGGGTCCGTCTCGGACGGGTCGAGCCGGTCGAGCTCGAGGTCGTCGTCGGGGTCGGTCGGCCGGACGCGGGACGCCCGTCGGCGCGAGCCACGGGAGCGCGCCGGAGCGGACACCTCGGCGACCTCGTCATCGTCCTCGTCTGCGCCGTCGTCGTCGGCGGCGGCCGCGTCGACGTCGACCCCGTCCAGCTCGTCGTCGTCGGACTCGGCGAGGTCGTCCTCGTCGTCCTCGAACTCGTCGTCGTCGTCCGCGGCGTCGTCGTCGGCCTCGTCGTCGTCCGGGTCCTCGTAGTCCGCTTCCTCGGCGTCGTCGAGGTCGTCGTCCTCGTCCGACTCGTCGTCGTCGTCCGCCTCGTCGTCCTCGTCCGACTCGTCGTCCTCGTCCGTCTGGCCGGCGCGGTACTCCGCCATCCGGTCCGCCCACGGCAC
Source organism: Curtobacterium sp. SGAir0471 (assembly GCF_005490985.1). Lineage (NCBI taxonomy): Bacteria > Bacillati > Actinomycetota > Actinomycetes > Micrococcales > Microbacteriaceae > Curtobacterium > Curtobacterium sp. SGAir0471. The sequence goes on from NZ_CP027869.1 coordinate 3,100,733, forward strand.
CCAGTCCGGGGCGACCAGCGAGCCGTCGCCCGGCATGAGCTCGACCTCGAGCACGGTGGGCTCGTCGCCCTCGACCTGCGCGACCGAGACCGTCCAGCGCCAGCCCGGGTAGCCCGGCATCCGGTTCGAGAAGAGGACCGAGACGACGCCGTCGCCCTCGTCCACGGTGCCGACCGGCTGACCGATGGTCGACTCCGGCGTGACCTCGAGCAGCGCCTTCCGCGCGAGCTCGGTGTGGTCGGCCATCAGGCGTCCAGCTGGTCTGCGACGTGGCGCAGGATCGCGGCGATGCGCTCGCCGTTCTTCGGGTAGCGACCGTGGCGCAGGTCACCGCTGATCCGGTCGAGCTCCTTCACGAGGTCCTCGACGATCACCGCCATGTCGTCGGCGGAGCGGCGGGACATCTTCGCGAGCGAGGGCGCGGGCTCGAGCAGCCGCACCGACAGCGCCTGCGAGCCCTTCTTGCCCTGGACGACGCCGTACTCCAGGCGGGTCCCGGCCTTGACCGAGGTGACACCGTCCGGCAGCGAGGACGCGTGCAGGAAGACCGGCTCACCGTCGTCGCCGGTGATGAACCCGAACCCCTTCTGGTCGTCGTAGAACTTGACCTTGCCGGTGGGCATGCTGGACTCCTCGTGGTCTGGAACGGCCGTGGTGCGTCGGATATCCTGGGCCGATGGCCAAGCCGACCCGATCCACCGGGCACACGCGCGAACCCGCGGACACCCCGGTGACGTTCAATCGTACCGAACGCGTCCTCGGGTTCATGATCGGCGGCATCTTCATCGCCGCCTTCCTCTGCATCGCCGCGATGATCGTGATGTGGCTGACCGTCCCGAGCGCGCAGGGCTCCATGCCCTGGCCGGTGGTCATGGCGATCCCGCTGGTCGGGCTGCCCATCGGCATGGTGCTCGTCTTCGTGCTGCTCGGCCTCACCTGGACCAAGCGCGCCCGCGAGAACCGGTCGGCACGCTGAGGACCGGGAGCGGCGGACGATGACGACCACCGCCGACCTCGCCGCCCGCCTGCGTGCGATGCCGGACGACGACCTGGAACGGCTCGTCGTCGCCCGTCGCCTGCCCGCGGCGGTCCTCGCCGAGTCCGGCCCGCAGCACGCTGCGGACTTCTTCGACCTCGCCGAGGCCCTCCGGACCGACGAAGCGGTCGACGCAGCACTCGAGCACCTGCCCCGGGCCACGCTGCTCGCGCTCCGCGACGGGTCGACCGCCGCCGACGCGCTCGCTCCCGCGGTCGCGCTGGGCCTGGCCGACGACTCCGGCGCCGTCGACGACGCGGTGGCCGCGCGCATGGCCGCCCACCCGGAGCTCGCCGACCTCCGGCCGGGAGGCACGCCGCCGGCCCGCCCCGCCGCCCACGACGAGCAGGCGGCCGACCCGGACCGCGCCCGTGCGACCGGCGCCGAGCGCGCGTTCACGACGATGACGGTGCTCGCCGAGCTGCTCCGGGCGATCGACGCCGGCGAGGTGCGCGAGCTCGTCAAGGGCGGCATCGGCACGCCGCTCGCCCGGACCCTCGGCGAGCGCGTCGGCGCGGACCCGGACGTCGTGCCCGTCCGGCTCGCACTGCTCGACCGTTGCGGGTTCGCCGACCCCGGCGAGGGTCACTGGGCCGTGACGTCCGGCGGTCGCACGTGGCTCGTGTCCGCCTGGTCGGACCGCTGGGTCGACCTCGCCGGGCGGTGGTGGCGCTCGCTCGACCCCGCCGTGCACGACGTGCTCCGGACGGCCGACGACGACCTGCACGACCTGGTCGCGGTCGGGCGGTGGGCGTTCCCGGCAGGAGCGCGGTGGCTCGACGCCGTGCTGCTCGACGTGGCCGGGACCGCCGAGGTCCTCGGGCTCGCGGTCGACGGCACGGTCACCACGACGGGCCGCGCGGTCCTCGACGGCGATGCCGCCGCCGCTGCGGAGGACCTGCCGCCGACCGTCGACGGCGTCTACCTGCAGCACGACCTGACGGTGATCGCCCCCGGGCCGCTGTCCCCGGCGGACGACGACGCGCTCCGCACCGTGGCCGACCTCGAGGCCCCGGGGCTGGCGGCGCGCTACCGCGTCTCCGAGGACTCGGTGCGCCGTGCCCTCCGGGCGGGGACGACGCGGGACGACCTGCTCGCACTGCTCGAGCGGCTCTCGGCGACCGACGTGCCGCAGCCGCTGCGCTACCTGGTCGACCAGGTGGCGTCGCGCGACGGCGGTCTCGTGGTCGACGGCGCACCGGACGGCCGCGGAGCGGTCGTGCACGGGACGCCGGACCAGCTCGACCTGGTCGGGGTCGACGCCGAGCTGCGGCAGCTCACCTGGGAGCGGGTCGACCTGACGACCCTGACCGCCCCGCACCCACCGCACGTGGTCCACGCGGCGCTCGAGGAGCAGCGGTACCCGGCCGTGCTGACGGCTGCGGCCCGCCCGGTGACGCAGGACGCGCCTCCCGGCCGTCGTCGTGGCTCCGGACGCACGCCGGAGCAGGCCGCGCACGCGCTCGTGGAACGACTGCGCCTGACGACGGAGCGCGGTGACGCGGAGCCGGAGCAGGAGTGGCTCGGACGGCAGATCGACCTGGCGGTGCGCGGGAAGACGCCGATCCGGCTGACGGTCCGCATGCCGGACGGGTCGGAACGCCCGATGTCGATCGTGCCGACGTCGGTCGCCGCCGGGCGGGTGCGCGGTCGGGACACCGCCGTCGACGTGGAGCGGACGCTGCCGCTGTCGCTCGTCGTCGCGGTCGAGAGCGAAGCCTGAGCCGCGCGGTCCTGCACAGCCGCGGCGCCGGGGCCGGTTCTCCACCGATGCGCACCCGGCGGACCCGCTCGCAGCCACGCCGCCTAGGCTGATCCGTCATGAACGGACCGCTGATCGTGCAGAGTGACCGCACCGTGCTCCTCGAGGTCGCGCACCCCCAGGCAGAGGACGCGCGGCACGAGCTCGCGGCCTTCGCCGAGCTCGAACGCGCGCCCGAGCACGTGCACACGTACCGGATCACGCGGCTCGGGCTGTGGAACGCCCGGGCGGCCGGCCACGACGCCGAGTCGATGATCGGCACGCTCGAGCGGTTCGCGAAGTTCCCCGTCCCGCAGAGCGTCACGGTCGACATCCGCGACACCGTCTCGCGGTACGGTCGGCTCGTCATCCGACGCGAGGAGCGCGAGGACGCCCCGGCGATCGCGAACTCCCCGACCGAGGAGCTCGAGCGCCAGCCGGTCCTGCTCCTCACCGCCGAGGACCCGTCGGTGCTGGCCGAGGTGACCCGGTCGAAGCGCATCAAGCCCCTGCTCGGCGACCAGCGCTCCCCCTCGGAGATCGAGCTGCAGCCGTGGGCGCGGGGACAGGTCAAGCAGGAGCTCGTGAAGCTCGGCTGGCCGGCGGAGGACCTGGCGGGCTACACGCCGGGCCAGCCGCACCCGATCGACCTCGACACGGCGTCGTGGCACATGCGGCCGTACCAGGAGCAAGCCGTCGACACCTTCTTCGCGCAGGGCTCCGGGGTGGTCGTGCTGCCCTGTGGTGCCGGCAAGACCCTCGTCGGGGCCGGGGCGATGGCGACCGTCAAGGCGACGACGCTCATCCTCGTGACGAACACCGTCTCCGCACGGCAGTGGCGGGACGAGCTCCTGCGTCGCACGACCCTGTCCCCCGAGGACATCGGCGAGTACTCCGGCACCTCGAAGGAGATCCGGCCGGTCACGATCGCGACGTACCAGATCCTGACCGCGCGCCGGAAGGGCGAGTACACGCACCTGTCGCTGCTCGACGCCCTCGACTGGGGGCTCATCGTCTACGACGAGGTCCACCTGCTCCCGGCTCCGGTGTTCAAGCTCACCGCTGACCTGCAGGCCCGCCGTCGCCTCGGACTGACGGCGACCCTGGTGCGCGAGGACGGCCGCGAGAGCGACGTGTTCTCCCTCATCGGCCCGAAGCGCTACGACGCCCCGTGGAAGGAGATCGAGGCGCAGGGGTACATCTCCCCCGCTGCCTGCTACGAGGTCCGGATCGACCTGCCGCACCAGGACCGCCTCGAGTACGCGGCGTCGGGCGACGACGAGCGCTACCGGATGGCGGCGACCTCGCCCGCGAAGACCCCGGTCGTGCGCGAGCTCATCGAGAAGCACCACGGCGAGCAGATCCTCGTCATCGGGCAGTACATCGACCAGCTCGACGACCTCGCCGCCTCACTCGACGCCGCCGAGATCACCGGCTCGACCCCGGTCGACGAGCGGGAGCGGCTGTTCCAGGCCTTCCGCGAGGGCTCGATCGACGTGCTCGTGGTGTCGAAGGTCGCGAACTTCTCGGTCGACCTGCCCGACGCGACCGTCGCCATCCAGGTGTCCGGCTCGTTCGGGTCGCGGCAGGAAGAGGCGCAGCGCCTGGGCCGCCTGCTCCGTCCGAACAAGGACGGCCTGCCCGCGTCCTTCTACACGCTCGTCACGCGCGACACCGTCGACCAGGACTTCGCGCAGAACCGGCAGCGGTTCCTCGCCGAGCAGGGGTACGCGTACACGATCCTCGACGCCGATCAGGTCCTGGCAGCCGCGTAGCCATCACACGACCCACTCCCAGGCAACCTCGAGGGAACGGTCAGAGGATAGGGGCATGACCGATGGCCCCAAGATCCTGATCGTCGACGACGAGCCGAACATCCGCGACCTCCTCACGACCTCGTTGCGCTTCGCCGGGTTCGCCGTCCGTGCGGTCGGCAACGGGGCCCAGGCGATCTCGGCCGTGCTCGAGGAGGAGCCGGACCTGATCATCCTCGACGTGATGCTGCCCGACATGAACGGCTTCGGCGTGACCAAGCGCCTGCGTTCGTCCGGGTACACCTCGCCGATCCTGTTCCTCACCGCGAAGGACGACACCGAGGACAAGATCACCGGGCTCACCGTCGGCGGCGACGACTACGTGACGAAGCCGTTCTCGCTCGACGAGATCGTCGCGCGCATCAAGGCCATCCTCCGTCGCACCATGAACGACGAAGAGGACGCGATCATCCGTGCCGGGGAGCTCACGATGGACCAGGACACGCACGAGGTCACGATCGGCGACGCGCAGATCGAGCTGTCCCCGACCGAGTTCAAGCTCCTGCGCTACCTCATGCTCAACCCCAACCGGGTGCTGTCGAAGGCGCAGATCCTCGACCACGTGTGGGAGTACGACTTCAACGGCGACGCCGGCATCGTCGAGTCGTACATCTCGTACCTCCGCCGCAAGCTCGACCAGTACTCGACCGAGCCGATCATCCAGACCAAGCGTGGCTTCGGCTACATGCTGAAGGCGTCCAAGGCGTCCTGACGCCGGGCACACGGCGACCGTCCGGTTTCACCGGGCGGTCGCCGCTTATCGTTGGGGCAGCATGCACACGCGAATGAGCCGCTGGTGGGACGGGATCTCCCTCCGCACCAAGATCACCGGGATCACGGTGCTGCTCGTCGCGCTCGGACTGCTCGTCGCCGGCCTCGGCACCATGACGGTGCTGTCGACGTACCTCATGCAGCAGCTCGACAACACGGTCAAGCAGACGACCGAGCAGCTCGAGGGACAGAACATCAGCGACGGCCAGCAGTACTGCACGCTGTCGATCGTCCTGTCGCAGAGCGCGTACGTCGCCGCCTACGACTCCCGCGGTGACAAGATCTGCCAGACCCGCGCGTCCAGCCGGCCGGACATCCGCTCGCTCGACTTCTCCGCCGCGGCGCAGAGCTCGCAGCGGTTCTCGCTGTACGACAGCCAGCACGACCACGAGTGGCGCGCGCAGATCATCCCCGCGTCGCTGCAGAACCAGTCGAGCGGCACGTCCGAGACCGGCTACGTGCTCGTCGCCGTGTCCAGCGCCGACACCGACCAGACCATCGCGCGCTTCACGGTCATCTTCCTCGGCTTCGGCATCTCGGTGATCCTGCTCGGCGCGATGCTCACCCGACTCCTCGTGACCGCGACGTTCGACCCGCTGCGCGATGTCGAGGACACCGCCGCCCGGTTCGCCGCCGGCGACTTCAACCAGCGCCTCGAGTCGGACACCCCGAACACCGAGGTCGGTCGACTGAACCGATCCCTGAACGCGATGCTCGAGCGGATCGACTCCGCGTTCGAGGACCGTGAGCGCACGATCGACCAGATGCGCCGCTTCGTCGGTGACGCATCGCACGAGCTCCGGACCCCACTGGTGTCGCTGCGCGGGTACGCCGAGCTGTACCGGATGGGGGCGCTCCGCAAGGAGGAGGACGTCGCCCAGGCGATGGACCGCATCGAGAAGGAAGCGCAGCGGATGGGCCTGCTCGTGCAGGACCTGCTCCAGCTCGCCCGCATCGACGAGTCGAAGCCGCTCGAACTCGGCCCGGTCGACCTCGTCGCCATCGCCCGGGACTCGGCGCTCGACACCATGGCGTCGAACCCCGACCGCGAGATCCAGGTGCTGGTCGAGGACGCCGTGACCGGTGTCAGCGTGCCGCAGGCGGTGCGTCCCAGCGCCTTCGGGCAGGACACCGGCGAGACCCCGGTCTCGCCGCCGTCGGCGAACACGACCGGCCCGATCGCGTTCTCGCGGCAGACCATCGCGCGGCTCCGCGCCCGCCGGACCCGGGCGATGGGGGTCGACGGCACCGCCCCGACCGACGAGACCACGCCCCTGCCGACCGTCGTGCTGCCGGCCCGTCCCCCGATCGTCCTGGCGGAGGAGAACAAGATCCGCCAGGTCGTGACGAACCTGATGGGCAACGCCATGCGCTTCACGGAGTACGACGACCCGATCGAGATCGGCATCGGCGTGGACGACGACCGCGGCATGGCACACCTCGACGTCATCGACCACGGCGAGGGCATCCCGCCGCAGCTCCGCGACAAGATCTTCCAGCGCTTCTGGCGTGCGGACACCTCCCGCGCTCGGGACACCGGCGGATCGGGGCTCGGCCTCGCGATCGTCTCGGGCATCGTGCAGGCGCACAACGGCTCCGTCGAGGTCTTCGACACCGAGGGCGGCGGGGCGACCTTCCGGGTCTGGCTCCCCCTGCTCCCCCGCGACTACACCCCCACCCCGAAGGCCCCCGCCGCCTGACCCCGGCCCGGTCGCCCTGCCTCGGCGTCCGCCCCGGCCCGGGACGCCCACCCCGGCGGCACTGGTTGTTCTGGTCGCAGGACTTGCCGTTCATCGCCGGCTTCGGCGGCAAGTCATGCGACCTGAGCGCCCGCCGGCGGCAGGTCGTGCGACCGGAGGCTGGCACGGAAGGGACGTGCCGCGGACCGACTCACGCCCGGGAGGCGAAGGCCTGTCGGAGCCGCTCGAACAGGACCGCGGGTCGAGCGGCGTCGGCAGCCGTCGCGTGCACCACGATCCAGCCGTTGACGGCGAACCCGTTCCCGCGGCGCTGGTCGTGCCGGAAGACCTCGCGCTCGCGATGGTGGTCGCCGTCGTACTCGAGTGCGATCCGGAGCTGCGGCCAGCACATGTCCACACGCCCCAGGAAGGTCCCGCGCTCGTCGAACACCTCGCGGTTCAGCTCGGGTTCGGGGAAGCCGGCGTCCACGACGTCGAGACGGATCAGCGTCTCCATCGGTGACTCACTCCCCGGTCGCACTGCCTCCAGGGCTGCTCGCGCGCGGACGACCCCGTGCCCGCGCGGACGGAGTGCTCGTCCGAGGTCCTCGATCGTGGCGAGCCCCGCGCGGCCGACGAGGTGGTCGCCGAGGACGACGAGTGACCGGAGGTCGAGGAGCGTGGCGCACTCTGCCCACGCACGGGCGGGCGCACTGAGTGGCAGGCCGTCGAGCGCTGCGGTGTCGTGGTCGGTCGCCCGGTGCGCTGTGACGCCCGGGCGCCGCATGAGACTCGCCGTGCCGACCGTCGCGACGTGGACCGACGTCGCGTCTCGGAACGCTCGCGGCACCGGCGCTCCCCACAGGCAGGCCGCGGTGGTGTGACTGAAGCGCTGCTCGGGGCGGAGCACCAGGGCGATGCACTCCACCAGCCCGACCTCGCGGTCGCGCAGCACCCGGACGCCGTGGACGGGGCTCCGGAGGTCGGCACGACGCATGCGATTCGGTCCCTCGCCGTACCGCCGTGCTTCTGCGACCGTGAAGGCCCGGTTCGCCAGGCTCTCCGGCAGTGCGCGAGGGGTGGTCATGTCCGCATCCTGGACGCGCGACGAGTCACCGCTGGTCGAGGCGGGCGCACCTGTGGAGACCGACCGAGGCTGAGCCTCCTGTGCGGGACAGGTGCTCGCGACCGGATCGCACGACGTGCCGCGCGCAGACGTTCTCGTCGCACGACGTGCCGTCGGCGACGAAGCTGAGCGGCAAGTCGTGCAACCGGAACCACCGGCGCCGACCGATGGGAGCGCCGCCGCCTTCGCCGCCGCACGCGGAAGGGCCCCGACCGCCGCCACCGCCGCCTTCGCCGCCGCACGCGGAAGGGCCCCGCACGCGCGCAGCGTGCGGGGCCCTTCCGGCTACCGGGACTAGAAGTCCATGCCACCCGTGGGGTCGCCGGCCGGCATGGCCGCGGCCTTCTCGGGCTTGTCGGCGACGACGGCCTCGGTCGTGAGGAACAGACCGGCGATCGACGCGGCGTTCTGCAGCGCCGAGCGCGTGACCTTGGCCGGGTCGATGATGCCCGCGGCGACCAGGTCGACGTACTCGCCGGTCGCGGCGTTGAGGCCGTGACCCGACTCGAGCTCGCGGACCTTGGCGGCGACGACGCCCGGCTCGAGACCGGCGTTCAGCGCGATCTGCTTGAGCGGCGCGTCGATCGCGACGCGGACGATGTTCGCACCGGTCGCCTCGTCACCCTCGAGGGAGAGCGAGTCGAGCGCGACGGACGCCTGGATGAGCGCGACGCCACCACCGGCGACGATGCCCTCCTCGACGGCGGCCTTCGCGTTGCGGACGGCGTCCTCGATGCGGTGCTTGCGCTCCTTGAGCTCGACCTCGGTCGCGGCACCAGCCTTGATGACGGCGACGCCACCGGCGAGCTTGGCGAGGCGCTCCTGGAGCTTCTCGCGGTCGTAGTCGGAGTCGGTCGCCTCGATCTCGGAGCGGATCTGACGGACGCGGCCCGCGATCTGCTCGTCGTCGCCGGCGCCCTCGATGATCGTGGTCTCGTCCTTGGTGATGATCACCTTGCGGGCCTTGCCCAGCAGGTCGAGGGTCGCGTTCTCGAGCTTGAGGCCGACCTCCTCCGAGATGACCTGGCCGCCGGTGAGGATCGCGATGTCCTGCAGCATGGCCTTGCGACGGTCACCGAAGCCCGGGGCCTTGACGGCGACGGACTTGAAGATGCCGCGGATCTTGTTCACGACGAGGGTCGCGAGGGCTTCGCCGTCGACGTCCTCGGCGATGATGAGCAGCTGCTTGCCCGCCTGGATCACCTTGTCGACGACCGGGAGCAGGTCCTTGATGTTGGAGATCTTCGAGTTGACGATGAGGATGTACGGGTCCTCGAAGACGGCCTCCTGGCGCTCCGGGTCCGTGACGAAGTACTGCGACAGGTAGCCCTTGTCGAAGCGCATGCCCTCGGTCAGCTCGAGCTCGGTGCCGAAGGTGTTCGACTCCTCGACGGTGACGACGCCCTCCTTGCCGACCTTGTCGATCGCCTCGGCGATGAGCTCGCCGATGGTGGAGTCGGCGGCCGAGATCGACGCGGTCGCGGCGATCTGGTCCTTGGTCTCGATGTCCTTCGCGTTGGCGAGGAGCTGGTCGGAGACGGCGGCGACGGCCTTCTCGATGCCGCGCTTGAGCGACACCGGGTCGGCACCGGCGGCGACGTTGCGGAGGCCCTCGCGGACGAGCGCCTGGGCGAGCACGGTCGCGGTGGTCGTACCGTCACCGGCGACGTCGTCGGTCTTCTTGGCGACCTCCTTGACGAGCTCCGCACCGATCTTCTCGTACGGGTCGTCGAGCTCGATCTCCTTGGCGATGGAGACACCGTCGTTCGTGATCGTGGGGGCGCCCCACTTCTTCTCGAGGACGACGTTGCGGCCGCGCGGGCCGAGCGTCACCTTCACGGCGTCGGCCAGGGTGTTCAGGCCGCGCTCGAGGCCACGGCGGGCCTCCTCGTCGAAAGCAATGATCTTAGCCATGTGAGTTTCTCGTCCCTCCCGGACGTCGTCATGGGGGTCGTGCTGGCACTCAGCGTGAGCGAGTGCCAACGCCGATTCTGGCACTCGCCGGGTGCGAGTGCAACACAGCCGGGAGGCACGGCTCGACTTCCCAGGAGACGGAGCAGCGGGCGGTGCGGCACCGGGTCCACCGGCCGGTACCGATGGCGCCGGTCCCACCGCAGCGGCACCCCTGCAGCAACACGGCAGCACTGCGTCGGCCCGCACACGACGAACGCGCCGCCCCGAGGGGACGGCGCGTCGACGGGTGGTCCCGGACTCAGGCGGGTCGGACCGCCTCTGCCTGCGGGCCCTTGGCCCCGGTGCCGACGTCGAAGGTGACCGCCTGGCCCTCCTCGAGGACCTTGTACCCCGACATGTCGATTGCCGAGTAGTGCACGAACACGTCCTGGCCCCCTCCATCCACGGTGATGAAGCCGAAGCCCTTCTCGGCGTTGAACCACTTCACGGTTCCGTTGGCCATGATCTCTTGCTCCCTGGTGCTGGTGTTGCGAACGACGCCGTCGCCGTCTGGCGATGACTCTCGTGCAACATCCGCGGCAAGGCAAGGGGTGTGACGTTCTTTCACGCCGATTCCGTCAAGAATCAACGTGCCCGAAACACCCCTGTCACAAACCGCGCGCCGATGCCCCGTGGGACCGTGCGTCAGCCGCCGTAGTCGGCGCCCAGCACGACGCTGACGTCCGCGTTCGGGAAGGCCGACGACTGCTCCACCGTCGCGATGCCGAGGGCCTTCGCCACCCCCTGCGCCACGGCCTGCTGCTCGGGCTGCTGGTAGTACACGACCGAGGTCGTCGTCCCCGTCGTGCCGGCGTCCCCCGTCGACGTGACCTTCCACCCGGCGGCGGTCAGCGCGCGGCTGCCACGGGCGGCCAGTCCGGTCGTCGTCGTGCCGTTGAGCACGACCACGCTCGTCGTGCCCTGCGCCGACGGCTCCGCCGCGCTCGGCTCCTCGGACGCGGGTGCCGACGGGGTCTCGGACGGCGTCTCCGAGGGCGCGGCGGACGCCGAGGAGCTCGTCGAGGGGCTCGGCGTCGAGGTCGACCCCGGGAACGAGTAGCTGCCGTTCAGCAGCGCGAGCACGAGCACACCGACGAGCACGAGCACGCCGGTGGCCAGGGCGCCCCACGCGAACGCGATCCACCCGCGCCCACGACGACGGGCACCGCGGTGCGCTCCCACCCGGGGGCCGTCGGAGACGTCGTCGAACCGGTCTCGCGGGAATCTCTCGGTCATCGTTCCTCTTCACGGGGATCGGGCGCGGGGGCGACGAACGTGCGCGCCGCTCGCGCTCGGGTGCGGGCGTGCCGCAGCCGCTGCAGTCGTCCGACCAGCTGCGGGTCGAACGCGCGTGCGGCGGGCAGGTCGATCACGCGGTCGAGCACCTGGTAGTAGCGCGCCGGCGACATGTCGAACGCGACCCGGATCTCCGCTTCCTTGGTGCGGTCGTGTCGCGCCCGGTCGTGCTCGAACGCGAGCACGCGCTTGTCGAGCTCGCTGAGCTCGTCGGTGGGGAGGGCGGTCACGGCACTTCCGGTCACGGTTCGGTCACGGGTCTCGCACATCGTAGGGGTGCCCGGCGGTCCGACCCTGGCACGCGGCTGGACTGTCGCGAGACCCGGTTCAGGCTCCCGGTCGACGGAACCACCGGACGCGCACGCCGAACGGGTCGCAGACCGCCAGCGCGACCCCGTCGAGCGAGACCGTCGCGAACGCGTCCGGGTCCGTCGCGTCGACGTCGTCCGGCAGCGTCGCGGCCACACCGCGCAGGATCCCGGTGCGCTCGAGGGCGACCCAGTGCACGCCGTGCTCCGCCAGCCGGTCGACAACGCGCTGGCGGTCCGGCCCCGGCACGTAGACGAGCGTCCCGGTGGTGAGCACCACGGGTCGGACGCCGTCCGGCAGCGCGTCCAGGGCAGGGTCGAGGTCGCCGGGCAGCACGCCGCAGATCCGGACGGGAGGCACGGCGAGCGTCGCACGCGCCGCCTCGCGCATCAGGGCGGTGCGGTCCGTCGCCTCGGGCGGCACGGCCTCCACCAGGCGATCGAACGCCCCCGGCTCGGCGAGGTCGATCGGGTTCGGGTCGAGGGCGACCCGTGCACCGATCCGGATCGGGGTGGTCGTCGGCTCGGGGACCGTCCCGCTGGCCTCGACCGTCAGGTGCACGGACGGCTCAGCGACGGCGGTGTGCACCCGGACGAGGCCGTCCCGGGTGCGGTGGTCGAGCGTCACCCGGTCGGGGATCGAGCAGAGCCCCGCGGCGGCACCGGCGTCGACGAGCCCGAGCGGCCGTGGGTCACCGGCCGCCGCCGCGGCGGCGGCGAGCGCCTGCAGGACCGGGACGACGGGACCGAGCCGCCGCGGGTCGTTCGCCTGCACCGTGGCGGAGGCGAGGGCCGTCGTCAGGGCGGGGCGGGCCTCCCGGCCGAGCGCACGCAGTGCCCCGGGGTCCGACGGGTCCGCGCCGAGCAGCCGCGCGACCGCGAAGAACAGCTCGGGCTGCCGCTGCTGCTGCGGTACCGCGTCGAGGAGCGCGACCAGGTCGTCGTCGACCGAGCGCGCCCACGCGGCGTACGAGGGCGAGACCGTGGCGATCCGCTCCGCGTAGGCGGCGTAGCGCTCCCGTGTGCCGCTCACGGGCGGTGCATGCCGACGTGACGGATACCGGCCTCGTCGTAGGGTGCGCCGAACCGGACGAAGCCGTGGCGTTCGTAGAGCCCCGCGACGTACTCCTGGGCGTGCAGGACGAACGGCTCGTGCCCGTGCGCGTCGAGCACGGCGGCGACCAGGCGGCCGGCGATCCCCTGCCCGCGGTGGTCCGGGTGGGTGGCGACCCGTCCGATGACCCAGGCCGGCGCGGCGGACCCGGCGGGGTGGGCCTCGTCCGGAGCGGGGCGGACCAGGCGCAGGTACCCGACCGGATCGCCGTCCGCTCCGAACCACCAGTGCTCGGTGTCGGGCTCGCGGTCACGGCCGTCGAGGTCCTCGGCGGTGACCCGCTGCTCGAGCGCGAAGACGCGGTTCCGCAGCCGCACGATGCCGTACAGTTCGTCCGTCGTCAGGCGGGTCCAGCGGGCATGGCGGACGGAATGCTCGGACATCGTCGCGAGTTTACTGAAGGGGTCGGGCATCACCATCGAGCCCCGACCGGAAGCAGGAGGAAGCAATGGCGTACAACGTCGACAAGTCGGACGCCCAGTGGCGCGAGGAGCTCTCCCCGGACCAGTACGCCGTGCTCCGGCAGGCCGGGACCGAGCGTCCGTGGACCGGTGAGCTGCTCGACGAGGAGCGCGCTGGCATCTACACGTGTGCGGCGTGCGGCGCGGAGCTGTTCAAGAGCGGCACGAAGTTCGACTCGGGCTGCGGCTGGCCGTCGTTCTACGAGTCGGTGCGCCCCGAGGCGGTCCAGCTCATCGAGGACAAGTCGCTCGGCATGGTCCGCACCGAGGTCCGCTGCGCGAACTGCGGCTCGCACCTCGGGCACGTGTTCCCCGACGGCTTCGGCACCCCGACGGGTGACCGCTACTGCATGAACTCGCTGTCGCTGAACTTCTCGGCCGAGCCGACCGAGTGATCCCCCGACGCGTCCGCCGCTAGGATGGGCGCGTCAGCCGGCATGGCGCAATTGGTAGCGCACCGTACTTGTAATACGGGGGTTGCGGGTTCGAGTCCCGCTGCCGGCCCTCCCCGAGCGGTCTGTACTGTTGCCGGGTGAACCGGACCCGTCTCCTGCTCGTTGCCCTGGTCGCCTGGATCGGTGTCTTCCTCCTCACGGCCGCGTGGGTGCTCGCGACGCCGATCGGGAACGGCCCGGACGAGTCCAACCACTTCGCCAAGGCCGCGGCGACCGTGCGCGGTCAGTGGACCGGCGTCCCCACCGGCGCGCAGGGCATCACGACCGTCCACGTGCCGAGGGCCGTGACGGACCCGCAGGGCGCGGTCCCGTGCGCCGCGCGGGACGCCGCGAAGCCGGCCACCTGCATGCCGCCGTTCTCGACCGCGGCCGGCGAGGTCGAGGTGAAGACCGGCGTCGGCGACTACTTCCCGGGCTACTACCTGCTCGTGGGGTGGCCGACCCTGCTGCTCGACGGGGCGCACGGTTACCTCGCGGTCCGGCTCGTGTCGGCCCTCGTGACCTCGGCGCTCGCGGCCGTCGTGGTGCTGGTCGGCGCGGCCCTCCGGTACCGTCACGCCCTGCCCGCGTGGGCGGCGGTCGCGGTGACGCCGATGACGATCTACGTCGGTGCGCTCGTCAATCCGAGCTCGGTCGAGATCGCCGGGTGTGCCGCCCTCGCCGCGGTGACCTGGCTCGTCCTGCACGACGGCGAGGGCCGGCGGCTCCGGTGGTGGCTCACGCTCCTGGTGGTCTGCGGGGTCGTCGCGGGGTCGATGCGCACCGCGTCGCCGCTCATGGTCGTGGTCGTGGTCCTCGGGGTCCTGCTCACCGACGTGCCGCGTGCGGTGCAGCTCCTCCGCCGCCGGTCGGTGCTCGCGGCCCTCGGCGCCGCGGTCGTCCTCCTCGTGCCGGCGGTGCTCTGGTCGGCGTTCGTCGCGGGTCCGGCCGGGTACATCCCGTCGTCCCCGGAGCGCTACGGCTTCGTCGAGGGCACGCTGCGGACGCTGGCCCTCACCCCGAAGTGGGGCGAGCAGATGGTCGGCGTGTTCGGCTGGTTCGACACGACGCTGCCCGCCTGGGTCGTCACGGCATGGGCGATGGGCATCGGGCTCGTGTTCCTCGCCGGCCTCGCGGTGCGACGGCGTGCGCTGCCCGGCACCGTGTTCCTGATCGCCGCCACCGTGCTGGTGCCCGCGGTGCTGCAGGGGATCGGCGCCGCCGAGTACGGGATCATCTGGCAGGGGCGCTACGGCCTGCCCCTGCTCGTCGCGACGCTCCTGGTGGTCGGGCTCGCCGCGGACCGCGACGTGTTCCGCGCGCGGGCCCTGCGGCCGCTCGTGGTCGTCGTCCCGGTGCTCGCCGCCGTGGGCCAGGTCGTCGCCTTCGCGGTGGTGCTCCGCCGGTACGCGGTCGGGGTCTCGGCACCGTTCGCCTCGGTCTTCGGCGCGGAGGCCTGGCACCCGTACGGCGGCACGGTCCTGGCGTTCGTGCTGCTGCTCGTCGGGCTGGCGCTGGCCGGTGCGGCCCTCGCCGTCACCACACCGGCGTCCCCCGGGTCGGTGGCGCTCGGGTCGGTTGCGCTGCGGTCGGTTGCGCTGCGGTCGTCGCTCCCGCGGCGCAGGCCGGGTCGCGCCGACTGACGACGAAGGGCCCGGACGACGGTGCGTCCAGGCCCCTCGGCGCGCGGAACGCGGATCAGGAGGCGTTCCGGGCGCTCGACGCGGTAACCAGCCGGTCGTCCCTCGATGGTGTCACCCCGGCCGGTGACGTGTCCACGCTTCCGGTCCGATCGGCGCGAACCCGCACGGATGTGCAGGATCCGGCCCCGTCGTCTGCGCTCGCGCTGAGTGGCAGCTGACGATCAGCGTCCGCCCGTGATCCGGCGCTCGCGCTGTGCGACACCGGCGGTGCCGTACGGGTAGTCGTCGATCCGCGGTGCGCTCGCGTCGGTCAGGGTCTGCAGCTCGTCGTCGGTGAGCACGAGGTCGGCCGCGCCGAGGTTGTCCTCGAGCTGCGACACCGTCCGTGCGCCGAGGATGACGCTCGTCACCGCGGGGCGGGCGAGCAGCCAGGCGAGGGCGACCTGCGACCGCGAGGCACCGTGCGCATCGGCGACGTCGGACACCGCGTCGAGCACCGTCCACGTGCGCTCGTCGGCGTTCCGGGCCTCCCATGCCTCCATGCCGCGCTGCGGGTCCTCGCCGAGACGGGTCGCTCCCGTCGGCGCCTCGTCGCGCTGGTACTTCCCGGACAGCCAGCCGCCGGCCAGGGGCGACCACGGCAGCAGGCCGATGCCGGCGTCGAGGCAGGCCGGGACGACCTCGTGCTCGATGTCGCGGACGAGCAGGTTGTACTGCGGCTGCAGCGTCACCGGCGGCGCCCAGCCGTGGGCCTTCGCCTCGTACACGGCCTTGGTGACCTGGTATCCGAGGTAGTTCGAGAAGCCGTAGGTGCCGATCTTGCCGGCGGAGACGGCGTCGTCGAGGAAGCGCAGGGTCTCCTCGATCGGGGTCAGCGCGTCCCACGCGTGCATCTGGTACAGGTCGATGTGGTCGACGCCGAGCCGTTCGAGCGAGGCGTCGAGCGCCACGCGCAGGTGACGGCGGGACAGGCCGAGGTCGTTCGGACCGTCGCCCTGGGGGAACCGGCCCTTCGTCGCGATGACGACCTGCTGCGCCTCGGTCGGGTGGGTGGCGAGCCACCGGCCGATGATGCGCTCGGACTCGTTGCCGGAGTACACGTCCGCGGTGTCGACGAGCGTGCCGCCCGCTGCGACGAACGTGTCGAGGATCTGGTGGGAGGTGGGTTCGTCGGCCTCGCTGCCGAACGTCATGGTGCCGAGGGTCAGCGTCGACACCGATGTCCCGCTGTTGCCGAGGAGTCTGTAGTCCATGGCCGGGACGCTACGCCCGGTGCACCGGATCCGAGGGGACCCGCGAGTACCCCTCAGCGTCCTTGGGACAGGAACGCGATCGCCGCCTCCCGGAAGTCACGCGACGTCGGGGCGTTGAAGTGGTTCCTCCGCGGGATCTCGAAGAACGACGCGTCCGGCGCCGCCTCGGCCAACCGCACGGCGCTGTCCCGGATCCCGTCCTCGCTGCCCGCCGCCATCAGGATCGGCTGCGTCGGCGCGTTCTCGGGCGTCGGCTCGACGCTGTTCCGCATGCCCTCGACCATCGCGACGAGCGCCCGCAGGTCGTTCCCCTCGACGTTCGCCGCCATCTGCAGGTAGCCGTTCGTCACCCGGTCCTCGACGGGGGTGCCGTCGGCGATGTACGCCTTCGCCTGGTCGACCGCGACCCGGCGCATCGGGTCCGCGTCCGGGATCCCGCCGAGCACCGCCCGCGAGATCCGGTCCGGGATCCGCTCGGCTGTGTGCCAGCCGACCCGCGCGCCGAGCGAGTAGCCGAGGAAGGCGACGTCGGCGAGCAGGTAGGTGTCGATGACCGTGGTGACGTCGGCGACGAGCAGGTCCATCGAGTACGCGGACGGGTCGTGCGGCTTCGAGGACGCGCCGTGCCCCCGCTGGTCGAGCGCGACGACCCGGTACCCGGCGCGCACGAGGTCGCGGGTCCACCCGGAGGCGTGCCAGTTGAGGACCGCGCCCGATGCGAACCCGTGCACGGCGACGACCACGGGGGCGTCCGGGTCACCGAAGTCGTACGTCGCGAGCTTCAGGCCGTCCGGGGACATCACGGCACGGGGACGGGGCGCTTCGGGGACGAGTGACATGGCGCCACCAGGCTACCGGGGCAGGGTGGTCCCCATGGACGGCTACGGCGGCGATCAGGTCCGGGCGGCGGAGCGGCCGCACCTCGAGGCGGGGGAACCCCTCATGCAGCGCGCGGCGGACGGGCTGGCCCGCATCGTCGGCGAGCTGCTCGACGACCCCGCGGTCCGCCCCCAGGACGGTCCGGGGTCGGTCCTGCTGCTCGTGGGGAGCGGCGACAACGGCGGTGACGCCCTGTTCGCGGGGGCGCGCCTGGCTGCGGACGGGAGGCACGTGGCGGTGCTGCGCGTCGGCTCGCGCGTCCACGAGGCGGGCCTGGCAGCGGCGCTGGACGCCGGGGCGCGCCTCCTGGACGGCCCGGCGGACCCCCGAGCGGCCGGCAGCGGCGCAGGTGCGGCCGACATCCTGCGGGCGGCCGCGACCCCCGACACCGACCGCCTGGCGGCGGTCGCTGCCGAGGCCGCCGCCGAGGCGGACCTCGTGCTCGACGGCATCCTCGGCATCGGGGTGGGCGGCGGGACCCCGCTCCGCTCCCCCGCGCGGCAGGTCGTCGACGCGATCCGGGAGCTCGCGCGCGACCAGCGCGCCCCGTTCGTCGTCGCCGTCGACGTACCGAGCGGCATCGACGTCGACACCGGCGCCGTGGCCGACGACCACGTCCTGCACGCCGACGTCACGGTCACGTTCGGCGGGGTGAAGGCGGGGCTGCTGACCGGTCCGGGCGCGACGCTCGCGGGCCGCATCGAGCTCGTCGACGTCGGCATCGGTGCGGACCTCGCGGCGACGGAGCCGCTGGTCCGCACCTGACGCCGACCGGTCGCGGGGCCGGGCTCAGGCCGCGCCGGCGTCCACCCCGTCGACCACGTCGGGACGCGCCTCGAGCCAGGTGTCGACGAAGTGCCGGTAGTTCGCGGCGATCACCTGCTCGGCGGCCTCGTGGTCCAGGCCCCGCTGCACGACGTCGTCGAGCGCGTCCTCCCAGTTGCTCCGACCGATGGCGAAGCCGACGAAGCCGTCGACGGGCGCCGCGGTGCGCAGCCAGTGGTCGAGCTGGTCCTGCGGGGCGTCGCGGCCGAGCACGATGCACTGCACGTGGTCGCGACCGCCGGCCCGGACGGCGGCGACGACGCGCTCGGCGTCCTCGGTGCGGTCGAGGCCCTCGAGCTTCCACACGTCCGGCTCGACGCCGTGCTCCTGCAGGTACCCGATCGTCTCGACCACCAGCCCGGGCCGGACGTCGCGGTCGTAGTCGTCGGCCTGCTCCTGCTGCTCGTCGGTGGCCGGCACGAGGAGCTCGACCAGGAACGCGCGGTCGGCGTCGTGCAGGACCCGCGAGACCTCGGCGAGCCGCTCGGCCTGGGCCTGCCGGTCGCTGGCGTCGAACGCGGGGTTGTCGCGGACCAGCACCTTCACGAAGTCCGGGTCGAAGGAGTCGACGTGCGCGAGCCAGTCGTCGCCGTACTCGAGCTCGAACCAGTCACGGCCCGACTGCTCGATCGGCATCGCGAGCTGCAGCCCGGCCTCGCGGACGAGCCGGGCGACGTCGGCGCCGTACCGCTCGTCGACGAGGACGCCGGTCCGCGCACGGGAGGCCCCTGCGGCGAGCGCCGTGAGGACGCCACGGTAGACGAGCTGCTTGCCGGCGCGGACGCGCTCGGCGTCGGCCTCGTCAGCGGGCTCGCCGGACTCGTCGCCGTAGGTGTGCTCCAGGAGCGAGGACCGCTGGTCCATCGCGAGGAGGAAGAGTGGGTGCTGTTCATCGAGGTCGGCCATGCCGCCATGCTGCTCGCACCCCCTCCGGCCACGCTCAGTGGGCGCGGTACAGCGCGGGCTCCGGGTACGGTCGGCGGCATGACGTTCAACGAGGACTCGCAGCTGCGCGGCGGGAAGGTGAAGCGTCGCGGGCGGACGGCGGCGATCGGCGGCGGCGGGGTCGGTGTCGCGGCGATCGTGGTGTTCCTCATCGCGCAGTTCACGGGCGTCGACCTCAGCGGCTTCGTCGGCGACGGCAGTGGCACCACGCAGATCCAGCAGCAGGACGAGACGGTGCAGCCGGCAGCGGAGTGCCGCACCGGCCGTGACGCGAACCAGCGGGTGGAGTGCCGGATGGAGGGCGCCGCGGAGTCGCTCGACGCGTACTGGTCCGGCGAGGCCGACACCCTCGGCATCGCGTACACGACGCCGGGCTTCTGGCTCTTCGACGGGTCGACGGACACCGGGTGCGGCCAGGCCTCGGCGGCGACCGGCCCGTTCTACTGCCCGCCGGACCGCTCGATCTACCTCGACACCGCGTTCTACGACGACCTGCGGTCCCGGTACGGCTCGTCCGGCGGGCCGCTCGCGCAGATGTACGTCGTCGCGCACGAGTGGGGGCACCACGTCCAGCAGCTCCAGGGCACCTTCGCCGACACCGACCGCTCGGGCACGGGCGCGTCGTCGGGCAGCGTCCGTGTCGAGCTGCAGGCCGACTGCTACGCCGGCACCTGGGTCGGCTCGGCCGCCACGACCCGTGACCCATCCGGCGAGACCTTCTTCGAACCGGTCACCCGGGCGCAGATCGCCGACGCGCTGTCCGCCGCGAGCGCCGTCGGTGACGACAGCATCCAGGAGCGGGCGACGGGTCAGGTGGACCCCGACTCGTTCACGCACGGGTCGAGTGCGCAGCGGCAGGCGTGGTTCACGCGGGGCTACGAGCGCGGTGCGACCGCGTGCGACACCTTCAGCATCCCCGGTTCACAGCTCTAGACGACGGCAGCGAGCGCTCACCCGTGGCGCGGCGGCGGCGATGCGCCTCGTGACCGGTCCGCGAGAGCGACAGAGCGCCGCCGGATGGACAGCGAACCCTGTCGCTTCCGCGGAGTCCTCCGGTCGGTCCGCCTGCCCGCACGCGGACGCAGCCGGACGTCAGCCGGCGGATGCGCTCGCGGAGGGGGTCGGCGTGGCCGTCGGCGACGGCGTCGCCTCCGTCGCACCCGCCGCCGACACCACGAAGGTCCGGAAGTCGTCGTTGGTGATCGGCGCGGTCAGCTCGTACTGCTTGCCGTTCACGAGCACCAGGGGCGGCCCGGGGAACTCGCTGAGCGACGACCCGGGGATGTCCCCACCGGTCACGTCGGCCGTGCGCTCGTCGACCCACTTGGCGTAGGTCTGGTCACGGATGCAGTCGCGGATCGCCGCGGTGTCCTGCACCCCGTCGACCCCGGTGACGATGCGCTCGAGCTGCGCGTCGGTGAGCCCGGAGGTGCCCTGGTCGGGTTGGCGTGCGAAGAGCGCCTGGTTCACGGCGTAGAACTGGTCGGGCGACCGGTCCGCGACGCAGGCGGCGGCGTTCGCGGCGCGCAGCGAGTACTTCGTGCCCTGCGAGCGGTTCGTCAGCACGGCGACGGGATGGATGTCCACCGTCGCAGCACCGGACTCGGCCAGACCCGCGATGTAGTCCCCGTTCGCCTTCTCGAACTGGGCGCAGGTGTCGCAGAGGTAGTCGACGTACATGGTGATGCGCACCGGGTCGGAGGCGCCGGTCGCGCTCGGCGACGGGGCTGCGGCGGCGTCGACGGCCTTCAGGTCCTGCCCGATGGTGATGCCGCCCTGGGACATCGTCGACGGGCCCGGACCCGCGGGCTTCACCGAGTCGACGAGCACCAGGGTGACGACCGCCACCGCTGCGAGCAGCACGACCCCGAGGCCGATCTGCAGCCCGAGACGGGTCCCGCGCTGCCGGCGCTTCTGCTGCGCCCGTGCTCGCTGGGCCCGTTGCCGTGCGGCCTCTCGTCGTTCGTTGCGCGCGGCGCGTGCGTCACCCTCGGGGCGGTTGGTCATGCGTCGATGGTCCTCACGTTGATCCTGACGTCCGCACGGCCTCGCCTTCCCCCGTACGCCGGACGGACCCGCCGATCGTAGTGGTCCTTCCTGGGACCAGCCAACCAGGTCGGACCGGACACTGGCGCTGGCGGGGGAAGTCGTGTTGTATGAGCAGCGATGGTCGACGGCGACCATCCGGGGCCCCAACGGGCAACCGCTTCACTACGGATCGTCCGGCACGTACCTGCCGGTGAAGGAAGGATCGAACGCTCATGGCGTCCGTCACCTACGACAAGGCAACCCGTCTCTACCCCGGAGGCACCCGCCCCGCGGTCGACTCCCTCGACCTGGACATCGCCGACGGCGAGTTCCTCGTCCTCGTCGGCCCCTCGGGATGCGGCAAGTCCACGTCGCTGCGCATGCTCGCCGGCCTCGAAGAGGTCAACTCCGGAGCGATCCGCATCGGCGAGCGCGACGTCACCGACGTCCCGCCGAAGGACCGCGACATCGCGATGGTGTTCCAGAACTACGCGCTGTACCCGCACATGACCGTCGCCGAGAACATGGGCTTCGCGCTCAAGATCGCCGGCGTCGGCAAGGAGGAGCGCGCCACCCGCGTGCAGGAGGCAGCGAAGCTCCTCGACCTCGAGCAGTACCTCGGTCGCAAGCCGAAGGCCCTCTCCGGTGGTCAGCGTCAGCGCGTCGCGATGGGCCGCGCGATCGTCCGTCAGCCGCAGGTGTTCCTCATGGACGAGCCGCTGTCGAACCTCGACGCCAAGCTCCGCGTCCAGACCCGCACCCAGATCGCCTCGCTGCAGCGTCGTCTGGGCGTCACCACGGTCTACGTCACGCACGACCAGACCGAGGCGCTCACCATGGGCGACCGCATCGCGGTGCTCAAGGACGGCATCCTGCAGCAGGTCGGCACCCCGCGCGACCTGTACGAGAAGCCGAACAACGTCTTCGTCGCCGGCTTCATCGGCTCGCCGGCGATGAACCTGCTGCCCGCCGACGTCATCGAGGGCGGCATCAAGTTCGGCTCGCTGAACCACCCGCTCGACCGCGACACCGTGTCGAACGCCCGCTCCGGTTCGATCACGGTCGGCATCCGCCCCGAGGACGTCATCGTCTCGACCTCGGGCGAGGGCCTGCCGGTCACGGTCGACGTGGTCGAGGAGCTCGGCGCCGACGGCTACCTGTACGGTCACGCCGACGTGAACGGCCAGCGCGCCGACATCGTCGCCCGCGTCGACGGCCGCTCGCACCCGTCGATCGGTGACACGATCGTCATCGCCCCGAAGCAGGGCCACGTGCACGCCTTCGACACCGAGTCGGGCGAGCGCCTGGACGACAAGGCAGTCGTCAGCGCGTAACGCTGGAAGAGCCGGACAGGAGGCGCGGTGCCAGCTGGCACCGCGCCTCCCGTCCGTCAGACCGCCGGACCGACCCCGGTCACCGCACCAACAGGAGCCACCCGTGCCCGACTCCATGTCCATCACCGCCGCCACCGTCGACCCCGGCCTGCTCGACCTGCCGTGGGACCTGCCGCTCGAGGACTGGCCTGACGACGTCATCGTCGCCCTGCCGAAGGGCATCTCACGGCACCTCGTCCGGTTCGTGCACCTGAGCGGGTACGTCGCGGCCGTCAAGGAGACCGGCGAAGAGGTCGCGCGCGCCGAGTACGAGATGCTCCGCACGCTGCAGCGGATGGACGTGCCCTGCGTCGACCCGGTCGCGGTGATCACGAACCGCGTCGACGAGCACGGCGAGCCCCTGCACCCGGTGCTCGTCACCAGGCACCTGCGGTTCTCGCTGCCGTACCGGGCGCTGTACTCGCAGACCCTGCGGCCGGAGACCGCGACGCGTCTCGTCGACGCCCTCGCCCTGCTGCTCGTCCGGCTGCACGTCATCGGCTTCTACTGGGGTGACGTCTCGCTGTCGAACACCCTGTTCCGCCGCGACGCCGGAGCCTTCGCCGCGTACCTGGTCGACGCCGAGACCGGCAAGCTCTACCCGGGCGGGCTGTCGAACGGCCAGCGCGAGAACGACCTCGAGGTGGCGCGGGTGAACATCGCCGGGGAGCTCCTCGACCTCGAGGCCGGCGGCCGCCTCGACGAGAACGCCGACCCCGTCGACGTGTCGAACCGGATCGTCGCGCAGTACCGGACGCTCTGGAAGGAACTGACCGGCACCGAGCAGTTCGACGTCAAGGAACGCTGGCGCATCAATGATCGCGTCGAACGGCTCAACGCACTCGGGTTCGACATCGAGGAGCTCTCGATCCACACGACCGAGGGCGGTTCGCAGGTCCGGATCCAGCCGAAGGTCGTGGACGCCGGACACCACCAGCGTCGACTGCTGCGCCTGACCGGGCTCGACGCTGGCGAGAACCAGGCGCGACGGCTGCTCAACGACCTCGACGCCTACCGGGCGCGGAACGGTCGCGACCAGCTCGACGAGGAGATGGTGGCGCACGAGTGGGTCTCGCGCGTCTTCGAGCCCGTCGTGCGGTCGATCCCCCGGGACCTGCGCGGTCGGCTCGAGCCCGCCGAGGTGTTCCATGAGCTGCTCGAGCACCGCTGGTACATGTCGCAGGAAGAGGAGCGCTCGGTCTCCCTGCCCGAGGCCACGACCGCGTACATCAACGACGTGCTGCGGCACCGCCGGGACGAACGGCTGCTCATCAACCCGCCGACCTCGTCGATGACGCTGCCGATCCCCGTGGTCGACGACGACGCCGCCGCCGACTCCGACGAGGACGACGTCGAGGACTGGCGCGCCACGGTCTGACCCGGCCCGCGGTCCCCACCCGCTCGCGCTCGCGCGAGCGGGCCTCTTCTGTCACGCTCGGGCGCTCCGCCCGACGGATCGCGCCCGCCCGGCGACGCACGCGCGGCATGTCGTGCCCGCTCGCCGACGCGCGGGACGGCTCGACGGGCAGGAGACCGACGGCCTGGAGGCCCGGTGCCGGCCCGACGGACCGGCACCGGGCCTCCAGGTCGGTACGCCGAGGGGCGCGGGCCGGTCCACGTGGACCAGCTCGCGCCCCTCGGTCGCGATCGTGGGGTCGGCCGCTACTCGGCGCGACGGCGCCGGGCGACCTCCCACAGCGTGACGCTCGCGGCGATGCCGGCGTTGAGCGACTCGGTGGCGCTCGAGATCGGGATCGAGACGATCGCGTCGCAGGTCTCGGTGACCAGGCGCGACAGCCCCTTGCCCTCGGAGCCGACGACGATCACGATCGGCCGGTCGGCGAGCTCGAGGGCGTCGAGCTCGACGTCCCCGTCGCCGTCGAGTCCGAGCACGAAGAGCCCCATCGACTTCAGCGACTTGAGGGTCTGCGTGAGGTTCGGTGCCATCGCGACGGGCGTCCGGGCAGCGGCACCGGCACTCGTCTTCCACGCCGACGCGGTCACGCCGACCGAGCGACGCTGCGGCACGATGACGCCGTGACCGCCGAAGGCCGCGGTCGACCGGATGATCGCACCGAGGTTCCGCGGGTCGGTGATGCCGTCGAGCGCCACCATGAGCGGGACCTGGTCACGGGAGAACGCGCGCTCGGCGATGTCCTCGGCGACGGCGTACTCGTAGGCCGGGACCTTGAGCGCGACACCCTGGTGCACGCTGTCGTGCCCGGTGATGCGGTCGAGTTCCGGCCGCATGATCTCCATGATCGGGACGCCGCGGTGGTTCGCGAGCGCCAGGATCTCCTTGACGCGGTCGTCCACCTCGATGCGCGCCGCGACGTACAGCGTGGTCGACGGGGTCTTCGTGCGCAGTGCCTCGAGCACGGAGTTGCGCCCCGTCACGAGTTCGGAGTCGTCGCTCTTGCGCTGCGGCGGGCGACCGGTGCGCTGCTGCGGCGCGCTCGAGGCGCCGTGGCGACCCCGGGCTGCGTCCAGCCGCTCCTTCGCCGCCTTGCGCTTACCGGCGGGGTGGTACGGGCGGTCCTCGGCCTTCGGCGTCGGCTTCCGGCCCTCGAGCGCCTGCGCACCCTGGCCGCCGGAGCCGACCTGCTTGTTGCCCTTGCGGCCGGAGCGGACGGCGCCGGGCCGACCCTTCTTGCTCCCCGAGACGTTCTTCATTGCTCTCTCCTGTCCGGCACGGCCGTTGTCAGGCGATGCTCCAGCGTGTTCCTGCTGCGGTGTCCTCGATGGTGATCCCCGCGGCTGCGAGGTCGTCGCGCACCCGGTCCGCCGTGGCGAAGTCGCGTGTGGCACGGGCGTCCGCGCGCTCCTGCACGAGGCGGTCGACGAGCGCGGCGAGCGGTGCGGCCGAGACGTCCTGCGCACCGCCGGACCAGTGGGCCGCTCGCGGGTCGATGCCGAGGACCTCGACCATCGCGGCCACCTGATGGTACGCGGTCCCGAGCGCATCCGCATCGTCGGCGTCCAGGGCGGCGTTCCCGGCACGAACGGTCTCGTGCAGCACGGCCAGGGCCTGCGGCACCGAGAGGTCGTCGTCCATCGCGGCCGCGAAGGCGTCGGGGACGCTCGGGGCGTCGCGGCGGACGACCCCCTCGAGCCGGGCTCCCGCCCGGGCCAGGAAGCCCTCGATGCGGTCGTACGCCGCCTCGGCCTCGGTCAGGGACCCCTCGTGGTGGTCGATCGACGACCGGTAGTGCGCGGCGCCGAGGAAGTACCGGACCACGGCGGGACGGGCGGCCCCGAGGAACTCCGCGGCGAAGATCGAGTTGCCGAGGGACTTCGACATCTTCTGCCCCTCGACCGTGACGAGCCCGTTGTGCAGCCAGTGGCTCGCGAAGGCGTCACCCGCGGCGGTGGACTGGGCCAGCTCGTTCTCGTGGTGCGGGAAGCGCAGGTCGAGGCCGCCGCCGTGGATGTCGAACGCCGGACCCAGGTACCGCCGCGACATCGCCGAGCACTCGATGTGCCAGCCGGGGCGCCCCGGACCCCACGGGGAGTCCCAGGTGGCCGTCGTCGGCTCCCCCGGCTTGGCGCCCTTCCAGAGCGCGAAGTCCCGCGGGTCGCGCTTGCCGCGCGGGTCGGCGTCGGTCGCCTCGACCATGTCCTCGCGACGCTGGCGCGTCAGGGCGCCGTACGCCTCCCAGCTGCCGGTGTCGAAGTACACGTCGCCCGTGCCGTCCGCCGCGGCGTAGGCGTGCCCGCGCGCGATCAGCCGCTCGATGATCTCGTGCATCTGCGGGACGCTCGCGGTCGCCCGGGGTTCGTACGTCGGCGGCAGGATGCCGAGGGCGTCGTAGGCCGCGGTGAACTCCCGCTCGACGCGGTACGCCCGGGCGAACCACGGCTCGTCGGTGCCCGCGGCGAGGTCGAGCACCTTGTCGTCGATGTCCGTGACGTTCCGCACGAGGGTCACCCGGTACCCGCGGTACGTCAGCCACCGGCGCCAGACGTCGTACACGAGTGCCGAGCGCAGGTGTCCGATGTGCGGGGACGACTGCACGGTCGGCCCGCAGACGTACATGCTCACCTGTCCGTCGACCAGCGGGACGAGGTCGACGACGGCTGCGGCGCGGGAGTCGTACAGGCGAACGGTCACGCCACAAGCCTAGGACGTCGGGCGGTGCGACCACCGGAGCCGTGCGGCACAGCGCGGCAGGCCCCGTGCTCCGAGACGGGCCCCTGCGCTCAGACGGGGCGGACGACCGCGGTCGCGATCGCCGCGAGCCCCTCGCCGCGCCCGGTCAAGCCGAGGCCGTCCGTCGTCGTGCCGGAGACCGCGACCGGAGCACCGACCACCGCAGCGAGGGCGGCCTGCATCTCGTCACGACGGGCACCGATGCGGGGGCGGTTGCCGATCACCTGCACCGTGACCGACGTCGGCACCAGCCCGGTGGCCCGCAGCAGTTCGACGGCGCCGCGGACGAACACGTGGCCGGACGCGCCGGCGTACTGCGGGTCGGATGTGCCGAACCGGCCGCCGATGTCCCCGAGCCCACCCGCCGACAGCAGGGCGTCGCAGACCGCGTGCGCCACCGCGTCGCCGTCGCTGTGCCCGGACAGCCCCGCCTCGCCGGGGAAGTCGAGCAGTCCGACGCGGCAGGGGGACCCCGCGTCGAAGGCGTGCACGTCGACCCCGAGTCCCACCCGGATGGCGGGCACCGAGACTGCGGCACCAGCACGGGAGGCGACGAGCGCCTCGGCCCGTGCCAGGTCCCACCGCGTGGTGATCTTGAACGCGTCGGCGTCGCCCGGCACCGTCCGCACGGTCCCGCCCGCGGCTCGGTAGACCCCGGCGTCGTCGGTCTCGGACCGCTCGGCGGCCGCGTAGGCGTCCCGGAGCCGGGCGAGCGGGAAGACCTGCGGCGTCTGCACCCCGACGAGCGCCGACCGGTCCACCGTCTCGACCACGACGTCTCCGTCCACACGCTTGACGGTGTCCGTGACGGGCAGGGCGGGCACGACGCCGTCACCGGTCTCCCGCGCACGGGTGAACACCGCGTCGAACTGGGTGGCCGGGGTCAGGCAGCGTGCCGCGTCGTGGACGCCGACCCACTCGATGTCGGCCGGCAGGGCGTCGAGGCCCGCCTGCACCGACGCGTGCCGGTCAGCACCACCCGTGACGACGGCGGTGAGGTCGACCGCGGGTCCGGCGACGGCCGCGACCAGGGCACGGCACTCGTCGAGCCGGGCCGCGGGCGCGACGACCACGACGACGGTCGGCTCGGCCAGCGTGAGTACGGTGCGGACCGCACGCGCGAGCATCGGCTCGCCGCCGACGGGCACGAACGCCTTCGCGTCACCGATGCCGAGCCGCGTGCCCGAACCCGCCGCGACGACGACGACCGCCCTGCTCACCCGGTCGGGGAGCAGGACGGTCGTCGTCGTGTGGTCCAGTTGCGGTTCGCGCTAGGAGGCGAGGACCTCGTCGAGGACGGTCGATGCCTTGTCCTCGTCGGTCTTCTCGGCCAGGGCGAGCTCGGAGATCAGGATCTGCCGGGCCTTGGCCAGCATCCGCTTCTCGCCCGCGGAGAGCCCGCGGTCCTGGTCGCGGCGCCAGAGGTCGCGGACGACCTCGGACACCTTGATGACGTCACCCGACGCCAGCTTCTCCAGGTTCGCCTTGTACCGGCGCGACCAGTTGGTGGGCTCCTCGGTGAAGGGTGCCCGCAGGACCTCGAAGACCCTGTCGAGGCCTTCCTTGCCGATGACGTCGCGGACGCCGACCAGGTCGACGTTGTCCGCCGGCACCTCGATCGTCAGGTCACCCTGCGTAACACGCAGCTTCAGGTAGACCTTTTCCTCGCCCTTGATGACGCGCGTCTTGACTTCAGAGATGGTTGCCGCCCCGTGGTGGGGGTAGACGACGGTCTCGCCGACCTCGAATTGCATGTATCAGGCTCCGTTCCCAGGACCCCCAGTTTACCACAAGGGCGTTTCGGGTAAGGGGTCTGGGCGGCCCGCACCCCCGACGATCGGTAGGATGGGCGCGGACCGTCTGGTCCACATCGTGATCTTCCGGAGGAATCTCTTGCGAGCTCGGGTACTCGTGTCCGTCGCCGTTGCGGCATCCATCGCGCTCGGCGCCACCGGCTGCGAGTTCATGTCGCCCGCGCACACCACGGAGATCAAGCAGATCACCGACGGCGTGAACGTCAGCACCGGCTCGATCGACATCCGGAACGCGCTGTTCATCTCCGACCAGGAGGACGACGCCCGCTTCGTCGGCACGATCGTCAACACCGGGTCGGACGAGATCACGCTCTCGATCGAGGTCGGCGGCGACACCCAGACCGTCGTCGTCCCCGGCAACGGCCGCGCGGACCTCGGCTCGAACGACCCGAGCGCCTCCCGCAACTCCGGTGGGGACTCGGCCGACGGCAACACCGGCCAGGGTTCGGAGGTCGCCGACCCGAAGGCCGTCCTGTTCGACGCCTCCGACGTCGTTCCCGGCTCGCTCGTCAAGACGTACTTCTCGTACTCCGGCGCCGAGGGCGTCTCGGCCAGCGTCCCGGTGCTGACCAGCGCGCTCGAGGAGTACCAGACGCTCGCCCCGTCGACCTCGCCGTCGGCCACCCCGTCGATGCGCTCGACCTCGCCGTCGGAGAGCGGCTCCGAGCCGACCGGCGACGCGACCGCACCGGGCACGCAGTCCGGCGACTCGCAGACCGACTCGTCCGAGGGCGACAGCGGCAGCAACTGATCCTCGCGCGCCGGACCGGCGCGGCGAGCGGACGCAACGCACTGGAGGCCCGGTGCCGGTTCCCGGAACCGGCACCGGGCCTCCAGTGCGTCGCCGGTCAGCAGTCGCCGGCGCTGGACGGCGGGATCAGCCCTCGATCCGGTACCCCAGGCCGCGCACCGTCACCAGGATCTCCGGGGTGCTCGGCACGCGCTCGATCTTCGAGCGGATGCGCTTGATGTGCACGTCGAGGGTCTTCGTGTCGCCGAAGTAGTCGGAGCCCCACACCCGGTCGATGAGCTGCCCGCGGGTGAGCACGCGGCCGGCGTTCCGGAGCAGCAGCTCGAGCAGCTCGAACTCCTTGAGCGGCATCGGCGTCTCGGACCCGTCGACCGAGACCGTGTGCCGCTCGACGTCCATCCGGATGCCGCCGACCTGCAGGATGCCGCTGTCACCGAGGTCGTCCTCGGTCCGCCGACGCAGCACGGCCCGCAGGCGCGCCAGCAGCTCGCGCGTGGAGTACGGCTTCGTCACGTAGTCGTCGGCACCGAGCTCGAGCCCGACGACGATGTCCACCTCGGAGTCCTTCGCGGTGAGCATGATGATCGGCACGTTCGACCGCGTGCGGACCTGCCGGCAGACCTCGGTGCC
The DNA here is from genome assembly GCF_005490985.1 of Curtobacterium sp. SGAir0471. Taxonomy (NCBI): domain Bacteria; kingdom Bacillati; phylum Actinomycetota; class Actinomycetes; order Micrococcales; family Microbacteriaceae; genus Curtobacterium; species Curtobacterium sp. SGAir0471. Next base: position 3,130,757 of record NZ_CP027869.1, read on the forward strand.
GCTCAGCCCGGGCAGCATGAGGTCGAGCAGGATCAGGTCGGGGTTCTCGGCGTCGAACTTCGACAGCGCGGTCACGCCGTCCGCGGCGACGGAGGTCTCGTACCCCTCGCGCTGCAGGAGGAACTCCAGGGGCTCGCTCAGGGCCGGCTCGTCGTCGACGATGAGGATCTTGGTCACGATGGCTGCTCTTCCAGTTGCTCTTCGAGTGCGGTGGTGAGTTCGGGATCCGCCTCGGGCAGGCGGATCGTGAAGGTCGAGCCCTTGCCGGGCTGCGACCAGACGCGGACGTCGCCGCCGTGGTTGCCGACGACGTGCTTGACGATGGCGAGACCGAGGCCGGTGCCGCCGGTCGCCCGGGACCGCGCGGGGTCGACGCGGTAGAAGCGCTCGAACACACGGTCGAGGTCGGCCTCCGGGATGCCGACGCCCTGGTCGGTGACGGCGATCTCGACGAACCCCTTGGTGGACCGCACGCCGACGCCGACGCGGGTGTGGTCCGGGGAGTACTTGACGGCGTTCGCGATGAGGTTCGACACCGCGACCTGCAGCAGCCCGGGGTCGCCCATGACCCGCAGCTTCGACCGCTTCGCCCGGACGATCTCGATCTCGCGGGCGCGGGCGACGACCTCGTTCGCGTCGACGGCGGCCTGCACGATCTTGTCGACGGAGGTCTCCTCGCTGCTCTCGAGCGTGTCGACGGACTGCAGTCGGGAGAGCTCGATGATGTCCTTCGTCAGGGCCCCGAGGCGCTCCGACTCGGTGATGAGCTGCCCGGCGAACTTCTTCACGTGGTCCGGGTCGTCGGCGGCGACCACCAGCGTCTCGGCGAGGAGGCCGATCGCCCCGATGGGGGTCTTCAGCTCGTGCGAGATGTTCGCCACGAAGTCGCGTCGGACCTCGTCGATGCGGCGGCTCTCGGTCAGGTCGTCCGCGGTGACGAGCACGTAGCGGTTGCCGAGCTGGGCCGCCCGGAAGCTCAGGTAGCCGACCAGTTCCCCGCTGCGGCCGCGCGGGAGCTCCAGGTCCTCCGATGCCATCTCCCCGCTCCTGCGCACCCGGTCCACCAGGTCGACGAGCTCGGCGTGCACGAGCTTCCGGCGCACGACGAGCCCCACCGTCAGTGCCTGCGGTGACGCGGCGACGACCGTGTTCGACGGGTCGACGACCACGGCCGGGTTGTGCATCGTGGCGATGACCGCGGCGACACCGTCGGGCAGCGTCCGTTCCGCGACGTCGGCTGCCCGGGCCGTGCGCTCCGCCGTGATGACCAGCACCACGACCCCTGCGCCGAAGACCCCGCCGAGGAGCATCGACAGTGGCACGAGCCACGCGTTGTCCATGCCGCCAGTGTAGGGATCGTCACGCGGGGTTCCGACGCCGTTCACCCCGCTCCGGCGCAGTTCCGCCCTCGGATCGAGAGGTGTTCAGCCGCAGGTCACCGTTCGTTCACCTGGGCTGACGACACTCGTCCGGTACGCATCAGAGAGGCACATCCCCCATGCGCGAAGTCTTCCAGCAGGAGCTCCAGGACGTCCAGGAGCGTCTGACCGAGATCGCCGGGCTCGTCGAGTCCGCCATCACCCGTGCGACGCAGGCGTTCAGCGAGTCCGACGTCGCCCTCGCCGAGGAGGTGATCGCGGACGACGCCAAGATCGACCAGGCCGCGAACAGCCTCGACGAGATCGCCATCGACATCCTCGCCCGGCAGGCCCCCGTCGCCCGTGACCTCCGCGTCGTCGTGACCGCGCTGCGCGTCAGCTCGTCGCTCGAGCGGATGGGCGACATGGCCGAGCACATCGCCCAGCTCGCCCGCCAGCGCTTCCCCGAGAAGGTCGTGCCGAAGGGCCTGCGCGGCACCTTCAAGCAGATGGGCGCGCACGACGTGCAGATGGCGCAGAAGCTCACGCGCCTGCTCGCCACCGAGGACATCGCCCTGGCCGCGGAGATCCGCGACGAGGACGACGCCGTCGACGAGCTGCACGCGAGCGTCTTCGACTTCGTGCTCGGCGAGACGTGGAAGGGCAACCCGATCGACACGGTCGACGCGACCCTCGCCTCGCGGTACCACGAGCGCTTCGCGGACCACGCGGTCTCGATCGCCAAGAAGGTCGAGTACCTGGCGACGGGCGACTGGACCGGCGCCGCGTCGGTGACGGCCTCCCCCGCCTGACGGGTTCTGCCAGGATCGTGGCATGGCTCAGGTCGCGATCGTCGTCAACGGGATGCCCGGCTCGGGCAAGAGCACGGTGGGCGCCGCCCTGGCCGAGGTGCTCGGCTGCCCCTTCCTGTCGAAGGACCGCATCAAGGAGCCGTTGGCCGACGTGGTCGGACCGATGATCGGCTCGCGCGCGCTCGGCGGCATCGCGATGGACACGATGTGGTCGATGGCGCGGGCCGTCGAGAACGGGGTCGTCCTCGACGCCGTCTGGCTGCCGTCCCGGGATCGCGACCGTCTGGAGGCCGGACTCGCCTCCGCCGGGTCACCGCGCGCCGTCGAGGTGTTCTGCCAGGTCGACCGGGCCACCGCCGCGGACCGGCTGCGCGACCGGTACGAGCCCGGCACGCTGCCCGTCCGGCACGAGGTGCACGGGGACCTGGCGGACGTCCTGGCGTTCTGGGACGAGCACGGCGACGAGGCTGCGCCGATCGGGATGCCCGGGGTGCCGGTCGTGCGGGTCGACACCGGTCGGCCGTACGACGTCGGGGCGCTCGTGCAGCAGATCGCGGACCACTTCGTCTGAGCCGCCGGACGTCCGCCGGGTCGCCGATGATCCCGCGGTCGGCGCACCGACAGCACCGCGAGAGCGACAGTCTGCCGCGGATGTCCGACGGCGGACTGTCGCTCTCGCGGATCAGTCTGGTGCTACTTCTTGGCGCCCTGGGCGGCCACGGCGGCGGCACCGGCAGCGGCGGCCTCGGGGTCCAGGTAGTACGAGGGCTTCGTCGGGCGGAAGTCGTCGTCGAGCTCGTACACGAGCGGGATGCCCGTCGGGATGTTGAGGCCCGCGATGTCGTCGTCGGAGATGCCGTCGAGGTGCTTCACGAGCGCGCGGAGCGAGTTGCCGTGCGCCGTGACGAGGACGGTCTTCCCCTCGCCGAGGTCCTTCGTGATGTCCGACTCCCAGTAGGGCAGCAGACGGTCGATCACGAGCTTGAGGGACTCGGTGCGGGGCAGCTGGTCGCCGAGGTCGGCGTAGCGGCGGTCCCCGGCCTGCGACCACTCGGCGTCGTCGGCGATGGGGGGCGGCGGGACGTCGAACGAACGACGCCACTCCATGAACTGCTGCTCGCCGTACTGCTCGAGCGTCTGGGCCTTGTCCTTGCCCTGCAGGTCGCCGTAGTGGCGCTCGTTGAGGCGCCAGTCGCGCTTCACCGGCAGCCAGGCCAGGTCGGCCTCGAGCAGGGCGATGTCCGCGGTCTGGATCGCGCGGGTCAGGAGCGAGGTGTAGAGGACGTCCGGCACGATGCCCGACTCGGCGATGAGCTCGCCGGCGCGCTTCGCCTCCTTCTCGCCCAGCTCGCTGAGCCGGACGTCGACCCAACCGGTGAACAGGTTCTTCTGGTTCCAGTCACTGTTGCCGTGACGGAGCAGGACGAGCGTGGAGGTCATGCGTCCGAGTCTACCGAGCGGGTGTGCCTCGGTACCCTGGGGTCCATGCCCATCGGGAACGTCACGCGCGGGACCACCGGGTACAACCGGCTGCGCCGTGTCGACCGGTGGATCGCCGCGCTCCCGGCCCTGCGCCGGACGGACGACCCGCTCGTGGCCGACGTCGGGTACGGCGCCCGGCCGACGACGACGCTCGAGCTCCGGGACCGGTTGGCCCGCGTCCGGCCCGACGTCCAGGTCACCGGCGTCGAGATCGAGCCGTCGCGGGTGGCGCTGGCGAACGCCGGCACCCGCGACGGCGTGACGTTCCGGCTCGGCGGCTTCGAGACGCCGACGCCCGGTGGTCGCCGGCCGGCCGTGATCCGGGCGTTCAACGTGCTCCGGCAGTACGACGAGTCCGCCGTCGTCGACTCGTGGCGGATCATGCAGGACCGCCTGCAGCCAGGGGGCGCGCTGGTGGAGGGCACCTGCAACGAGGTCGGCCGGGTGGCGTCGTGGGTCACGCTCGATGACCGGGCGCCGCGCACCTTCACGGTGTCGCTGCGGGTCGCGGGCCTCGAGCTGCCGAGCATCGTCGCCGAGCGGCTGCCGAAGGCGCTGATCCACCGGAACGTCCCCGGGGAACGGGTGCACGCGTTCCTGCTCGACCTCGACCGCTCCTGGGCCGTCGCCGCCCCGCTCGGCACGTACGGCCCCCGCCAGCGGTGGATCGCCACGGTGCACGGCATGCGCGACCGGGGCTGGCCGGTGCTCCACGGGGTGACCCGCTGGCGCCTCGGCGAGCTCAGCGTCCCCTGGTCGGCGGTCGCCCCCGCCTGACCGCTCCGGTGGGAACCAGGTTCCGCCAGCAGCACCACGGAACGGACGCACGGAGCACGGTGCCGTGTCCGGAACCAGGTTCCGACGTGACGCGGATCAGCTGCGGCGGACGGCTCCGAGTCGGGGCAGGCGCGGGACGTTCGCCGTGGCCCCGGCCTCCGGCGGGACGATGGTCTCCTGCGCGGCGGTCACGACCACGTCGTCGACGGTCAGGGTCAGGGTCGCGGCGGGGTCGAGCGAGCGCTTCACGACCGCGAGCCCGATCGGCCCGAGCTCGTGGTGGAGCGCCGAGGCGGTGAGGCGCCCGACGTCCTTGCCGTCCAGCACGACCGGCGTGCCGGGTGCGGGCAGCACGCCGTCCGACCCGTCCAGGTGGAGCATCACGACGCGGCGGGGCGGGTGCCCGAGGTTGTGCACCTTCGCGACGGTCTCCTGCCCGCGGTAGCAGCCCTTCGACAGGTGCACGGCGGAGCGGAGCCAGTCGAGCTCGTGCGGGATCGTCCGCTCGTCGACGTCGGCGAGGACCGGGCGCCACGCGGCGATGCGCAGGGCCTCGAACGCGAGGAGCCCCGCGACCGGCGCACCGGACCCCGCCAGGGCGACCGCGGCGTCCTGGGTGACCACGTCGATGCGGAGGGTCCAGTCCGAGCCGGGGTGGGCCTCCAGGGCGGCGTAGCCCCACCCACCGGGCGTGACCGACGACCACGGGTCGACCCACTCGACGACCACGTCGTCCGGCGCTGCCGAGCCGTCGAACCGGCCGAGCGTGACGAGGTCGGCCGAGCGGTCCGTGACCTCGACGCGGAGCATGAAGCGCATCGAGTCGAGCCAGGTCGCGAGCGGGGCGGCGTCCGCGGGCTCGGTGAGGAGCCACGTGACCTCGCCGTCGTCGACCACCCGTGCGGCGTGCTCGACGCGGCCGGACTGGTCGAGCACGAGCGTCTCGGTGCTCGTGCCGGGTGCGAGCCCGGTGAGCAGCTGCGAGGTGATCGAGTTGAGCCAGGACAGGCGGTCCGGTCCGCTGACCGTCACGACGCCGAGGCCGAGCTCGACGACCGCGCGACCGGCGGCGAGCGCCCGCTGCTCACCGGTCGGGTTGCCGAAGTGGGCGGCGGGACCGGCCTCGCTCGCGACGAAGCCGTCGCGACCGGCGAAGACCGACATCAGTCGACCTTCGCGAGCTGCCCCGAGGCGTGCGAGGTGAGCTGCTGCCCGAGTGCGGCGATGTCCCAGGCCCAGAAGAGCTTGCCCTCGACCAGGCCGTACAGGCGGGTCGCCGCCGAGTAGTCCTTCGCGTTCGGCGAGCGCATCACGGCGTCGGTGGCCAGGTCGATGCGACCCTTCTTCACGCGGCCGACGTAGAGCTCGTTCACGCCCGTCGGGTGGATGATCGCCGCCTCGACGTCGAAGCCGTCGGTCGTGTTGCGGAGCGTCTCGACGCTCTCCACCGTGCTGAACGGGACGGGCCCGTCGCCCATGAGCATCGCGGGGCCGCGGTCGCCCGGCTCGTTCGGCCGGTCGATGCGCCAGTACCCCATCTCAGCGGCGAGGGGCGTGCGCTCGTCGTCGAGCAGCCAGGTCGTCGAGGAGTAGTTGAGGTAGGGCAGGCCGTCGTGGCTGAAGCTCACGCGCTGGCCGAACTCGTACTTGCGGGGCTCGTCCTCGTCGCCCACCGGGTACTCGACCACGCCCGTGCCCTCCCAGACACCGACGAGCCAGGACAGCGGCACGAGCTCGGGCGCCAGGCCCTCCGGCAGTTCGATCAACGCTGACCCTTGAACAGCTTCACGACGACGACGACCGAGATGAACGCGATCGCGAGCGACGCCAGGCCGAGGAGGCCCACGTAGAACAGCTCGAGCGCAAGCAGCGAATCCATGCGGCGAGTCTACGCGGGACGCCTGACGGCGCCAGGGGGCGTGCCGCGCGGGCGTCAGCGGGCCAGGAGCACCACGGCCGTGACGAGCACCACCACGAAGGCCCCGGAGGACGCGATGCTGATCCGCTCGACCAGCCCGTCCTTCGTCGCCGTGATGAGCTGCAGCACGAAGCTCACGAGCACGCAGAGCACGAAGACGAGCAGGAGCCAGGCGAACGAGTCCTTCTGCGTGAGGGTCAGCACGAGCACGGCGCCGACGACCGCGAGCACCCAGACCGGCAGCACGGAGGTCAGGCGCAGGCGGCGCTGGTCGAGGGGCGGGACGGGCTCGGTCACGCGCTCCATCATGACAGGGCCGCGCCTGCGCCGTCGGAGCCCCGACCGACCAGCCGGTCGGCGGGCCGCCGCCGGGGCATCACTAGGATGGCTCCACGACGTTCCCTCGTTCTGGAGGTCCTGTGGCCCAGCTCCTGGTACTCACCTCAGCCGCGCCCGGCGACGTCCTGCCGAGTCTCGGTCTCCTGAGCCACCGGATCCGCCACGTGCCCGCCGAGGCCGCCCAGCTCGTCAACGCCCCGCAGAGCGACCTGATGTTCGTCGACGCCCGTCTCGACCTCGTCAGCGCCAAGGCCCTGTGCAAGATCCTCGCGACGAGCGGCTCGACGACGCCGATCATCCTCGTCGTGACCGAGGGCGGGCTCACCGCGGTGAACAGCGAATGGAACGTCGACGACGTCGTGCTCGAGAGCGCCGGCCCCGCCGAGGTCGACGCCCGCATCCGGCTCACCACGGGCCGCGCCGCGAAGAACCCCTCGGGGTCGAAGATCCAGGCCTCCGGTGTCGTCATCGACGAGGCGAGCTACTCGGCGAAGGTGCGTGGTCGGCCGCTCGACCTGACCTTCAAGGAGTTCGAGCTCCTGCGCTTCTTCGCCTCGCACCCGTCGCGCGTGTTCACCCGCGAGCAGCTCCTCAGCGAGGTCTGGGGTTACGACTACTTCGGCGGCACCCGCACGGTGGACGTGCACGTGCGACGCCTCCGCGCGAAGCTCGGCGACCTCGAGTCGCTCATCGGCACGGTCCGCAACGTCGGCTACCGCTTCAACGTGCACGACGACGAGGCCGAGCGCCTCGCGGGACAGTAGTGCTCGCCGTCGTCGAGATGCTCGCCGCCGCCGCCGTCGCGGCGGGCGAGGCGCCGCCGTTCTCCGACCAGACCCTGGTCGACGTCCGTGCCGGCCGTGCGACCGTGGTCGGCGACGAGCGCGGGGTCGCCGTGGTCCGTGACGGCGAGCTGGAACTCGTCGTCGCCCGGGAGGCCCGTGGCCAGGGCGTCGGGTCGGCGCTCGTCGCGCAGGTGACCGGCCCGGGCGCCGGGGGCGCGACGGACGGTGCGGGTGTCCCGCGCCTCGCCTGGGCGCACGGGGACCACCCCGCCGCACATGCCCTCGCCGACCGGTACGGCTGGACGCCGGTGCGCACGCTGCTGCAGCTCCGGGCACCGATCGCGGACGCACCCGACCCGGTCGAACTGCCGGTCGGGTACGGGCTCGACGCCTTCCGCGCCGGCGACCCCGAGGACGAGGACGCCTGGCTGACGCTCAACGCTGCAGCCTTCGCGCACCACCCCGAACAGGGCCGGATGACCCTGGACGACCTCCGCGCCCGCGAGGCCGAGCCGTGGTTCTCCGGCGACGACCTGCTGCTCCTTCGCGACGAGTCGGGCGCGCTCGCGGGGTCGTGCTGGCTCAAGGTCGAGGACGGCACCGGCGAGTTCTACGCGGTCGCGGTCCGGCCCGACCTGCAGGGGCAGGGCCTCGGCGGCGTCCTCATGCGCGCGGGATCGGCCCGTCTCGCCGGCCGTGGGCTGACCGCCGCGGCGCTCTACGTCGAGGGCGACAACGAGCCGGCACTCGCGCTGTACCGCCGCTCGGGGTTCACCCAGCACGCGATCGACGTGCAGTACGCGCGCGGTCCCGGCCGGTAACATGACGCGAGGTCGACGAGGGGTCGGCCAGGGGCACTCGGGGGCAACGTGACGGAGCAGGGTCGGGCGCAGTACGGCCGCGGCGAGCCGCTCGGGGCGTCGTACCGGCTGGTCGACCTGCTCGGCACCGGCGCGACCGGCGAGGTCTGGCGCGCCGAGCACACCGCGACCGGCGAGCACGTCGCGGCGAAGCTGCTGCGCGCCGAGCTCGCCGCAGACCCCACCGTCGTCGAACGCTTCGTGCGCGAACGCACCGTGCTGCTCGGTCTGCAGCACCCGTCGATCGTCCGGGTCCGTGACCTCGTCGTCGAGGGCGACCGGCTCGCGATCGTCATGGACCTGGTCGGCGGGGGCTCCGCGCGGGACCTGCTCGCCGGTGCGGGGACCCTGCCGCCGCGGGACGCCCTGACGATCACCGCCGAGACGCTCGACGCCCTCGCCGCCGCACACGAGCAGGACGTCACACACCGCGACGTCAAGCCCGACAACGTGCTGCTCGCGACACCGTGGACGCCCGGCACGACGGGTGACGTCCGGGTGTCGGACTTCGGCATCGCGTCGGTGATGGCCGACCGGCAGCGCACCACGACCGGGCTGCTCGGCACGCCGCAGTACATGGCGCCCGAGTCGATCAGCCAGGGACGCTCGGGGCCGGCGGCCGACGTGTACGGCGCCGGGGTGATGCTCTACGAGCTGCTCGCCGGACGCACTCCCTTCGCCGGACCCGGGACCGACTTCGCCGTCGCCTACCGACACGTGACCTCCGATCCGCCGCAGCTCGACGTCCCCACGGCGCTCTGGTCGGCGGTGTCGTCGATGCTCGCGAAGGACCCGGCCGCCCGCCCCGCGGCCGCCGATGCCGCGGCCACCCTGCGCCGGCTCGCCCGGCAGCTCGCCGACGCCCCCGCGCTGCGCCCGACGTCGGACCCGGAGTCCTTCGCCGAGGTCGAGCGGCCGGCCACGGTGGTGCGCGGCGTCCGGCCGACGGACGAGACCCCGACTCCGGCACCGACGGCAGGTGCGGACGACGCGGGCCCCGCTCCCGTGCTCGGGCGGGCGGGCTCGCAGACGGTGTTCCGGCCGCTCGCCCGACCGCCGGTCGTGCCCGCCCGCGAACCGGAGGCCCCCGCACGCAGCCGGTGGCAGCGCCCGGACTGGCTGACGAACAGCATGCTCGGCCTCGGCGCCCTCGGCGTGGTGCTCGTCGCGGCGCTCGTCGTCGGCGGCGTCGTCTGGCTCCCCGGCGCCCTGGGCGGGAAGGGCACACCGAGCGCTGCCCGCACCGCACAGGCGGCCAGCGCCTACCAGCAGGACCGCCCGCTGCCGACCGGGCTCTCGACGACCCGCAAGGCGACCGTCGACCCGCAGGCCGGGACCGTCGCGCTGTCGATCACCTACGCCGCGCAGGCCGCGACGCTCCGCGGACCGCTGCTCGAGGTGGTACCCGGTGTCGGTGAACGCTCCGAGTGTCCCGCGGTGACGTGGGACGGGGACGCGGCGGCGGGCGACGACGTCACCGGCGCCCGGAACCAGCCGTCGGTGACCGGCGTCGACGTCCGGTGCGGGTGGACGCTGTCCGACGTGGTGGTCCCGGCGGGCGAGGACGTCACCGTCGAGGCCACCGTGCGGCTGGCCGACGTCCCCGACCAGGCCGGCCTGCAGGAGTGGCTCGACGCCGCCGGGAGCGCGACCACGACCGCCGTGACGGACCAGTCCGTGACCGGGACGTCGTACCCCGTGCAGCGGTTGCAGGGCGTCGAGGTCCGCACCCCCGACCGCACGGTCAGCCAGACCACGCTGCCGGTGACCCTCGTGCCGGTGTGGCCGAGCGGCGCCGACGAGCTGAACCCGCTCTACCGCAGTCCCTCGACCGGTGCCCCGTCGGAGATGCTCACCGACGTGGCCGGCGGAGAGTCCGGGGTGCGCTTCGCCGACGGGTGCTCGGGCGCGCTGGCGGTGTCGTCGGACGGTCTCGTCGTGACCGCACTGTCCGTCGCGCCCTCGTGCACGGTCCGGGCGACGGTGGGCAACTTCACGGACCTCGAGAGCTCGCCCTTCGGCATCACCACCCGCGACTGAGCGGGGCCGGACGCACGGCCCCGCCGGTGCTGTGTCGTCGACGTCCGACCCGGCTCCTCCTCGGTGGAGCAGGAACCGTCGGGTCGGGGCGCGTGAGGTGACGTCTCCTGCTCCACGACGGCGCGCGAGGGCCGGGGACCCGACGGACGGGAGGCGCGCGGCGGCGGTGCGCCGTGCCTCCCGTCCGGTGGTGGTGCGGTCGGTCAGGCGCCGGGTGCGGCGGTCTGGACGAGGCGGACGGTGCCGCCCGACGCGGCGTAGCCGCGGCCGACGGTCAGTGCGACGGGCGCGCGGCGGGGCAACGGGACCCCGAGCAGTTCGCCGTCGTAGTCGACGTCGGGCTGCAGGAGCACGCCGCAGCGGGACTTCCGGACCGCCCGCGTCCAGTGGCTGTAGAGCGAGCGGAGGTCGGCGGACCGGCCGGCGGCGACCACGCAGAGCCCCGGTCGCTCGGACGACAGCAGCGAGGCGATCGCCTGGTCGGCGTCGTCGAAGCGTTCGGCGTCGTCGACGAGCAGCAGGACCGGGCCGCGCTCCAGGCGGAGGCCGGCCAGCAGGGCGGGGACCTCGTCGGCCCCGACGGCGAGGCGGTCGAAGACACCGTCGGCGAGCGGGGACCGGCGGTCGCAGATCGCCCACACGGCGGGACGGACGCCCTCGGCGGACCGCGCCTGGTCGGCCAGGGCGAGGAGCACCGTGGACTTGCCGGAGCGCGCCGGGCCGGCGACGAGCACGTGCTCGCCGTCGTAGACCTCGAGTGCCGCGGTGCCGAGGTCGTCCTCGGCGATCCCGACCGGCAGGCGCCACGGATCGGTGTCGAAGCGCGCCGGCGCACCGAGGTCCTGCACCCGGACCGCATCGGGCAGCCGGCCGACGGCGCTCGTCTTCGGCGCGGCGTCCGGCCACGCGGCGGCGATCTCGGCGACTGCCTCGGCGAGGGGCACCGCGGGCGTCGCGACGTGGCTCTGCAGCTTCGTCGTCGAGTCGACGTACCGCCCCGGCACCGGCGGTGGGACGTCCTTCTGGCGGACGCCGATGGACGCGTAGTCGTACGGGTCGGCCAGGCGGAACATCCACTTCTGGGTCGTGACCTCGTCCATCGCCGACGGCACGGCCTTCGCGCGGGTCGTGGAGACGGCGAACGAGATGCCGAGTGCCGGCCCCTCGGCGTACACGCGGTACAGGGCGTCGAGCAGCTGCTGCCCCTCGAAGTCCTGGTACTCGTCCCGGAGTGCGGCGAGGCCGTCGACCAGCACGACGGCCCGACGTCCGCCGGGGCTCGCGCGCCGACGCTCGAGGTCCGCGCGCAGGTGCCGGAGGAAGCGTGCCTGCAGCTCGCCGGCCCCCGCACCCGAGCCGACGTAGGCCGTGGTGTGCGGCAGCTGCGCGAGCGGCGCCAGGTCGCCGGGCCCCATGTCGAGCACGAGGAGGTCGAGGTCGTCCGGGCTCGTCGTCCGCGCGAGGCGCAGCGCGAGTGCGGACAGGGCGGTGCTCGTGCCACTGCCCGGGATGCCCATCAGGACGAGGTTGCCCTCGTCGAGGTCCCAGCCGCCCGCGACCTGGCGCTGGTGGTCCGGGTCGTCGGCGAGCGCGACGGGCACGAAGCGGCGACTCCCGTCGCCGCTCGGCTCGGGGACGTCCGCGAGGTCGACACGGTCCCCGAGTGCTTCGGGCCAGATCGGACGGGGAGCGGCGTACCCGGCGGCGTCGTTCGCGGCGCGGACCGCCTCGATGAGGACGTCGAGGTCGGTGTCGTCCGACGCGCTCGGAGCGGGCGCCGGTACTGGGGCGGGGACGCCGAAGACGTCGGTCGGGCGGACCGAGACCGGCTGCTCGACGCGTTCGTCACGCGCGCGCCCGGTGACGAGGGCGGTCTGCACCGGGGTGATGTCGTCCTGCCCGAGCTTCACGTAGGCCCGGCCGGTCTGCTGCCGGCCGATGCCGGCGGCTGCGGGGACGCCGATGACGTTGGTCGAGTCCTCGCGGCTCTGCACGCGGAGTGCGACCCGGAGGTTCGTGTTCGCGAGGATGTCCTCGCTCACGACGCCCGCGGGGCGCTGCGTCGCGAGCACCATGTGCACCCCGAGCGTGCGGCCCACCGCGGCGATCGCGACGAGCGAGGTCAGGACGTCGGGGAACTCCTTCGCGAGCATCGCGAACTCGTCGACCACGAAGAGCAGGCGCGGCATCGGCTCGGTCGGCTGGGTCGCCAGGTAGGCGTCGAGGTTGTCGATGTCGGCGCCGGCGGTTGCGAAGACCCGCTGGCGTCGCTCGAGCTCGGCCTCGAGCGCGCGGATCGCCCGGTCGGCGAGCTGCTCGTCGAGGTTGCTGATCGTGCCGATCGTGTGCGGCAGCCTTTCACAGGCGGCGAAGGCGGCGCCGCCCTTGAAGTCGACGAGCAGGAAGTTGAGCCGGGTCGGGTCGTTCCGGGCCGCGAGGCCCGCGACGAACGAGCGGAGGAACTCGCTCTTGCCGGACCCCGTCGTCCCGCCGACCAGGCCGTGGGGGCCGTCGCGCACCAGGTCGATCTCGAGGACGCCGGACTCCGAGGAACCGACGGGCGTCGAGGTCCCGGTGCTGGTCTGCCACAGCGTGCGGATGCCCTCGGCGGTGGTGGTGTCGACCGGAGCGCCGTGGGCTGCGGCGTTCCGGGCGGTGCTGCCGTGGGCCGCGGCGCTCCGGGCGGTGCTGCCGTGGGCTGCGGCGCTCCGGGCGAGCAGCTCGGGCAGGCGGACGAGCGACGGCAGCGATGCGCCGGGGACCGTGAGCTCCGGGTCGTCGAAGTGCGCGACGGCGCGGGCGGCGCGCTCCGCGGTGTCCGCCGTGAGGCCCGCGAGTACGACGTCCTCGACCCGCGTGCGGTCCTCGGGGCGGTAGACCGTCGCGGCCGCATCCGCCCCGACGGTGACGATGGACGTGCAGGCGGCGGGCAGCTGCTGCTCGTTCGTGGCGATGACGATGCCGCTCACCCGCCGTCGCCGCTCCCCCGGGCGCAGCGAGACCCCGGGGACCGTCCGGCCCTGGCCGAGCAGGCTGCGCGCGGGGGCGTCGCGGCCCTCGGTGAGCACGTCGGAGTCCACGACGACGAGCAGGTTCGGCGTGGGGAGCTCGTCGAGCGACTCCTGCAGCCCGCGCAGGACGGCGGCGCTCTGGTCGCGCTGCGCCGACATCCACCGGGCGCCGGTGCTGCTGCCCGCGACGCGCGTGTGCGGCAGCCAGGAGGCCCAGGACCAGTCGTCCTGCCGGCCCGCGTCGCAGAACACCCCGACCGTCAGGTCCGCCGGCCCGCAGTGCACGGTCGCCTGGGCGAGCAGGCTGCGGGCGAGGGCGAGCGCACCGTCGCGGTCACCGACGATGCCGACGACACCGGCGTCCGACAGGTCGGCGACGACCGGCGCCGCCGTGAGACGGCTGTCCGCGATCGCGGCCTTCGCCTCGTCCTCGAGCTTCGCCGACGCCGCGCGCTGGTCGACCTCGGGTCGCCACGGTGCGTCACCGGTCCCGGCGTGCAGGCTGAGGAAGTCCTCGTCCTCCGACCGGCGCTGCCAGAGGTCGGTCGTGGGCAGGAGCGCCCGGCGGACCACGGTGGCCGGGTCGGGCACGAGGTCCTGCCGGCGTGCCGCCTCGACGGCAGCCGCGGCGGCGATCTCGCCGCGGAAGCCCTCGACCGCCTCGGAGAAGCGCGTCTCCTCCTCCTTGAGGTTCTTCGCCCGGCGGTGCTTCTGCTCGAACCACATGCCGATCGCGGTCACGGGGCTGAGCAGCGCGAACAGGGCGAAGCGGGCGTCGCCGAGCAGGAGCACCATCGCCCCGGCGAGCACGAGCGGAGCTGCGACCGTGATCCAGCTGAACTTCGACGCCGGGGCGACGTCCTTGCGCGTCGGCGGGGACACCGGCTCGGTGTCGGTGATCCGACCCGGCCGGGGCGGGCGGTTGAAGGGGGCGGTGGCCGCCGGGGTGAGGTTCGGGAGCGTCCCCGCAGCCGGGACCGTCGTCTCCGGGAGCTCGGGACGGAGCAGCAGGACCGCGCCCCCGACGATGACGCTCGTGGTGCCGGTGAGCAGGACGCCCTCGCCGTCGATGCGCTCACCCGCGATCACAGTGCCGTTCGTCGACCCGGAGTCGCGCACGCGGACCCCGTCGTCCTCGCGTTCGACGGTGCAGTGCTCCCAGGACGCGCTCTCGGTGGGGAGCACCACGTCGGCCTGCGGAGCACGCCCGACGACGAGCCGACGGCTGCGCGGCACCGGCACGACGAGCCCTGCATCGAGGCCGCCCGCGAGGGTCACGCTCCAGCCGTCGACCGTGCGCGGCGGTTCCTCGGTGGTACGGGCCACCCGGGACCCCTCGAGGAGCACCAGGTCGCGCAACGGGGTGTCCGAGCTCGTGCGGTGCCCGTCGACCGCCAGGGGCGTCCCCGGGTCGAGCGGGGTGCCGATCGATGCCGTGACGAGGTCCCCCAGCGTGGAGGACTCCGCCCACCCGTCGGCCTCGATCGTCTCGCGGCGGTCGTCGAGCTCGATCAGCAGGCGCATGGGCGGTCCTCCCTGGGCGTGGTGCGGCGGTGCGGGTGGTGCGGGTGGGACTCGGTCAGTCGGACGAGTCGGCGAACCAGACGAGCGCGGGCGTGGGCCCGCCGTCCTCGGTCGCGCCGGCATCCTCGGTCGCGCTGGCGGGCCGGAGCCCGAGGTCCTGCGCGGAGGCGGCCAACACACCGGCGCGGTCGCCGAGGGCCTGTCGCGAGCCGAAGTCGAGTGCGGGGCCCGCGAGTCCGTCGCCGGCGTCCAGGTCGAGCGCGGCCAGCGCGTCCGACACCTCGGCAGCGTCAGCGCTCCGGGCCGACCCGACGGCCGCCACCAGCGCCACGACCGCGTCGTGGCTGCGGGCGTCCGCCACCGACGCGACCGAGGCGAAGGACCGGTCGCCGGTCAGGTTCTTCGCGTCCGCGTCGTCGGCCAAGACCCGCACACCGCCGAGGAACGCCGACATGGCGCGGCCCTCGGCGTCCGAGGACAGGGCGCGGGCGTCGTCGGTCTCGACACCGACGGTGCGGAACGTGCCGCTGAGGCTGCCGCCGGCCTGGGCGAGGGCCGCTGCGAAGGCGGGGCTGGTGGCCTCGGGGGTCAGGACGACGGGCGCGGTGACGTTCGCCTCCTGGAGGGCGGCGACGAGGGCACCCTGTCGACCGGCCGGGCCGCTGACGACCACGGCGTCGGAGTCCGGCGCCGCCTGCTCGGAGCTGTCCCGCATGGCGCTCTCCTGCGCGGCGCCGGTCGTGGTTCCGGCCTGGGCGTCGGTCGTCGTGGCGTCGGTCGTCGGGGCGTCGGTTGAGCCCGCGGCCGCGCCGGTGCGCTGCGCGATGGTCGTCGCCAGTGCGCCGAGGTCGGGCGTGCTCGTCGCGTCGAGGACGTGGGCGAACCGCACACCGGACGGCGCGCCGCCGCCCAGGTCGACGAGCAGCGGTGCGGCGGCGTCGCCGAGCGCGTCCTGCAGCGCCGCGGCGACGGACTCCGTCGACGGCGCGGTCGACCAGGCGTCGTCGGCACCGGCCGCGTAGGGTGCGACCACCGGAATACCGGCATCCGCCGCTGCGGCGAAGGCACCGCGGACGTGGTCGCCGGACGACGCCACGACGATGCCCGAGACACCGTCGGCCGCGAGGGCCTCGACGGCCTTCCGGGCGCCGTCGGTCGACCCGCCGTCGTTCTTCGTCACGAGCTGCACGTCGGTACCGCCGAGCTCCAGGCGACGCTGCGCGACCAGTGCGCCCTGTGCGGCGTCGTCCCACTGCGCGCCCTCGCCGTCGCCGAGCGTGACCACGACGCCGATCTTCGTGCCGTCAGGGACGTGGGCGACGCTGATCGGCACCGGAGCCGTCGCGGAGACCGCCTCGGCCGGGGTCGAGGCCGAGACGCGCACCGCGAGCACCGCGGTGACGACGGCGGCGACGACGAGGACGGCGATCGCGACGACGACCGCGGTGCGGCGACGCTTCCGGGTCAGGGCAGCGTCCGTCGTGGTCGGGTCGTCGGTGCCCTGCTCGTCAGCGGTGGACCCGGTCGGCTGGTCCTGCACGTGGCTCATCGCTCGGCTCCGATCCGGAAGGCGTAGAGCGTCGTCGACGTGGCGCTGGACGGCACGTCGAGACGGAAGGCGGGGAGCTTCGCAGCCCGGTCGAGCGAGGCGCGGAACTGCTCCTGCTGCAGGAGGATGCCGGCGACGTCCTCGGCCCGGACGTTGGCGTAGCCGGAGGCGTTCTGCGACGCGAGGGCGAGCTGGTAGTCGGCGGAGTCGGACTTCGCCGCGCTCGTGGCCATCGCGCCGAGGATGCCGGAGCCGTTGACCTTGCGGTCACCGAGGTCGAGCATCACGCGGTTGAGGTCGCCGGTCAGGAGCGTGCTCGCGCCCTCGACGTCGCGGACCGAGGCGCTGGTGCTTGCGTCGATGCGCTGCAAGCTCGCCGCGGTCTGCTCGTCCACCGCCGAGGCGAGGCTGCTGCCCTGCTGCTGGAGCGCACCCTTCTGCTCGTCGATGGTGCCCTTCGAGTCGCTCGTCACCTCGCCCGAGGTGGTGCGGAGGCCGGCGATCGACTTGTCGAACGCGTCGACGACGGCCTTCCGACTGGTGCCGGCGGTGTCGCTGACCTTGCGGACCTGGTCGTCGATGAGGGCCTGGACCTGCTTGCCCGAGTCGTCCGATGCCTGCTGGAAGGCCTCGCGAACCGCGTCCTGCAGCGTCGTCTGCTGGTCGCGCACCTGCTGCAGCTGGCCGGCGACGACCGCGCTGGACTTCGAGGCTTCCCCGAGGATGCCCTGCAGCTGCTGCACCGATCCCTGGACCGAGCCGCCGTCCCGCTGCACCGCGGTGCGCACGTCCTGGACGCCCTGTCGCAGCGCGGCCACGGCGGTGGCGAGCAGGTTCACGGCAGCGCCGACACCGGTCGTCGCCTGCGGGTCGGTCTCGGCGATGAGCGCGTCCCACGCGGTGGCCTGCGCGTCGAGGCGCTGGTCCATCGGGGTGCTGAAGCCGAGTCCGGGGCGGAGGGTCGTCCCCTCCGGCTGGTCGGTCCCGGGGCACGGCGACGCCGTGAGGTACCCGCGGAGCGCGTCCACCTCGTCCTGGTCGAGTTCGGGATCGCTGAGCAGACCCGGCTGCGCGAGCTGGCACAGGCGGTCGGCGAGCGCTCGGTTCTGCGCCTGCATCGAGCCGTCGAAGCGGGAGTCCAGGGCGCCGAGCTGGCCGCGCGCAGCCTGGGCACGGCCCCGGACGTTCGCGACGGCCTCCTGCACCGGGCGCACCGACTGCTCGCTGGTCGTGACCAGGGCGTCCAGCGCGGTCAGTGCCTGCTCGACGGAGCCGTCCTGGTCGCTGCCGAGTGCGTCGAGCTTGCCGGCGATCTCCTGCAGTTGCGCGTTCAGTGCGTCGGACTGCTCGATCGCGGTGTCCGCGAGGTCGGGGTTCAGCCCGTCGGCGAGCTGCTGCCCCTTGCTGACCAGGCCGATCAGCGAGGTGTTGACCGCAGCCGACGACTCCCAGAGCGCGCAGGTCAACGAACCACGGGCCTCCTGGGCGGCGCATGCCTCGGCGGACGGCGAAGCCGGTCCGACGGACGACGCGAGCTGGGCGCTGACCTCTTGCTTGCACGCCTCGCTCACCTCGGCGTAGCCCTCGAGCTGCGCGGACACGCGCAGCAGGTTCCCGTAGACGCTGGAGCCCGCTGCGCCGGTCTGCGGCACGGCCTTGCACCCGTTGTCCTTCAGGACCGGCGCCGGGGCCGTCGCCGAAGTGTCACCGAGCAGCGCGTCGAGGCTGCCAGTCGTCTGCTGCAGCTGCTGCAGCACCGTCGACTGGGTGGCCTGCACGGTCGAGCCGAGGTCGCCGTTGAGCGAACCGAGCTCGCCCGACAGCGACTGCATCGTGCTCGCGAGCGACGCACTGCTCTCCTGCAGCCGCTCCGCCGTCCTCACCCCGAGGGTCTCGGACGTCGACTCGAGGTTCGTGCGGACCTCGGTGATGGTGCCGCCGGCCCGGGCGAGCACCTCGTTCACCTGCGCGATGAGGTCGATCGTCCGGCGCTGGAGGGCGAGCTCGGAGTCCGTGTCGGAGCCGAACGCGCCGTTCATCACGCCGCTGGTCGACAGGTCGGTCGTCAGACCGGGCTGTGCGGCGACGTCGATCGCGGGCGTGGAGAAGTCACGGACGTCTGCGACGAGGTGCAGCGTGCTGCTCGCACCGGAGGTCGGCGGTGCGAGCAGCCGTCCCCACTGGACGACGGCGTCCCCGGAGGCGTTGGTGCTCACGACGCCGTCCGTGGCAGCGCCGCCATCGACCGACTGGGTGACGATGCGGTCCGGCGCGACGCCGTCGAGCACGGTCGATGCGGCGATGCTGAAGGGTGCGCCGACCAGCGCCGGGGTCGAGCGGGACGCCCCGGCGACGTCGTAGGTCAGGTTCTCGGACCGGACCGTGAGGTTCTCGACCGTCACGTCGATCTCGACGCGCCCCGAGTACCCGTCGAGGTCGGCGAGGTCGGTACCGGACCGCTTGTCCGTCGTGTACTGGGTGGTGATCCGGAGCGGCAGGTCCCCGGCCGCGTCCTTGACGTCGTGGTCGACGGTCTTCGAGGACGAGCGCTTCCCGGCGACGGAGATCGTCGTGTCCGAGATCGCGTTCACCGCACCGTTCGTGGTCAGCGTCGTGTCCACGGTCTGCAGCACACGCGACGGATCCGTCACCTGGTCCTGGTCGGCGGTACACCCGGAGAGCACCAGCGCGAGTGCGCCCGTGACGGCCACCACTCCGGCGATGCGGCTCCCCGACCGAGTCCCGGTACCCCCGGCGCGCGTCAACATCACGATCGTCCCCCTCAAGAATCGACTGCGTGCTCGATCCTAACCGCTGAAATACCGTGAGGTTCCGTCCTCCACAGGAGGAGATCACCCCCGTTCGAGCCACAACGAAGCGACATACGAACTTGCGGTCGCTGCTGGAATTGATACTCTGCACAACGCACCCTGGGGGGATCGCCGAACACCATGCGGTGGTCGGGGATGCATGATCGAGTGGTCGACCGTTCCGAACGGGGCGGTCGACCACTCGGTCGACGGGCCGCAGCACGAGGGGGACGACACATGTGGATCACCATCACGTCCGTGGGCATCGCGATGGCCGCGGCGTTCGTCATCACGACATCCGTGACGGCGGCGACCAAGCGCAGCGACCGCCGCCGGCGCGAGCGTGGTGAGCCACTGCCGAACGAGGGCGGTGCGCTCGTCACCGTGCGCCTACGGACGTTCCAGTGGGTCCTCATCCGGGTGGTCGCGATCGTCTTCGTCGTGGTCGGAGCGCTGCTCTCGCTGGGCGCCGCCACGACGGCCTCGACCGGCGCCGATCCAAGCCTGGTGATCGGGGCGGTCGTCGTCCTGCTGGCCGGCATCGGGGGCATCGTGCTGTCCCGCTCGATGCGCCGGACACGGCTGCTCGCGATGGAGGACCACCTGCTGGTCCGTCAGGGCCTCCACCAGGAGCGCCGCGTCGACCTCGGCGAGATCGCGGCGGTGCTGCCGACCGCGAACCAGTACGGCGGCCTGCAGGCACGTGACGTGACCGGCAAGCGACTCTTCTCCGTGATGGGCCTGGCCCGCGGCTACACGGAGCTCGAGGCGTACCTGCAGGAGCGCGTCGTCCGCCCACTCGCGACGGCCCCCGCAGCGCTCGGACCGGACGGTGTCTCGATCCTGCCCTGGCGCGGTGTCGCGTGCAGCGCCGACTGGACCACGGTCCCGCTCGGCCGCGGCGGTCGCGTGCGTCCGGTGATCCGCCTGTTCGTCGGCGGCGACGTCGTCGTGCTGCACCCCGCCGAGGTCCGTGCCCTCATCGACGGCCGGACGGGGGTCGTCGAGTCCAATTCGCAGCCCCTCGCGTTCCTGGCGAGTCCGGCACTCGTCGACCCGTCATCGCTCGGCGGTCGGCAGTTGGCCGGTCTGCCGCCGGAGAGCCTCGCGCTCCTGTACGACGCGCAGGACGCACCAGCAGTCGTGCTCCGCGACGGCGACGCCGTCACGTTCCGCGCGTGGGTGAGCGGTCTCCCGCGCTGACCGTCAGCGGCTGATCCCATGATCCGGCCTGGAGGCGCGGTGCCGGTCCGACGGGCGACTCACCCTGTCGGGTCGGTCGCCTCGCTCTGTCGCGTGCTGCTCCGGTGACGGTCGCGCGCCTTCACCCGGTCGGGGTGCTCGGTGGGGACGATCCAGCGCGGTGCGCTGACGCGACACCGGCGGCCAGACGGCGAGCGCGCCGTCGAGCGGCGAGCACCTGTCGTCTGGCCTTCGCCCACCGCCGGGTGTGCCTGGTTCGGATCTTGCGTGTGACGCTCTCGACCGTCTGCACCGTGAGCAGCGGCGCCCCGGCGGCCAGGAGCGGCAGTGCGGTGAACGCGGCGCCGCGGCCGCGGTCGACCCGTCCGATGAACATCTCACGGAGTTCCGCAGACCGGATGCCCGCCGTCGTCGGGTCGTCCGGGTCCACCATGATCGTCAGGCGCTGCCCGACGCGGTAGTAGTCCGGTTCGTTCGTCACCGTGTAGACGTCGAGCGCCGTCTCGTACTCGACCCCCTCGAACGTTTGCCGCGTGACGGGCGTGTACTCGGTCCGGCCGCGCCCCTTGTAACCGGTGAAGTGCACGCGCTCGACGTGCACGACCTCACCGAAGACGACCGCCCCGGTTCGGCGGAGCGCATCGTCGTAGCGCAGTGCGTCCGCGCCCTCGCCGTGCAGGAGCGCGCCCAGCGCGGCCACGCAGAACGCACCGAAGCAAAGCATGAACGGTCCGGCCTCACGCAGCCACTCCCCGCCCGCTGAGCGCAGCCCGCGGCCCGCTGTCTCCTTGCGCCGCCGCGCCCCGACGTCCGGGAAGACCACCCGCGCGAGGAGCGCGCCCGCGAGCACAGCGGGCAGCCACCCGTACTGCAGCGGCCCCCAGTCCGACGCGTGGTCGACGAGGACGACGAGGACGACGAAACTCCCGAGGAACATCACCGTCGGTACGAGGCAGCCCGCTGCGCCGACGCGCACGAGCGCTGCGCCGTAGCCGAGTCCGAGGACGGTGACGACGGCGAACGCCCAGCCATGGACGCGGAAGTGCCCGAGCTCGATCAGCCCACTGCTGGTCAGTGCAACCGCCGCGAGGAGCGTGTGGAAGACCCGACGTGCAGGAGTCACCCCTCCTCAGCCCCCGCCGCGGTCAGCAGTCGGCGCTGGTGACCGCGAAGTCGATCGTGCGGTCGGTGCCCTCGAAGACGTACGAGTAGCGCATCACGATCGCCTTCGACAGCAGGTCACGCGAATCCTTCTTCTGGCAGACGTTCGAAACGACCGACGACTTGAGGTCCGCCGCGGTCAGGCTCGCCGGATCGACCGAGGAGTCGATCGTGTAGGCGTACTCGAGCTGCGCGCCGTCAGCCGTCACACCGTCCCAGCGGGTCACCTCGTCGAGCTCGAGCGGGAAGGTGTAGTTCTCGTTGACCTGCTTCGCCGCCTCGGTCGCGAGGGCCGACGGGGAGGGCTCCGCGGTGGCGTTGAAGAACGCGCGGACGCCGAGGGACGCGCCGACCGCGGCGAGGACGGACACGACCGGAATGAGGATCCGGAGCGCGACGCTCTTGCCCTTCTTCTCCGGGGTCGGCGGCTGCCAGGCGGGGACACCGGAGCCGGTACCGGCGTAGGGCTGCTGCTGGTACCCGGGCGTCTGCTGGTTCGGCTGCCCGAAGCCGGATGGCTGCTGGTTCGGCTGCTGGGAGCCGGGTGCCTGCTGCGCGTTCGGCTGCCAGTCGCCGGGCTGCCCGTTGTTCGGCGTCGTCATGATGGTCCTTCGCGGTCAGCACTCACGCGCCGGACGTCCCCGAAGTTCCGTGCTCCTGCCGCCCCGCGGCCGGTCGTACACGCCCCCTCGAGCGCCGGCGCCCCCTGTGCGCGGTACTCGATGTCAGGCGCCGGCAGGGCCAGCACCTGCATCCAACGTATCAGGTGGGGATGGCTCCGATCCGGCTCCCGCCCCCGACACGGTCAACCGCGGCAGCATCGCCGCATCGGGTCGCTTCGCGTACGAAGACGGCCTGTCGCACGCGGTGGAGCAGATCCCTCAGCTCGTAGGAACCGCGACCGACCGTGAAGCACCACCTTCCACCAGCGTCGAGACGTCGGGTCGTCTGCTCGATGTTGGCGCCCGTCACGCCCCAGCGGAGCGCGAGCGGCCCGCAGTCCTCCGTCTTGACGGCGACCCCCAGCGCCGAGGCTTCGACGACTCGCGACGAGTGCGAGGAGTCCGTGCTCGACTCCGCCGACGAGGCAGAGCAGACGATCTGCATCTGATGCCCAGCGTCGTAGCTTTCTGCGTGATCGGTCTGACGTAGAGGAAGAGGACCGGCACGACGGCGAAGACCACGAGCAGCAGCGCGGCGAAGACTCGTCCGCGCAGCACTTACCGTTCCGTCATCGCTGATCTTCCTCGGACACCGGTTCAGCCTCCGACACGATCACCGGTGTCCTGAAGAAGTGCAGCACCGAACGCCACCGGTAGGAAGCAGCGCCCACCATGAACCGGTGATCGGCGCCTCGTTCGAAGCTTGCAGCCAGACGCTCCTTGTTGGCCTCGTCGACACCGCGGCGCAGCACGAGTGGTCCGCAGTCCTCCGTAGAGATCTCGACCTGATCGAACGTGGTCCCGATTCCCCGTCCTGACGTTGATCCGCCCGTAGCGGGAGACGCCGATTCGACAACGCAGGTCACCTGGACGGGGTGCGCCCGGTCGTACTGCCGGAACACTTCCCCTGCTACCAGGAGTCCAGCGACTCCGAGGAAGATCACCCCGAGCATCCCGAAGACGAATCGGTTGCCTCGCTTCGCCCCGACAACGCGGCCCACCCGCGCCTTCCTGGCTCGCTCGCGGCTCATCCTCGCTCCCATCCCCGAACTTCTGGCACCGCCCCGAGCACGGACAACGGTGCACGCAGAGCCAGCGAGGCCTCACCCAAGGTGATCCGGTACGTCTTGCCTCGCTCGAAGGTCGATGCGACCGCGTCGCTGTTCTCACTCGTGATGCCGTCCCGGATCACGAGATGCCCACAGTTGGACGTGTGGAGGTCGACCTGATCGGTGTACGAACCCACACCGCGGCCGGAGTGCGTGGACACTGCGGAGGCTTTCGCGTTGGAGATCACGCAATCGAGGGTGACCGGGTGATCCTCGTCGTATGCCGCGATCCATTGCCGTCCGAAGAAGAAGAAGGCGACTACCGCGAGCAGAACCAGAACTGCCATCGTGAAAACGAGCCGCCCCCTCACGACCGAACTCCTGCTCGGCGACAGGTGCCAACGGTTCAGCCTGCTGTGCGACACGCTGCCACCTCGCTCACCATTCAACTCTCCCGGTGAAGGGCGACTTGGCCCTCATTCCGACTCAACGCCACCTTTGATTCTTCTCGCAGTCCTCCACCTCATTGCCCATTCAAATCTCCCGGGTGCATCATTCCGCCGCGGCGACTTCTTGAACATTCCGATGCCAGGTCGAGTGCGATCAGTGAGTCAGCGCGTCCGCGCCGTCCACGCCTGACTCCGTAGGTGCGAACCCACGCTTGCAGCGACGAACGATCCGAACAAGGAGAGCGGCACCGCGAAGGCCCACAGACCGTCAACCCGCTCGAACACGAAGAGCACCACGAGGATCAGCACCACGACCATCGGCATCCCCATTGTGACCGGACGGAAGCGCACACTCAGACCGCCGACAAGGCACCCGAAGAGCGCACCGATCAGCACGTACACGAGCACCTGAGGAGCAGCCCTGCCAACTAAGAGGAGAGGGATCAGAGTGCCGACGACGACGAACTTTCCGCAAGCGATCAACACTCCCCCGTGGCTATCGGACTCCATCGCCGTACGGCATGGCGTCGGCTCCGCTCGTTCGTCATCATACGGTAGCCCCCCTCAGGTCAGCTGCGATCCACTACCTCGAAGCTGTAGGCAGTCGGCGACACGCCGAAGAATGCGAGTTGAGCGCGAAGTCGATAGGCCGCGACGCCAACCTTGAAACGAACGCGATCGACATCCGATGCTTCCCTCGCGACGGCACCCGCGTTCGAGGAATTGATGCGGTCTTGAAGCAGGATCTTCCCACACTGCTCGGTCTCGACAACGACCTGATGCCCCGACGCACCGCCCCCCTTGAACGATCCGCTCGATTCCGTTCCGGTGACCGCGCTAATGATGGTGCACACGATCGACAATCGGTGCGATTCATCGTACGCCGTGATCCCGACGGGAATCACGAAGAAAAGCAGCCCGGGAACGACGAACAGCAGCATCACTATGGCGATCCCGACGAGCGGAAACTTTCTCCTCGCCGCAACAGACGACATCCCAGTCATCGACAGTTGCTCGCCGTCAGCCCGTGAAGGTTCGCAGCCAGTCGCGCCATCGCGACTGCGCGGTCAAGCGATACAAATGGTCAAGAGATTCCTTGTACCTGGTCGTCGCCTCGACATCCGGTCTCCCTGCAGCATCGGTCAACACAACGCCGAGTGGGCCTCCCGTCCCAGCCGAGATGGACTCGTGTACTGCCCGGATCAGCGCCACCCGTTCAACATCCTCGTCGCTCATGAGCGCCGCAGCCTTCTGCTCATACCAGCGAGCGGCCTGTTCATGGTGCGCCCCGCGCAGGTAACCGCTGACCTGTGCGCAAAGACGGGACACTTCCGCGTAGTTCGTCTTCATCGGTCCTCCGATCACGGCACCAGCGACCAGTATCCCTTCACGTCCGTGGCGGCGTAGCCGCCGGGCACGTACGTCTGATTCGTGCCACCCCGCCAGTAGTCGCCATCAGCGCCAGTCTGTGGAGCAGTCAAATCCTTGAAAGCAGGCATCTTCTGCATCAACTCTGCAGCGAAACCAGCGTTCTGAATCGAATCCTGACCGCTACTCGCCCACCTGTACGGGAGCGCCTTGTCTCCGCGCACCTGGCTCACTCTTCGGGGCATGTCCGTATTCCGACTCAGCGCCAATCTTGATTCTTCGCTCGACCCGCCATTTCATCACTTTTCTCGCCGAGTGACCAAGAGCGTCCGATCTGTTCAGGACGGGAGGATTCGCCGATTGATGACTCTCGGACCGGTGATCCACTCAAAACGGTCGTCCCGCTCGCCAGTCAAGCCGAAGTGGTCGAGGTTCCGGCTCGCGGTCTCCAAGTCCACGACGTCGTCCGATGAGAACGTGACATCACTGTTGCCGATTTTGACCTCGACCGGCTCAGCCGAGCCGGATCGGTCGAGGAGTTGACTCCACGTGGTCAACTCGTCTGGCCGGTCGTTGTAGAACACGACCAGGGCACCCCTGGCAGATCCACAAACGTCCATTCGAGCCCCGTACCGCTCGAAACTCAAGAAACTTTGCTTCTCGCCATCCAGTCGCTCGAGCAGCTTCCGCGCCGTGTCCTCAGACACAGCTTGGCGTCGTCGGCCATCGGAGTCGGCGATGAGCACCAGCCCATCCGGTAGCTGCTCGGCTGCACGAGCGATACTACGGGCAGCCCAAGGGAATTCCGCCCGAGCGAGAACACCACCTGCCAGTGCAGACAATATCCAGCCGTATTGATAGAAGCCCAGCTCGCTCCGGAATGCTGATAGCAGGAGGAACACTACGAATATGCCCGCCATCCCAGCTATTGCGACACCTCGTCGCGAGCGCCCGTACCAAACGGTGCAGAAGCCGAATGCGAGCGCCGGTACTGCGGTCAGTACGTACCCTTCCGGGCCTTGACCGAAGCGAACGAGGGTGACCCACGCTCCCAATACGAAGAGCCCGATCGCTAGACATGAGAAGAAGCCAATCAGGAACGGTTTGTCATACCGACCGGAGGTGGTCAAGACGAGCCCTCTTTCTTTTGTTTCTGGAAGTCACCCGATTCCGATCTGATCACCCAACCAACTGGCTGTTTCTCCGATAGCAGCACCGGAGCTCGCAGAGCGCCAGAGAGCCGCCGTGTTCGTGAGTTCCAGGTTGAAGGCACTGTTCCAGGTCCGCGGATGTCCGATGGGAAGCTGAGCAAGAGTGTCGACTCCATGCATCTTGTTGAAGGGCAATGCATCCGTCAACGCGCTCGAGCCCATACCGATGCCGCCCGCCGCGAGCGCCTTACCAACATCGACTCGTTCACCACCAACAACGTCCTGCGTCACTGAGCCGAGCGCAGAAGCCCCTCCGGCGAGTACCAGCGAACTTGTCTTCGCGACTGCCCCGCTGCTGAGAAGGTCCTTCGTCAGAGGCTTCAGCTTCTGCCCGAGCGTGCCACCGGCCGGACCGGCCAGACCGCCAACAACGCCGCTGACGGTACCACCTGCGACTGTAGCGAGAAACTCGCGGCCGTTCTCCACTCGCCCGCCATGAGTCAACAGGTAAGACACCGCACTTCCGCC
Organism: Curtobacterium sp. SGAir0471; assembly: GCF_005490985.1. Classification (NCBI taxonomy): domain Bacteria; kingdom Bacillati; phylum Actinomycetota; class Actinomycetes; order Micrococcales; family Microbacteriaceae; genus Curtobacterium; species Curtobacterium sp. SGAir0471. The sequence continues at coordinate 3,157,593 of NZ_CP027869.1, forward strand.
CGCACCGAACGTGCCGTTCACACCGGCATTCACTGCAAGAGCTTTCGCAGTTTGCGAGGAAAGAGCTCCTGTAGCGGAGCGAGCTGTTTGTGCGAAGGCGACTCTGCCTGTCGCGCCGAGGCCCTTCGCCACAGCGGTTCCTGCACCCCCGAACCCTCCAAGGAGTCCGCCGACGAGGGTGTCCAACCCCGCCTTCTTCCAATCCACCTGCCCCGTAGTTGCTTTCTGCGAAGCAACCGAAACCCCGCCACTCAGTAGCGCGCCCGAGGCCGCCAGGAGGGCGATACCTGCTGGGCCTCCCACTCCGGTCGCCATGAGAGCGATCCCGCCAACAATCGCCGCTCCTGCCGCGAGGTACTCCCAGTTGTCTCCGACCCAGCTCGCCGCTCTGGAAAGGAAGCTCTGGTTCGCATCCCGGTACGCCGCCAGGTCCTCGTCAGTCGCCGGTCGGAGCCCCAGGGGGTCGATCGCGTGCATCGGGTCGTTCCCGGCGTACGAGTACGGGTTCCCCGACCACGCTGCGCCGAGTACGGGCGCCAACGGGTCCGTCGACAGGAAGCCCCGCGCCGCCGGGTCATAGACGCGCGCCCCGAGCCACTCCAGCCCCGCGATCGACAGCCCGCCGTCAGCGGTGAGCGAGACACCAGTGGGCAGCGCCGTTCCCTCGACCGATGCGAGCACCGCCCATGGGTCCGAAGCATCCGTCGAACGGGCGCTCCGCCAGCCGGCGGTGGCCCAGGCGTCCCCCAGCGCGATCGCGCCGCCCGGTAGGTCGAGCACGCTCTCCCCACCGATCGACACCATCGCCGGCAGCGGCGCGGCGGAGTCCCACCACACCTCGGCGCCGCCGACCTCGGCGAGCTCTCCGAGCACATCGGTCCACACCTCGACCCGACCGGTCTCGTCGTACGAGCGGTCGCGCGAGACGACGGCGGTCAAGGACCCGAGGTCGGACCACGCGTACTCCTCGGTCGACCCGTCGGCTCGGGTACGCCGGACCCGTCGGCCGAGTCCGTCGTACAGGTACTCCGTCCGCTCCCCGTCACGGACGGACGCGTTGAGCTGCCCGGCAGCGTCGTACTCGAACGTCGTCTCAACGCCGTCGACGAACTCGCGGAGCAGCCGCCCGCCGTCGCCGTACTCCCACGCGGAGTCCCCGGCACGGACGAGCTGCCCGGCCGCGTCGTACTCGTACTCGACGCGTCCGTCCGGACCGTCGATCGCCGTGATCCGGCCCTGGTCGTCGCGCTCGATGCGCGTGACCGTCGCACCCTCGGGCGTCGTCGTCGCGTGCGCGACCAGGGCGCCGCGCTCGTACGACCACGACTGGACGACGTCGCCGGTCGACGCCTGGACGATCCGCCCTGCTGCGTCGTAGGCGAAGGTCGCCGCGGCGAGCCCCTGCCGCTCGACAGCGACAGCACGACCCGCTGCGTCCCGGCGCCACTCGGTCCGCATGCCCGTCGGGTCGATCCGCGCGGTCCGGTTGCCGTCGGCGTCGTACTCCCACCGCACGGAACGTCCACCACGGCTCCGACGGACGAGGAGCCCGCGGCGGTCGTACTCGAGCTCGTGGTCGACCGTCCGCCCCACACCACGCGTGTGATCGGTGACGACGACGGTGCGGTCGACGGCGTCGCGTCGGGTCTCGCTCACCAGCTGTCCGTCGACCAGCACCTCGTTCGCGCGGCCGGCGGCGTCGAAGGTCCAGCTGGTGGTCCGGCCGTCGGGGTCGGTCCGCTCAACCTGGCGACCGGCTGCGTCGTACCGAGCCGTCGTCTCGCGACCGAGCGGGTCGACGACCGCGACCACGCGGTCAGCTCCGTCGTACCGGCGCCGCGTGACACCGCCGGCCGGGTCCGTGACCTCCGTGAGCCGGCCCCGGTCATCGTAGGCGAAACGGGTGGTGCCACCGAGCCCGTCGACGGCCTCGACCAGCTGCCCCGCAGCGTCGTAGCGGAAGCGTCGCTGACCGAAGCGTGCGTCGTGGACGGAGACGAGCCTCCCGGCCCGGTCGTAGCGGTACCGGCTCGTCCCGGCTCCCGCGGTCGTCTGGGCGACCACGCGGCCGACCGCGTCGTAGGTGGTCTCCTCGACTTCGCCGGTGGGCAGCGTCCGGGCGACGACGCGGGAGTCCGCGTCGTACGTGAGCGTCGTGCGCGCTCCCGTGGCGTCGACGGCTGCGGACGGGCGACCGCACGCGTCGTACTCGTAGGTCGAGCGGGCACCGGACGGGCTGACGATCGCGGTCACCCGGCCCCCGAGGTCGCGCTCGATGCGCGTCAGGCCGCCCTCGCCGTCGACGAGCCCGACGGGCCTGCCGGCTGCGTCGTACGTCACGAGCTCGGAACCGGACTCGTCACTCGTCTGCTCGACCGGCCGCCCGAACGCGTCGAAGCGGACGGTGGTCGCGGAGAACGCATCCCGCAGGGTCGCGACGCCGGTCGCGACGTCGCGTGAGACCTCATGTCGCACACCGGTCGGGTCGACGGTGGCTGCGATGCTGCCGTTGGCGTCGTACTCGTGCCGCCACGTCGCGCCGGTCGGGTCGGTGACGGCCTGGAGGCGCGACAACCCGTCGTGCGCGAACGTCCAGACCGCGTCACCCGGCAGGGCGAGCGCGGCGACGTTCCCCTGGTCGTCGAACGTCCGCGTGACCCGCCGACCCAGCGGGTCGACGGTGGTCGCCAGCTCGCCGCTCGCCGCGTACTCGAACGTGGTGCGGGCACCGAGCGGATCGGTGATCGCCGCGACCCGACCCCCGGCCGTGTGCTCGTACCGCCACACGGCACCGTCGGCGTCCCGGCGCTCGACGAGGAGCCCCGCTGCGTCCCAGCGGTACTCGGTCCTGGCGCCGGACGGGCTGATCGCAGCGACCGGACGACCAGCTGCGTCGCGCTCGATGCGGGCGGTGTCCCCGACCGCGTTCGTGGTCGCGACCAGCTCGCCGAACTCGTCGTGCTCGAGGTCGAGGACGACCCCGGTCGGGTCGACGACATGGGTGCGGGCCCCGTTCGTCCACGTGAGCTCGGTGCGTCCGCCGACCGGATCGACGATGAGGGACGGGTCGCGGTCGTCGTCGCGGTACTCGTAGGACACGACCGCGCCGGCCTCGGTGACGACGGTGGTCACCCGGTCCTGGTCGTCGTACCCGTAGGTGATGTCACCGCCCGAGGGGGTCACCGTGCGGGTCCTCCGACCGCGCTCGTCGTACGCGTGGACCGTGACGGAGCCGTCGCGCTCGGTCGCCGAGACCAGGTTGCCGTGCCGGTCGTAGCTCATCGACTGCCGTCGGTCGTCGGAGTCGATGACGCCGACCAGCCGGCCCTTGGCGTCCGCGATGTAGGAGTTCGCGCGCGACCCGTCGCGGTCGGACACGACCGTGACGCGACCGGGCAGGTACGCGAAGCGCACGGCTCGGCCGTGCGGGCTGACCTGTTCGACCACCCGACGCTGGTCGTCGTAGGTGTTGTCGACCTCGACGACACCGACGGCCGAGGTGACGGTCACGATGAGGTCGTCGTCGTTCCAGCCGTAGCGCCGGGTGCCGACCGGGTCGGTCACACTGACGAGGCGCCCACGGTCGTCGTAGCCGTACTCGACCCGTCGGCCGTCGGAGGCACGGAGGACCGCGACGCGCCCGTCCAGGTGGTCGACCTCGACCCAGCGGCCGCGTTCGTGCTCGAGACGGACGACGAGGTCATCGACACCACGGACCACCCGGATGCCGGTGCCGGTGCCGCCGCGCTGCCCGGTCCAGAGACCGGACGGGGTGAAGTCGATGCGGACCCCGGCGTTGTCGCGTACGACGAGCAGGTCGCCCTCAGCGGCGAGCCAGCGGTTCTCGCCGACGCCGCGGTCCCAGCCCTCACCCGAGCGCGGGAAGCGGATCTGACGACCGTCGGCGCCGACGAACGTCGCACCCTCGTCGTCGAGGAGGAGGCGCGTCTCGAGGATCGAGGACCACCCCGGGCCGAAGAGCCCCACGTGGTCGTCGAGCGAGTTGTACATGCGGGTGACCTCGAGCGAGGCCGAAGCTCCGGTGAACCCGAGGTCGAGCTCCGGTTCGAGGAAGTTGCCGGTCGTGGTGTTGACCGGGTCCATGGAGAACCCCGTCGTGGGCTGGGCGCCGTACGCCGTCGGCGGCTCGAACTGCAGGTCCTGGCGGGTCTCGGAGACGCCGGCGGCTGCGAGGGCCGCGGCGAGCGCGGAGTCCGCGACGGTCGAGACGTTGCCCTCGCCCCCGGCCGCCGTGAAGGCGTCCGCGATGGTGGTCGCCCACTTGGCGTCCTGGTCGTTGGCGTCGAGCCACTGCTCGAAGGCGGTGACGACCCCGGTGGCGTCGATGTGACCCCACGAGCACTTGGCGGCGAAGTCGGTGAGCTTGCCCCGCAACGCGCCGGGTCGTCCTTCGAGGGCGCTGTTCAGCGACACCGAACCGGTCGCGAAGGAGCGGAGGTCGCTCGGACGCGCCGACGACGTCCCGCCGCCTCCGCCCCCACCGGAACCCGGGGTCGGCGTCTCCCGGGGCCGCGCGCGCACGTCCGGTTGCTCGAAGGTCGGCGGCGCGTCGTTCTTGATGTCCGGCATCGGGTCGTAGTGGAAGGTGTCGTTCCAGAAGTCCTGGAACCCGTTCCGCTCGTCCTCACGCGCCTGCCACTCGCGCGCACGCCTGCGGTTCTCCCGCTCCTTCGCCGCGGCTTCCTTCATCTGGCCGACCCACCCGGCGACCTTCTCGAGTGCCTCCGCGATGCGGCCGGCGTCGGAGTCGGCCACGTCGGCGTTCGACGAGAACAACTGGGCGAAGCGGCCGCGGAACTCCTGCGACGCCGTGGAGACGTACGAGCGACGGGAACCGCGCTGGCCGTTGATCGCCCCCGCCGCGGACTTCATCGCGCTCTGCAACGCGTCGGCCGTCGCGTCGTCGAACTCGATCGGATCCATGTTCGCGTGGATCTGGGCCATGGTCGTTCCCCCCGAAGCTGGTGCTGGTCGTACTGATCGTGCTGTGGTGCGGTCGGCCCCCCGACCGCGAACGCCCGGCCCACCGAGACGGTGGACCGGGCGTGGGCTGGGTGCTTACGCGCCGCCACCCGCGGTGAAGATGTCCTGCGAGATCTTGTCGAGCTGCGTGCGGAGCTGCTCGAGCTCGGTCTTCGCCTTGTCGAGGGCCGCCTTGGTCTCGGGCCAGGTCGACCCACGGAAGGTCGAGGCGAGCGGGCCGTCCCACACGTTCGAGTCGGACAGGATGCGCCCCTGGGCGTCGAGCTGCGAGATCTGGTCCGTGAACCCACCGTTCACGATGGACTGGATCTGGCGGATGGCGGTCTTCGCCTGCTCGGTGGAAAGGACACGCGACATGGTCAACCTCATTCTCTTCGTACCTGCACCCCCGCGCAGTGGAATCCCCCCGGAGGCCTGAACGCCGCCCACCATACCCGCGAAGCCCGACCATGTCACCGTCCGTATATCGTGACGTTTCCTCCCCCAGTCCGAGGGGCACGGTCGGGCGCTCGGGTGACACTCCTGCACAGCCCGGTCGTTCACGCGCGCTTTCCCCAGCGGTCACGTGCGCTCCTCCGGGCGGAGGGGGCTGGTGGCAGGATGTCGACATGGACACCGAACCGCAGCTCGACGGCGAATCCGTCGCTCCCGACCTCGACGACTTCGACGAGGTCGTCGAGATCGAGCACGAGTCGCTGCCCTCGGACCGCTACTTCGACCGCGAACTGAGCTGGCTGCGGTTCAACCAGCGCGTGCTCGAACTGGGCGAGGATCGCACGCAACCGCTGCTCGAGCGCGCGAACTTCCTGGCGATCTTCGCGTCCAACCTCGACGAGTTCTTCATGGTGCGCGTCGCGGGACTCAAGCGCCGCATCGACACCGGGATCGCGGTCCCGACCAACGTCGGGCGGGCTCCGAGCGACGTCCTGCGGGACATCGCCGCGAAGGCCCACGAGCTGCAGGACCGGCACGCGGCGGCGTTCATCGAGTCGCTGAAGCCGGACCTCGACGCCGCGGGCATCCACATCGAGCACTGGTCCGACCTCGATGAGGCAGACCGCCTGCGCATGCGGGAGTACTTCAACGAGCAGATCTTCCCGGTCCTCATGCCGCTCGCGGTCGACCCGGCACACCCGTTCCCCTACATCTCCGGCCTGTCGCTGAACCTGGCGGTCCGGGTCCGCAACCCGAAGTCGCAGCGGCAGGAGTTCGCGCGCCTCAAGGTCCCGCAGAACTTCTCGCGCTTCATCGCGCTGCCCGACGACGGCTCAGGGCGGATGCGGTTCATCCCGCTCGAGGACCTCATCGCGAACCACCTCGACGACCTGTTCCCGGGGATGGAGGTCCTCGAGCACCACGTCTTCCGCGTCACCCGCAACGAGGACGTCGAGATCGAGGAGGACGAGGCCGAGAACCTCATCCAGGCACTCGAGCGCGAGCTGCTCCGTCGCCGCTTCGGTCCGCCGATCCGTCTCGAGATCACCGAGGACATGGACCCGGTGACCCTCGACCTGCTCGTGCGCGAACTCGACATCACCGAGCAGGAGGTCTACCGCCTGCCGTCCCCGCTCGACCTCGGCGGCCTCTTCGAGATCGCGAAGATCGCCCGCCCGGACCTCCACTACCCGCGCCACGTCCCGACGACGCCGGTGCAGTTCCAGCCCGGCGAACCGAACACCAAGCCCGACCTGTTCCGCGCCATCGGCTCGCGCGACGTCCTCGTGCACCACCCGTACGAGTCCTTCGCGACGAGCGTGCAGGCGTTCCTCGAGCAGGCCGCCGCCGACCCGAACGTCCTGGCGATCAAGCAGACGCTGTACCGCACGTCCGGCGACAGCCCGATCGTCGAGGCCCTGATCGACGCCGCCGCGGCGGGCAAGCAGGTCCTGGCCCTCGTCGAGATCAAGGCACGCTTCGACGAGCAGAACAACATCACCTGGGCACGGAAGCTCGAGAAGGCCGGCGTGCACGTCGTCTACGGCCTGGTCGGGCTGAAGACGCACTCGAAGCTCGTGCTCGTCATCCGGCAGGAGGGCGGCACGCTCAAGCACTACAGCCACATCGGCACGGGCAACTACAACCCGAAGACCTCCCGCATCTACGAGGACATGGGGCTCTTCACCGCGGACGACACCGTGGGCAAGGACCTCACCCGCCTGTTCAACGAGCTGTCGGGCTACGCGATCGAGAAGAAGTTCAAGCGCCTGCTCGTCGCGCCGCTGCACCTGCGCAAGGGGCTCGTGAAGCGGATCCAGACCGAGGCCGCGAACGCCCGCGCCGGCAAGCCGTCCGGCATCCGGATCAAGGTCAACTCGATGGTGGACGAGCAGGTCATCGACGCGCTCTACCTCGCGAGCCAGGCCGGTGTGCCGATCGACGTCTGGGTGCGCGGCATCTGCTCGCTGAAGCCCGGCATCGAGGGGGTCAGCGAGACGATCCGCGTGCGCAGCGTCGTCGGCCGGTACCTCGAGCACTCGCGCGCCTTCACGTTCCACAACGACGGCGACCCGGTCGTGTTCATCGGCTCGGCGGACATGATGCACCGTAACCTCGACCGTCGCGTCGAGGCGCTGGTCCGGCTCACCGATCCGGCCCACGTGGCCGAGGTCGAGGAGATGTTCGACCTGGCGATGGCGGATTCGACGAGCTCGTGGCACCTCGAGTCGGACGGCGAGTGGACGCGCCACTCCACGGACCCGGACGGCCGTCCGCTCGACGACGTGCAGAATGTGCTCATGCGGAAGATCTCGGCGCGGAAGCGTTCGGCTCGGTGAGCGGCGGCCCCACGGGGCCCGTCGTCGCGGCGGGTGCGGTCGTCTGGCGCGAGCGCGAACGGGACGGCATGCCGCTGGTGCTGCTCGTCCACCGTGACCACCACCAGGACGTCTCCCTGCCGAAGGGCAAGGTCGACCCCGGCGAGAGCATCCCGACGACCGCCGTGCGGGAGATCGACGAGGAGACCGGGTACCGCGTCCACCTCGGGGCGCCGCTCGGCACCGCGGAGTACGTCCTCCCGAGCGGTCGCGACAAGGTCGTGCACTACTGGTCCGCCCGCGTCGGCTCGAAGGAGTACGACCGCGCGGGCAAGTTCCGGCCGAACGACGAGGTCGCCGCGATCGAGTGGGTGACCGTCGACAAGGCCCGGGCGCGGCTCACGTACGAACGCGACGTCGCGATCCTCGACCGGTTCGCCGATCGCGTCGCAGCGGGCGAGCACCGGACGTTCGCGCTGATCGCCCTCCGCCACGCGAAGACCGTGCCCGGCTCGGACTGGGACGGCCCCGACGCCACGCGACCGCTGCTGCCGGTCGGGCGATCCCAGGCCAAGGCCGTCGCGGCACCCGTCGCGGCGTTCGGTCCGAAGAAGATCGTCAGCAGCACGGCGGCACGGTGCCTCGCGACCGTCGAGCCGCTCTCCGCCCGGACGAAGGTCGGGGTCTCGAGCACGACGGACATCAGCCAGGACGCCCACGACCGCGGTGCCGCCGACGTCAAGGGCGTGGTGCAGAAGCGCATCGCGAAGGCGAAGTCCGCCGTGCTGTGCTCCCACGGTCCGGTGCTGCCGGACATCATCGCGCGCATCGCCTCGGCCACGGCTGACGACCGCCGTCGCTTCGACCTCCGTCGGGCCGCGATGCTCTCGGTCGGGGACTTCGCGGTGCTGCACATCGCGGGCGAGAAGCTCGTCGCCGTCGAGACCCACCGCAACACGATCCCGGCCTGAGTCGAGCGCCCGGCGCGACCGGGCCGTACCGCAACCGGAGCGCGCTGCGCCCGGCGCAACCGGCCGAACCGCGTCCGGCGCAACCGGGCCGGATCGCGCACGGCGCGACCGAGCCGGACCGCGCCCGTCACGGCGGGACCGCCGGACCGCGGGCGACGAGGCGGTGGCGAGGCGCGCCTCCAGGCCGGCACCGGATCCCGCGCCGTCCCACCCGTCCCGGCGAGCGCGTGCCCAGCCCGGAGCGCGCACGCCCGCCCGAGCAGCACGCGCCCGTCCGAGCAGCACGCGCCCGTCCGAGCACCGCACGCCCGTCCGAGCAGCGCGCGGACCCGTCGCGGGAGAGCGCGCGGAGACCGCCGACAGGACGCTGCGACACCTTCGTGAACCGATGCGATCGCATCGTCCGCACCAGCGCACAGTGACCCGATCCTGCACCCTCCTCCGGCCGGGCGTCCGGCACCCGAGCCGGGACAACCCCTCGTTCACCTTCCGTTCACCGAGGAGCGCCATCCCCGTCACCTCGCGTCCCTACAGTCGCTCCCGGGTCAGCACCGGCCCGAGGGACCAGCAGCGGTCCCGCCTGCAATGACATTCCCGAAGGGACCCCTGTGAACATCAAGCGAATCGGTTCGATCGCAGCGATCGCGATCGCCGGCGCCGTCGTGCTGTCCTCCTGCGCGGCGAACGAGAGCGGCAGCGGCGACACCGCTGCGCCGACCTCGAGCTCCGGCACCGACTACTCGAAGCTCTCGGGCACGCTGACCGGCTCCGGCTCGTCGGCGCAGCAGACCGCTGAGGCCACCTGGGCTGCGAACTTCCAGAACGTCGCCTCCGGCGTGACGGTCAACTACTCGCCGGACGGCTCCGGCGCCGGCCGCAAGAACTTCATCTCGGGTGCCGCGGACTTCGCCGGCTCCGATGCCGCGCTCAAGGACGAGGAGCTCTCGGGCTCGTTCGACCTGTGCACGGACAAGGCCATCGACATCCCGGTGTACATCTCCCCGATCGCCATCGCCTACAAGGTCGAGGGCGTCTCCGACCTGACGCTCGACGCGAAGACCATCGCGGGCATCTTCTCGGGCAAGATCACCAAGTGGAACGCCTCGGAGATCGCCGACCTGAACAAGGGCGTCGACCTGCCGGACGCGAACATCACCGTGATCCACCGCTCCGACGACTCGGGCACCACGCAGAACTTCTCCGAGTACGTCTCGGCGAACGCGTCGGACGTCTGGACCGAGGCCCCGAGCCAGACCTTCCCGTACCAGGTCGGCGACTCGGCCAAGGGCACCTCGGGCGTCGCCTCGGCGATGGCCAGCGCCTCGAACGCCATCACCTACATCGACGACTCCGGCGCCGGTGACCTCGACAAGGCGAAGCTCATGGTCGGCGACAAGGCCACCGAGATCTCGGCCGAGGGCGCTGCCAAGGTCGTCGCGGACTCCGACACGGTCTCGGGCCGCTCGGAGAACGACCTCGCGATCGACATCAACCGCAAGGACACCGCCGAGGGTGCGTGGCCGCTGGTCCTCGTCTCCTACGCGATCGCCTGCCAGGAGTACAAGGACGCCGACAAGGGTGCGCTCGTGAAGGGCTACCTCGACTACGTCGTCACGCAGGACGCGCAGGAGGCCGCCGCGAAGGAGGCCAAGTCGGCCGCCCTCTCGTCCGACCTGTCGGAGAAGGCCGCGAAGGCCGTCGCCTCCATCAAGTAAGTCCCGCTGAGCACCCGGACGCCGGTCCCACCCATCCTGACCGGCGTCCGGGTTCTCGCCCGTCCAGCCCGGACGCAGCACCAGCAGCACCGGCCCGACCGGACGCAGCACCGGCAGCACCGGCCCGACCGGACGCAGCACCAGCAGCACCGGCCCGATCGGACGCAGCACCAGCAGCACCGGCCCGACCGGACGCAGCACCAGCACCACCCCCGTCGCCTCCCCCGGCCGCTCCCCCACGGAGCCCGGCCTCCCCTCCGACAGGAGTCCCATGACGACCGCACCGGCCCAGCCAGGGGCCACCGTCTCCCCCACCAAGCCGAAGGCCGTCGTCCGCGTCGGCGACCGGGTGTTCTCGACCGCCTCGGTGGTCGCCGGCAGCCTGATCCTCTTCGTGCTCGTGCTCGTCGCCGCCTTCCTGGTCTGGCAGAGCATCCCCGCCTTCACGGCGAAGGTCGGCGAGCTGCCGAACAACGCCACGAGCTTCTGGGACTACGTCGGTCCGCTCGTCTTCGGCACCGTCTACTCGGCCCTGATCGCGCTGGTCATCGCCGTGCCGCTCTCGCTCGGCATCGCGCTCTTCATCTCGCACTACGCACCGCGCCGGATCGCGCCGGTGCTCGGGTACGTCATCGACCTGCTGGCCGCGGTGCCGTCGGTCGTCTACGGCCTCTGGGGCATCGTCGTCCTCGCCCCGCTCCTCAAGCCGTTCTACGGCTTCCTCAACGAGTACCTCGGCTGGTTCCCGCTGTTCTCCGGCCAGGTGTCCGGCACCGGCCGCACGATCCTGACGGCGTCGATCGTCCTCGCGGTGATGGCGATCCCGATCATGACCGCGGTCATGCGCGAGATCTTCCTGCAGGCACCGACCCTCAACGAGGAGGCCGCGCTCGCCCTCGGTGCGACGCGATGGGAGATGATCCGCCTGTCGGTCCTGCCGTTCGCGAAGTCGGGCATCGTGTCGGCGATCATGCTCGGTCTCGGCCGTGCGCTGGGCGAGACGATGGCGATCGCCCTCGTGCTGTCCGTCTCGACGAACGTCACCTTCCAGATGCTGACGTCGCTCAACCCCTCGACGATCGCGGCGAACATCGCGCTGCAGTTCGCCGAGGCCTCGGGCACGGCCCTGAACGCGCTGGTCGCATCGGGTCTGATCCTCTTCGTCATCACCCTGGTCATCAACATGCTGGCGCGCTACATCGTGCGCAAGCGGGTCTCCTGAGAGGTCACGCCCGATGTCCCTCGCCCTCCGTCAGACCGGCACCGCCGGCAACGTCTACGCCAACGGCAAGCTGCACAAGTCCGTGCCGTGGCTCCTCCTCATCGGCTCCTGGGTCGCCCTGATCGCGGTCTTCGCCCTGCTGAACGCGGGCGGCGCGGTGAAGGACTTCAACGTCGTCGCCGCCCTGTTCCTCGGCACCGTCCTGTTCGACGTCCTCATCGTCGTCGTGTCGCGCATCGTCGAGGGCGGACGCAAGGCGGTCGACCGGCTGATCACCTCGCTGGTGGTCACGGCGTTCGTCATCGCGGTGCTGCCGCTGGTGTCGCTGCTCTGGACCGTCCTGGCCGACGGCCTGGCCCGCTTCGACGCCCAGTACTTCAACTCCTCGATGCGCGGCGTCATCTCCGAGGGCGGCGGCGCACTGCACGCCCTCATCGGCACGCTCGAGATCACGCTGTTCGCCGCGCTCATCTCGGTGCCGATCGGCCTGCTCACCTCGATCTACCTGGTCGAGTACGGCAAGGGCGCCCTGGCGAAGGGCATCACGTTCTTCGTGGACGTGATGACGGGCATCCCGTCGATCGTCGCCGGTCTCTTCGCCTACTCGCTGTTCGCGCTGTTCCTCGGCCCGGGCGCCCGCTTCGGTCTCGTCGGCTCGATCGCGCTGAGCGTGCTGATGATCCCCGTGGTCGTCCGCTCCACCGAGGAGGTCCTGAAGATCGTCCCGATGGAGCTCCGCGAGGCCTCGTACGCCCTGGGCGTGCCGAAGTACCTGACGATCCTCAAGGTGGTGCTGCCGACGAGCCTCGCCGGCATCACGACGGGCGTCATGCTGTCGATCGCCCGCGTCATCGGTGAGACCGCGCCGCTGCTCGTCACGGCCGGCTTCACCGCGAGCATGAACTACGACCTGTTCAAGAACCCGATGATGACGCTGCCGGTGTTCGCGTACACGCAGTACTCGCAGCAGGGCGCCAATCCGGTGCCGTTCGTCGACCGGGCCTGGACCGCAGCGCTCGTGCTCATCCTCATCGTGATGCTGCTCAACCTGCTCGCGCGCTTCATCACCCGACTCTTCGCCCCCAAGCTCCCCCGCTAGCGCCGAGCGCCAGCGAAGCGGCAACTCCACCCACCCCGAAGGAAACCACGTGTCCAAGCGCATCGAGGTCGACGGCCTCAACGTCTACTACTCGAAGTTCAAGGCCGTCGAGGGCGTCGACATGACGATCGAGCCCCGCACCGTCACCGCCTTCATCGGCCCGTCGGGCTGCGGCAAGTCCACCTTCCTCCGCACCCTCAACCGCATGCACGAGGTCATCCCCGGCGCGTACGTCGAGGGCTCCGTCAAGATCGACGGCGACGACCTGTACGGCCAGGGCGTCGACCCGGTGCTCGTCCGTCGCCAGGTCGGCATGGTCTTCCAGCGCCCGAACCCGTTCCCGACGATGTCGATCCGCGACAACGTCCTCGCCGGCGTGAAGCTCAACAACAAGCGCGTCTCGAAGTCGGAGAGCGACGACATCGTCGAGCGCTCGCTGCAGGGCGCGAACCTGTGGAACGAGGTCAAGGACCGCCTCGAGAAGCCCGGCATGGGTCTCTCCGGTGGGCAGCAGCAGCGTCTGTGCATCGCCCGCGCGATCGCTGTGCAGCCGGACGTCCTGCTCATGGACGAGCCGTGCTCGGCCCTCGACCCGATCTCGACGCTCGCGATCGAGGACCTCATCGAGGAGCTCAAGAAGGACTTCACGATCGTCATCGTCACGCACAACATGCAGCAGGCGTCGCGCGTCAGCGACAAGACCGCGTTCTTCAACATCGCGGGCACCGGTGCGCCGGGCAAGCTCATCGAGTTCGACGACACCGCGACGATCTTCTCGAACCCGTCCGTGCAGGCGACCGAGGACTACGTCTCGGGTCGCTTCGGGTGATCGGTGTCCGGTCCGTCTCCTGACGGTCGGCCTGGAGGCCCGGTGCACGTCCGCCACGGACGGCACCGGGCCTCTCGTCGTCGGGGGCGCGGGGCGCCGCGCGCGCGACGGATCCGCTGTCGCACGACGACGCCAGACGCAGGACGGCGGGCAGCGGATGATCCGCTGCCCGCCGTCCGGGCGGTTACTACGCCTGGGTCGTGGGGACGGCCATGAGCGGCGTCGAGGTCGGCTGGTCGGAGCCGCCCTCGGGCTCGACGGTCATGCCGATCGCGTCACCGGGGGTCAGGTCGCCCTCGAGCACCGCCGTGTGCACACCGTTCCGAGCCCCGTCGACGAGGCCGGCCGGCACCACCTTCGTGCCCTCGGAACCGATGTACCAGAGCTCGTAGGTCTTGCCCGCCGGAGCCTGTTCGACGCCGTCGAGGATGACCGCGGACTTGCCGACGTCGTGCGACCAGACCACCGTCGCCGAGCCGCCACCGGGGACCTTCGCGGTCGTGCGCTGGAAGTCGGACGCGGCGTAGATCGAGTCGAGGGTGCCCGAGGCCTGGGTGGTCCCGGGGCCGTTCCCCTCGGTCTGACCGAAGTTCGTGCCGACGCCGAGTCCGACACCGAGGAACACCACGGCAACGGCGGCTGCAGCGGACAGGGCGGCCGCCGGACGCTGGAACCAGCGGCGGCGGGCCTTCGACGATGCCGGTCCCTCGACGTCGGCAGCGGCGGGAGCCGCACCGAACGCGAGGACGTTCGCGGAGTCGGCGACCTGCGCGGGAGCGGGAGCCGCACCGACGCCGGGGGCGGACGACGGGGTGGAGGCGAGCGGGGCCTCCAGGCCGGCGACCGGAGCAGCGGCGTCTGTGGGAGCCGCCTGCGGGGTCCGGGCGATCTGCGCCATCAGCGAGGCCTTGAGCGACGCGGGCGGCTCGATCGGCTCGACGGCGTACGCGAGCTGCAGGGCGGTCTCGCGGAGCGAGTCCGTCTCCGACTGCAGCTCCGGCGAGGTCGTCAGGGCGTGCTCGAGGAGCGCGCGCTCGTCGTCCGACAGGGCGTCCAGGGCGTGCGACCCGGTGAGCAGGGCAGGGTCGTCGTGCCGTTCGGTCATGACGTCACCCCCATCTCGTCTCGGAGTCGGATCATCCCGTCACGGAGACGGGTCTTGACGGTGCCGATCGGGACACCGAGCCGTTCGGCCATCTCGCTGTGCGAGTAGCCGCCGTAGTACGCGAGCTGCACCGCCTGCCGCTGGAACTCGGTGAGCTTGCCGAGCGCCCGGCTGACCCGTTCGTGCTCGATCCGGATCTCGACCGACTCGGAGACCTGGTCGAAACCGGACTCCAGGTCGCGGATGCCGATCTTGGTGTCCCGGTCGTGCGACGCCTGCGATGCGCGGACCCGGTCGACTGCGCGGCGGTGGGCCATGGTGAGCACCCAGCTGGCGGCGGTGCCGCGTGCACGGTCGAAGCGGGTGGCCTGCTGCCAGACCTCGAGGAAGACCTCCTGCGCGACCTCCTCGGACTGGGCGCGGTCCTTCAGGAGGCGCGTCACCAGACCGAGCACGCGGCCGGACAGGGCGTCGTAGAGGTCGGAGAAGGCTGCCTGGTCGCCGTCGGCGACACGGGCGAGCAGATCGTCGGGCGACACGGGGGTGGGCTCGGTGGAGCTCCAGGCCTCGGTGTCGTGTTCCACGAGCGCAAGCATTGCAGGTTTCCCCCCTCTCGGTGGCATTGCGTCCGACATGTGCAATCACTTCGCAGGTCGGGTACGGGTCGTTCGGATCCTCGCGGCGGTGGAGTCGGGGCGAGGGCCGCACGGCCCGCAGGGAATTGACCGGCGGGTACCGGACCGGGTCGAGCGGGCCCTCGCTGTGACGTCCGCGAGGAGCGTCACACCCTCTGTTCGGCACCGTCGGCGGAGTGGATTGGGCGAGCTGCGTCGTCCTCGTGTCCGGGGCACGCCCGGCCGCGCATCGTGTCCACCGAGAGTGAACACGGCGGCGCGCACAGCACGTGTCTCGTAGAATCGATGTCGCCGGGCCGCAGCAAGCCCCGGGCTCCAAAATTCGCCGCTTCGAGCGGCCTCGCGCCGAGAGGCGCTTCTGCGGCCCGGTCTTCGCATGTCCGGGGGCGGTCACGCCGTGCGCTCGTGCGTCGTCGTCGCGGTGGTCGTTGCCGTCTGTGCGGCGTCGCGGTCGCGGTAGTCGTGCCCGGTCCGGAGGCGCGGCGTCACGTCGCGGTGTCGTTGCCGTCTGTGCGGCGTCGCGGTCGCGGTGGTCGTGCCCGGTCTGGAGGCGCGGCGGCGGTCCGCCCCGCCGCCCGCTCAGTCCAGGCTGTCGCGACGCCAGAGCGCCGCCGCCTCCGTCAGGTCGGCCGCCAGCTCCGTCAGCCGCAGCGCACGCCGGGTCAGCTCGGTCGCGCGCTCCCCCGCCGTCAGGTCCGCGTCGTCCGCCACCGAGGTCGCACCCGCTGCCGTCAGTCGGCAGAACGCCGCCCCGCGATCGAGCGCCACCGCGAGGTCACCCGTGTACAGCCCGTGCAGGATGCTGTCCGCCAGGGTCAGGATCTCCGCCGGACCCGTCGGCTGCTCGGCACCCGCGACGGCCTCGTCGATCGTGCCGATCTGCGCCGTGCCGCGCTCGAAGAAGTACGAGATCTCCTCCGGGTTCTGCCGGATGACCACCCGCACGAGGTAGATCCGCCACAGCGCGCCGGGGAGCGTGTGCGCGCCGACGCGTGCCCACAGCTCGGCGATCGCGTCGATGCCGTGCACGTCCGTGTAGGTCACGAGCCGCTCGACCACCGCCGGGTCCGGGTCCTGCCGGACGCGGTGCAGCAGCGCGTTCGCGGTCTCGTGCGCGACGCGGTTCACCAGAGCCGGGTCGTCGCCGCCCTGGATCGCGGCGAACTCCTGGTCGGTGAAGTGGACGGGACGGTGGTGATCGCGAGGCACCCGGCGAGTGTAGGCGCGGCCGCCGACGTGCACGTCCCCCGTTCGCCACGAACGCAACCGGGCGCGCGCGGGTACCGTGCTCCGGCAGGGAGGCACTCCTCCCGGACGTTGAGAAGAGGAGACTCCATGAACGCCCTGCTCGTCATCCTGGCCGTGATCGCGGTCGTCCTGCTGTTCGTCGGTGGCTTCACAGCGAGCCTGAAGTTCCTGCTGTGGGTCGGCATCGTGCTGCTCGTCATCGCGGTGATCATGTGGCTCCTGCGGACGCTCACCGGGCGCCGCAGCTGACCGAGGGCACTGGTTCTCGTCTGGAGGCCCTCACCCGCTAGCCTTGCGGGTGAGGGCCTCTAGCTCAGTTGGTAGAGCACCGGACTTTTAATCCGAGGGTCGTGGGTTCGAGCCCCACGGGGCCCACCTTCTTCCCCGCGCGAGGCCCCACCGGGGTACAACCCGGACACAGGATGTTCATGGTGCGTCTTGTGCACAGTCCAGTCCCCGCTCAGCGGTTTGCCTGCACGACGCCGATAGTGTCGTTCCCGGTCCTTTTCCACGGACCGAACAGCACCGCAGCACCAGAGAACGAACGGGGTACACCGTGACCGAGCCCATCGACGCCACGCAGACCAGCACCACCGGTGACGCGCGCCGCATCGTCGAGCTCGCAGCAGCGACGAACACCACCATGAGCAACCAGCTCCTCCTCGACACCCTGCGCCGCAGCGCGCGGGTCACGACGCGGCACATCCGCACCGACTTCGTCGAGGTGGCCACCGCCTCCGCCGTCCTCGGGTACGTGTGCCGACAGGGCAGCGAGTACACCGCCCTGCGCGGCGACGACCCGGCATGGGCGCAGGAGATCGGCCGCTACGGCACCGAGTCCCTCGCGGTCGAGGCACTGCGCATGCGCCGCGCCTGACGCCCAGCGCACACACGACGAAGGCCGCCCCACTCGGGGCGGCCTTCATCGTGTCCGCGGCTGTCGGGCACGCCGACCTGGCGCTCGAGGGCCTCCTGCGCGCCGTTCCGGTCGAACGACCCGCCCGCCCGCGCCGCTCCGGTCGCACGACGTGCCGCCGGCGATCGTTCCGGTCGCACGACGTGCCGCCGGGCAGCGACGTGAGCGGCATGTCTTGCGACCGGACCCCACCCGGACAGACCGCACGTGCGCGCCGGAGGGCCGGCCAGGGCGATCCCGCCGCGCTCAGGACCACACGCGGCGGATGCCCCAGGTACCGGTCCAGGTCTCGTCGGGCTCGAGCCAGCGCAGGCCCTCGCCCGAGTTCAGGGCGTTCGCGGGCGCCGTCATCGGCTCCACCGCCACGGCCAGCCCGGTGCCGTCACCGCGGGGGAACTCCCGGGAGGTGAAGACCTGCACGTACGGGAACGACTCGTCCTGCCACAGCTCCACGCCGTCACCTTCCGGGCCGTGCAGCGTCGTGCGGCGGACACCGTGCTCGTCGGCAGCGATGTCCCGGTAGGCGGTGTCGAGGTCGGCGTCACCGGCACGCTGCCCCGGGCGCAGGTCGTACGGGGTCCCCTCGACCGGCACCGTGCCGTCCGGGATCTTGTGCTCGTCGACGGTGAAGGCCGTGGCGGCGTCGAGGGTCACGACGAGGTCATCGGCCGGGGTGTCGCCTGCGCGCAGGTACGGGTGCGCCCCGACGGCGAAGGGAGCGCGGACGCCGGAGCGGTTCGTGATCGTGTGGGTCACCCGGACGCCGTCGTCGACGAGCTCGTGGTGCACACGGGTCTCGAGGGTGAACGGCCAGCCGTGCTGCGGGTGGACCGTCGCCTGCTGCTCGATCGACGACTCGGTCTGGTCCACGACGCGGTACGGCGAGAACCGCAGCAGTCCGTGCGAGGCGTTGCCGTACTTCGGCTCGGAGACGTCCAGCTGCTGGCGCTTCCCGTCGAGCTCCCATACGGCGCCGGCGACGCGGTTCGGCCAGGGCACGAGCACGATGCCGTCGGCACCCGGCGGCAGCGAGGTCACGGGGAACGGCTCGGTCAGGTCGAACCCGGCGACGCGGAGCTCCCGGATGCCCGCCGCCACCTCGGTGACGACGGCCTCGACGACCCCGTCCGGCCCGGCGTGGCGGAGGTGGTACTGCGCTCCGGTGGGTGCTGCTGCGGTCATGCGTGCGACTTCCTTCCGTCTGGTGCTGCGCCGCCGTCCTCGTCGGCCACGACGACCCGGACCCCGGCCGCCCGGATCGGGGCGACGGCGTCCGCCGTGACCTCGGCGGTGACGACGACGTCGATGTCCTCGAGCGGGCGGACGACACCGAGGTGGGCCCGGCCGAACTTCGAGCCGTCCGCCACCACGACGGTACGCCGGGCGGCGTCGGCCAGCATCCGCTTCGCCTCGGTCTCGGGCAGGTTCACATTCGTCAGGCCGTGCTCGACGTCGAGCCCGGTGCCGCCGAGGAACACCACGTCCGCGGCGATCATCGGCAGGACCGCGCCGAGGAAGGGTGCGACGAGCGAGTGCTGCAGCGGGCGGAGGGTCCCACCGGTGACGACCACGGTGAACCGCGGGACCGCCGGTTCGAGTGCGAGCGCCGTCGTCAGCGAGTTGGTGACGACGGTCAGGTCGGTCAGGTCCTCCCGCGCGACGAGCGCCGAGGCCACGGCTGCAGGCGTGGTGCCGACGTCGAGCACGACGCACTCGCCGGACCGGACCATCGCGGCCGCGGCGCGGCCGATGGCGGCCTTGGCCACCTGGTGCTCGACGGCGGTCTCCTCGAAGGGGCGCTCGGGGGAACCGGCCCCGCGGCGGACCGCACCGCCGCGGACCCGCCGGATGCGGGCCTCCTGGTCGAGCAGGGCGAGGTCCTGGCGGACGGTGACCTCGCTGGTCCCCAGCGCCGCTGCGAGGGAGGCGGTCCGGACCAGGCCCGGGGCGCCCTCGACGATGGAGACGATGCGGTCCTGCCGTAACGGCGCGGGCAGCGACCCGTCGAGGAAGGAGAGGTCGTCGCGCACCGGACGAGTTTCGCGCACTTACGGATGCTTTCGCAACGCTTCGCGAGGCGAGTAGGCTGTCCCGGTGATCACCAAGCGCGTGACGACGCTCGCCGACGGCCGCGAGCTCATCTACTTCGACGACGCCGACACCCAGCTGCCCGCGGAGCGCAGCATCGACCAGCGCGTCCTCGACCCCCGGCCCGAGACGGCCCGGATGCGACAGGACGTCCTGACCGGCGAGTGGGTGTCCATCGCCTCGAGCCGGCAGAACCGCGTGTTCCTGCCGCCCGCCGACCAGGACCCGCTCGCGCCGCAGACCGCCGCGAACCCGTCCGAGATCCCCAGCCGGTACGACGTCGCCGTGTTCGAGAACCGCTCCCCGTCGTTCGGTCCCCTGCTCGAGGCGGACGACGCACCGGAGTCGCTCGAGTCGCTGTCCGACGTCGGACTGAACCGTCAGCTCCGGAGCGTCGGCCGCTGCGAGGTCGTGTGCTTCTCCCCCGAGACGAGCGGCTCGTTCGCCTCGATCAGCGAGTCGCGCGCCCGCACCGTGGTCGAGGCCTGGGCGGATCGCACCGCCGCGCTGTCCGCGATGCCCGGCATCCAGCAGGTCTTCCCGTTCGAGAACCGCGGCGAGGCGATCGGCGTCACCCTGCACCACCCGCACGGGCAGATCTACTCGTACCCGTACGTCACCCCGCGCACGCAGCGGCTGCTCGCGTCGATCGAGCGCTTCGGTCCGGACCTGTTCGAGCAGCACCTCGCGAACGAGCGAGCCTCGGAGCGCGTCGTGCTGCAGGGCGAGCACTTCACCGCGTTCGTGCCGTTCGCCGCGCGCTGGCCGATCGAGATCCACATGCTGCCGCACCGGCACGTCCCCGACTTCGCCGCGCTCACCGACGCCGAGAAGGACGAGCTCGCGCACATGCACCTACGACTCACCCGCGGGCTCGACGCGCTCTACGACACCCCGACGCCGTACATCGCCGCCTGGCACCAGGCACCGGTGCACACCGCGCGGGACACCGTGCGGCTCATGCTGCAGATCACGTCGCCGCGCCGTGCGGCCGACAAGCTCAAGTTCCTGGCCGGCAGTGAGGCCGCCATGGGCGCCTGGATCGGGGACCTCGTGCCCGAGAAGGCGGCCGAGTTCATCCGAGGAGGGATCGAACGCGCATGACGTTCCAGCAGGTCTACGGGTACGAGCCGGCGGTGCAGTACTCCGCCCCCGGTCGCGTCAACCTGATCGGTGAGCACACCGACTACAACGACGGGTACGTGCTGCCCTTCGCGATCGATCGCCGCACGGTGGCCTCGATCGGGCAGCGGGACGACCGGTTGCTCCGGGTTGCCTCGGCCTTCGAGCCGGACGCGGTGCACGAGCTCTCGCTCGACGACCTGGCGCCGGAGAACATGGACGGCTGGTCGGCCTACGTGTTCGGCATCGCCTGGGCGCTGCGCGAGCAGGCGGGCGCGGACCTGTCCGGCAAGACCGGGTTCGACGTCTTCATCGACTCGGACGTGCCGGTGGGCGCGGGCCTGTCGTCGAGCGCCGCGATCGAGTGCGGTGTCGCGCTGGCCTTCACCGACCTGTGGGACCTCGGCCTGTCGCGCAAGCAGTTGGCGCGTGTCGGGCAGTACTCCGAGAACCACGCCGTCGGCGCACCGACCGGCATCATGGACCAGTCCGCCTCGCTGCTCGGGGAGCAGGACGCGGTCGTGTTCCTCGACTGCCGGACGCTCGACACCGCCGTGGTCGACCTGGCACTCGAGGCGAACGGCCTCGAGGTCCTGGTCATCGACACCCGCGTCGAGCACGCGCACGCCACCGGCGGCTACAAGGCGCGTCGCGAGTCCTGCGAGCGCGGTGCTGCGGCGATGGGTGTCCCGGCGCTCCGTGACGTCGCGGTCGAGGACCTGTCCCGCGCCGAGGAGCTGCTCGACGACGAGACCTTCCGGCGCGTGCGGCACATCGTCACCGAGGACCAGCGCGTCCTCGACACGGTCCGCACGCTCCGCGAGCAGGGTCCGCGGGCGATCGGCGAGCTGCTCGTCGCCTCGCACGCGTCGATGCGCGACGACTTCGAGATCTCGGTGCCGGAGCTCGACCTGGCCGTCGAGACGGCGATGGCGCACGGCGCCGTCGGCGCACGCATGACGGGTGGCGGGTTCGGCGGTGCAGCCATCGCGCTGGTCGACCGGGAGGCCCGTGGCGCGATCACGGACGCCGTCACCTCCGCCTTCGCCGCGGCCGGGTACCGCGAGCCCACCGTGTTCACGGTGCACGCAGCGCAGGGCGCCCGCCGCGACTGACGCGCTCCGCGCGCCCGGCGCCGCGCACGCCGGGCGTCGTGCGTCGTGCGTCGTGCGTCGTGCAGCTCGAACGGAGCGCGTCGAACCACGTTCCCGACAACGAACCAGCACACGCGGCTGGTTCGATGTCGGTTTCGTGGTTCGACGACCGCGGGCCGGGCGACGCGGCAGCGCGGCAGCCCGGCCGTGCGGGCGGCCGAGCGCTCGGTCAGCCGAGGTAGTCGGCGTACCGCGTCGTCTCGACGACGTTCCCGAGCACGAACGGGTGCGGCCGACCGTGCTCGACGGCCCACTGCACCCACGCGATCTGCACGGGCATCAGCAGCCAGACAGCCACGGTCAGACCGAGCACGCCGGCGAGCGTGAGTCCCATCACGGTGTGCTCGTCGAACCGGCTCGCGCCCCGGCGGGCGACCGCGACGAGGAACCCGCCGACGGCGACCGCCACGGTCAGGAGCGTCGTCCCGGGCGCCGGTGACGAGCGGAAGTCGTACTCCTGGCCAGCGTGGAAGAACGTCGTGCCCCAGGTCGATCCGGGCTGCTGGAAGAGGATGCAGAGCGCCACGATGACGATCAGCCAGCGGGCGTCCTTCGTGAACTGGGACGGCTCGGGCCGCGGGCGCAGCACCGGTTCGGTCAGTTCTCGTTCGTCCCCCATGCGGCGACCGTAGCACCGCGGGAGGCACGTGGCGGCGGTGATCCGCGCCTCCAGGCCGGGGCTTGGTGGCGAGCACCTCACGCGCTCAGCGACACCTCACGGCCAGGGAGTCGCGTGAGGTGTCGCTGAGCGCGTGAGAACGCGCGGCCGCCCCAGCGCGACGCGCTACCGCAGGTGGCGCTCGGCGGCCTCGACGACGTTCTTCATGAGCATCGCGCGGGTCATCGGCCCGACGCCGCCCGGGGTCGGCGACAGGAACCCGGCGACCGACGCCACCGCGGGGTCGACGTCACCGCGCAGCTTCGCCTTCCCGGTGGCCTCGTCGACGATCCGACTGATGCCCACGTCGATGACCGCTGCGCCCGGCTTCACCCAGTCCGGCTGCACGAGCCCGGCGACACCGGCGGCCGCGACGATGATGTCGGCGCGACGGCACTCGGCGGCGACGTCCTCGGTCAGCGAGTGCGTCAGCGTCGCGGTGGCCTCGAGCCGGGTCAGGAGCAGCCCGAGCGGACGACCGACCGTCAGGCCCTGCCCGATGATCGTGACGTGCTGCCCGCGGATCGGGACGTCGTAGGCCTCGAGCATCGCGACGATGCCGCGCGGGGTGCACGGCAGCGGTGCGTCGATCGTGCCGGCGCCGCCGGGGACGGCCAGCACGAGCTCACCGAGGTTCGTCGGGTGCAGGCCGTCGGCGTCCTTCGCCGGGTTCATCAGCTCGAGCATGGGGATCGGGTCGATGCCCTGCGGCAGCGGGAGCTGCACGATGAACGCGGTCACCCGGGGGTCGTCGTTCATCTGCAGGATCGCCGCACGGATGTCGGCCGCCGAAGCGGTCTCCGGCAGGTCGATGCGGACCGAGTCGAGCCCGATCTGTGCCGAGTCCTTGTGCTTGCCGGCGACGTACGACACCGAGCCCGGGTTCTGGCCGACCATGATCGTGCCGAGCCCGGGTCGGAACCCGTGGTCGTGCAATCGGTCGATGCGGACCTTCAGGTCGTCGAGCGTGCGGGCGGCGAGGGCGGTGCCGTCGATGCGGACGGCACTGCCCTCACCTGCCCAATGCTCGCGAGGGAGCGCGGCGCTCACGCGTAGAGCGGGAACGCGTCGGTCAGGGCCTTCACCCGGGCCGAGAGCGCTGCGATGTCCGGGTTCGGCATGAGGGTCAGCGCGATGATGTCCGCCACCTCGGTGAACTCGGCGTCGCCGAAGCCGCGGGTCGCCAGCGCCGGGGTGCCGATGCGGACACCGGAGGTCACCATCGGCGGGCGCGGGTCGAACGGCACGGAGTTGCGGTTCACGGTGATGCCGACCTCGTGCAGCAGGTCCTCTGCCTGCTTGCCGTCGACCTCGGACTCGCGCAGGTCGACGAGCACCAGGTGCACGTCGGTGCCGCCGGTGAGGACGTCGATGCCCGCTGCCCGCGCGTCGGCCTGGGTGAGCCGGTCCGCCAGCAGACGAGCACCGCGGAGCGTGCGCTCCTGGCGGTCCCTGAACTCCGGCTGGCCCGCGAGTAGGAACGCGGTGGCCTTGGCGGCGATCACGTGCATGAGCGGACCGCCCTGCTGGCCCGGGAACACCGCGGAGTTCAGCTTCTTGAAGAGCGACTCCTCGTTGGACAGGATGATGCCCGAGCGGGGGCCGGCGAGCGTCTTGTGCACGGTCGAGGACACGACGTGCGCGTGCGGCAGCGGCGACGGGTGCAGACCCGCGGCGACGAGACCGGCGAAGTGCGCCATGTCCACCCAGAGCGTCGCGCCGACCTCGTCCGCGATCTCGCGGAACTTCGCGAAGTCGAGCTGGCGCGGGTACGCCGACCAGCCGGCGATGAGGACCTTCGGCTGGTGCTCGATCGCCTTCGCGCGGATGTCGTCGTAGTCGACCTCGAACGTCTCCGGGTCGACGCCGTACGACACGGCGTTGTAGATGCGGCCGGAGAAGTTGAGCTTCATGCCGTGGGTCAGGTGACCGCCGTGGGCGAGCTCGAGGCCGAGGATGGTGTCCCCGGCGGAGGCGATGGCGTGCAGGACCGCGGCGTTCGCGCTGGCGCCGGAGTGCGGCTGCACGTTCGCGTAGGCGGCGCCGAACAGGGCCTTCGCCCGGTCGATGGCGAGCTGCTCGGCGACGTCGACGTACTCGCAGCCGCCGTAGTAGCGCTTGCCCGGGTAGCCCTCGGCGTACTTGTTCGTCAGGACGGAGCCCTGCGACTCGAGGACGGCGCGCGGGACGAAGTTCTCGGATGCGATCATCTCGAGGGTGTCGCGCTGGCGGCCGAGCTCGTCCTGCAGCACGGCGGCGATCTCGGGGTCGACCTCGGCGAGCGGGGCGTTGAACGTGGACTGCGCGGTGGCAGGCGTCAGATCGGTGATGGACACGGGACTCCTCGTTGTCTGATCGCCGCGCGGACGCGACGAGGTGGACGGGTGGGCGCGGCCCAGGCGTACGGCCGCGCTCCGTGTCAGGTGTCGCTCCCCGATGGTGACCCATCCAACGCCAGTCGCGACCCCTCGATCGTACCGAGCGGGCACGTTCGTGTCACCCTTGGGGACATGCACCCGAGCATCCCCGTCGACGCATGACCGACGACGCATGACCCTGACCAGCCCCGACGTCGAGGAGCGCACCGACCTCGCCGCCCGGTTCGACGTCCCGTGGGTCACCGTGGTCTGGGACGACCCGGTGAACCTCATGTCGTACGTCACGTACGTCTTCCAGAGCTACTTCGGCTTCTCGCACGCCCGCGCCGAGCGGCTCATGCGCCAGGTGCACGACGACGGCCGGGCGATCGTCGCGACGGGCGCCCGCGAGGCGATGGAGCGTCACGTCGAGGCGATGCACGGCTACGGCCTGCAGGCCACGGTCGACCGCGCCGCGGGGCCGGACGCGTGATCCCCTTCACGCGGCAGCGGGACGGGGTGCACCTCGCGATGTCCGAGGGCGAGCGCGCGGTGCTCGCCTCGCTCACGGAGCAGCTGCAGCAGGTGCTCGCCGGCGACCTGGCCGCCGACCCCGTCGCTGCGCGGATGTTCCCGGACGCCTACCCGTCGGACTCCGAGGCGAGCGACGAGTTCCGCCGCTGGACGCAGGCGGACCTGCTGACGCAGAAAACCGCGAACGCCGACGTCGTGCACGACTGGCTGACCGGCACACGGGACGGCGCGTTGACCGCGCAGGACGAGCAGGCCTGGCTGCGGTGCCTCACCGACCTGCGGCTGACGATCGCGGAGCGGCTCGGCATCACCGACGCCGCATCCGAGGAGGCCTCGTACGCCGGCGACGCCGGCCTCGGCCTCCGCGACGTCTACGACTGGATCGGGTACGTGCAGGAACACCTGGTCACGACCCTCACCTCCGCGGGCTGACGGGACGGCCGGGAGGCACGGCGCACGTCCGCCGCGTCAGCCCCGGCCCGTCAGCTGCTCCCGGTGCTCGCGTGCCCAGTCCGCCAGGGACCGCGGCGGCCGCCCGGTGATCCGGGTCACGTCGTCGCTCATGACGTCGACACCGTCGAGTCCACGGCGGAGCACCCGCCCGAACTGCTGCCGGAGCCCCTCCGCCTGCCAGGCCGGGACACCGCCGGCGCGGACGACTGCCCGGTACACCCGGCTCGGCAGGTGCAGGGGGCGCACGCGGCGCCCGAGTCCCGACGAGAGCCCGGCCGCGATCCCGTGGGCGTCGAGGGCTGCGGGTCCGGTGAGCACGGGCTCCGTGCCGTCGTGCCCGTCCTCCGTCAGCACCGCCGCGGCGGTCCGGGCGATGTCGGCCGTGTCGATCCAGCCCGCTCGGCCACGGCCGGTCGTGTGCGGGTACCAGCCACGTCGGATCGCGGGTGCGGAGGGCAGCAGGTTCGTCATGAACGCCGACGGGTGCAGGATCGTCCAGGCCAGGCCGCTGTCCCGCAGGAGCCGGTCGGTCCGCCACGCCGCCGCGGCCCAGGGCATCGGCGAGTGCTGCGCCGCGTCCCCGCCGGACAGGTGCACCACCCGGGGTACCCCCGCACGCTCCGCCGCGCGGACACCGGTCTCGCCCTGCTGCGCCTGGCGCTCGCTGACCGGCGTGACGAGGAAGAAGCGGTCGACACCCTCGAGCGCGTGGGTCATCGCGTCGAGGTCGTCGAGGTCCGCGAGCCGTGCATCGATGCCCCGTGCGCGGAGCCGCTCGGCCTGCTCGGGACGACGGACGACGGCGCGGACCGGCGCACCGGAGCCGTGCAGCAGCTCGAGCGTCTTCCCACCGACGTCCCCGGTGACGCCCGTGATCGCGATCGTGTCGGTCATGCGACCCCTCCCTCGGTATCAGTTTCCTGTTACTCAACGCTACGCCGGTAGGCTCGGGTCGTGTCCAGCGAACTCTCGGTGCACCACGACGACGTCGACGCCGTCGCCGCGTGGACGGTGATCCGTGCCGCGCGGGAACTCGCCCGTCGACTCGCCGAGGAACTCGAACCCCTCGGCCTGAGCCCGGTCGAGTTCGGCGCACTCGTGCAGCTCGCCGCCGGCGGCGAGCACAACCAGGCCGAGCTCGCCCGCGCCGTGGGCGTGCGCCCGCAGAGCATGGCCGCACTGGTGGGTGGGCTCGAGACGCGGGGACTCGTCGAGCGGGGTGCCGTGCCGGGTCGGGGACGGGCCTCCCGGCTGCACCTGACCCGGGACGGACGCGAGCTACTGGCGGACGCCTGGCCCCGCGTGCAGGCGAGCAACGCCTGGTTCGGCGACGACGTCGACGGCCTGGTGGTCGCGCTGCGTCCGTTCACGACGGACGGCACCATCGGCTCCGCCGCGGACGGCCTCGTCTGATCAGAAGGAAGCCTTGCAAGTTGCCCTGCTGAGTCGTATCGTTCCGGTGTGGAACCGATCGAGACACTCGCGGACGACCTGCTGACCCTGCACGGTCGCATCCGCCGCACGGTCCTCGCCGGGAAGGCCGACGAGGTCACCGCGTCCCAGACCGCCGCGCTCGGTCGACTCCTGCGCCACGGGGAGAGCACCGTCGCCGACCTCGCGCGCGCCGAGGGGGTCCGCCCGCAGTCGATGGGCGCGACCGTGCAGGCGCTCGTCGACCTCGGGCTCGTCGAACGCCGTCCGGACCCGGCGGACGGGCGCCGCACCCTCGTCCGGGCCACCGAGTCGGGCTCCCGTGCTCGCGCCGACGCGTGGACCAACCGGTCCCGCGTACTCACGGACCGCCTGGCGGCCCTGCCCGAGGACGAGCGCGCCACGGTCGCCCGCGCCCTCGCGATCCTCCTGCCGCTCACCGACGACTGACCCGGAAGAAGCCCACCACGTCCACCTCGACCTCCCCCGTCCCGACCACCGCCGACACCGCCACCACCGGCGGGAGCGGCTTCGGCCCGAAGCTCCTCGTCCCCGTCCTGGTCGGGCCGCTGCTCAACCCGATCAACACGACGATGGTCTCCGTCGCCCTCGCCCCGATCTCCCGCGACCTCGGCATCGGGGCGTCGCAGGCGATCTGGCTCGTCGCGGCGCTCTACCTGGCGAGCGCGGTCGCACAGCCGACGATGGGCAAGCTCGCCGACCGGTTCGGCCCGAAGAAGGTGTTCCTCACCGGGCTCGTGATCGTCGGCGTCGCGGGCGTCGTGCCCGAGGTGCTGACCGGCTTCGGCGGAGCGGTCACCGCGCGGGTGCTCATCGGGATCGGGACGTCGTCGGCGTACCCGGCAGCCCTGACCACGCTGCGGCAGCACTCCGCCCGGATCGGCAGGCCGACCCCGCCGCTCGTGCTCGGGGCCCTGTCGATCACCTCGCTCGTGTCCGCCGCCGCCGGACCACCCCTCGGCGGGGCGCTCATCGCGGCGTTCGGGTGGCACGCGATCTTCCTGGTGAACGTCCCGCTCGCCGTGTTCGGCATCGTCGTCGCCGCGATGTGGCTGCCGTCCGACCGGTTCCGGCCCCGTGACGCCGAGCAGCTGCCGGTCCGCACCGCGCTCGACCCGCTCGGCATGGTGCTCATGACCGGTACGGTGTCGGCGCTGCTGGTGTTCCTGCTCGACCTCGGTGCCGGGCTCTGGTGGCTGCTCGCGGTGGCGGTCGCGCTGCTCGTGGCACTCGTGCTGTGGGAGCTGCGCGCGACGAAGCCCTTCGTCGACGTGCGGCTGCTCGTCCGGAACGGCGCCCTGTCCCGCACCTACGCCCGGCTGTTCCTGACCTACCTGCTCGCGTACACGATGACGTACGGGTTCTCGCAGTGGGTGCAGGACGTGGCGGGCTACCCGAGCGACGTCGCCGGGTACCTGCAGCTGCCCGCTGCCGTCGTGGCCGGGGTGGTGTCGTTCGTCGTCGCACGGCGGACCACCGTCCGTCGACCGCTCGTGGTCGCTGCGCTCGTCCCCCTGCTCGGGGCCGGGCTCCTGCTCCTGCTGCACGCCGGATCGCCACTCGTGCTCCTGCTCGTCGTGCCGGCGCTGTTCGGCGTCCCGCAGGCCCTGGCGTCCGTGTCGAACCAGGCGGCGCTCTACAAGGTGGTGCCCTCGGAGTACATCGGCGCCGCGGCCGGGCTCTCGCGCACGAGCATCTACATCGGCGCGATCGCGGCGTCCTCGCTCATCGGCGGGGTGTTCGGGCAGGCCCCGACCACACCGGACCTGCACGTGCTCGCGTGGGTGATGCTCGGCGTCGGCGTGCTGCTCGCCGTGCTGACGCTGGCGGACCGGGCGCTGGCGCGGGCGGACGCGCGCTGACGCGAGCCGACGAGCCCTCACCGACCAGCCTGCCCGCGTGGGGCGCACGCCGGGCGCACCACGGGCCTCCAGGCCGGAGCGCCCCGGTACCCTGATCTCCGTGACCGACCCGAACCCCACGCACTGGACCCTCACGCTCGTCTGCGACGACCAGCCCGGGATCGTGCACGCCGTGTCCGGAGCCGTCGTGGCGGCCAACGGCAACATCACCGAGTCGCAGCAGTTCTCGAGCGCCGACACGAACTCGTTCTTCATGCGCCTGCAGGTCATGGCGCCGGTCGACCGCGAGACCTTCGAACAGGCCCTCGCCCCGGTCGTCGAGCGCTACGACATGCGTGTCCAGCTCGACGTGGTCGGACGTCCGATGCGCACCCTGGTGCTCGTGTCGAAGGCCGGGCACTGCCTCAACGACCTGCTCTACCGGCAGCGCGGCGGGCAGCTGCCGATCGAGGTCCCGCTCGTCCTGTCGAACCACGCCGACCTGTCCGGGCTGGCGTCCTTCTACTCCGTGCCGTTCGAGCACCGGCCGGTCACCGACGCGGACTCCAAGCAGGCGATGGAGCAGCGGATCCTGGAGGCGGTCGAGGAGCACGACGTCGAGCTCGTCGTCCTCGCGCGCTACATGCAGATCCTGTCGCCGGAGCTCTGCGCCGCGCTCGAGGGTCGCGCCGTCAACATCCACCACTCGTTCCTGCCGGGCTTCAAGGGCGCCAACCCGTACCGGCAGGCGCACGCTCGCGGCGTGAAGCTCATCGGCGCCACGGCGCACTTCGTGACGAGCGACCTCGACGAGGGGCCGATCATCGAGCAGAACGTCGTCCGCGTGGACCACACGAAGGAACCCTCCGAGCTGGTCTCGATCGGTCAGGACGAGGAGTCCCGCACCCTGACGCAGGCGGTGCGCTGGATCGCGGAGGACCGCGTCCTGCTCGACGGCGCCCGCACCATCATCTTCCGGTAGGCACCGCATGACGAACGCACCGCAGAGTCCCGTCGACTGGGGCGACGTCCCGCCGCCCACGGATCCGGCTCCCGCTCGCCGGCGGGTCTCCTTCTCCGGCTGGGTGGTGCTGCGCGTGCTCGTGTGCGCGTTCGGGCTGCTGTCGCTGGCGTACTGGGGCTACCTCGCGTGGCCGTTCCCGTTCCCGGGCGTGCTGTTCATGGTCGGGGCGCCGCTGTTCGCCGCGGTCGTCTGGTTCCTCTTCCGGTCCCCGCGGTCACCGATCGACACGGACGTGGTGGGCAAGGTGATCGTCGAGACCGCGCTCGTCATCGCCGCCGGCGGCGCGTGGCTGTCGCTCGGGCACCCGGTGGTCGGGTTGGTCTTCGTGCTGGTCGCGGCGCTCTCCGGGGTGGTCGCGTTCCGGCGGGAGACGGCGTGAGCGGGCCTTCGCGGTCCGCCGGGTCCGTCGGATCGGCCGGGTCCGTCGGGTCGGCCGGGTCGGCCGGGTCGGCCGGGTCGGCCGGGTCGGCCGGGTCCGGCTCCGGTCTGGAGGCGCGGCGCACCCTGGTCCGCGCTGCCCGCGTCGTCGACGCGGCTGGCTCGGTCGAGGACGGCTGGGTCCTGCTCTCGGGTGGCGAGATCGAGGCGGTCGGCTCGGGTGTCGGCCTGCCGGACGCCGCTCCGGGTGCCGAGGTCGTCGACCTCGGTGACGCCGTCCTGACCCCCGGCTTCGTCGACCTGCACGGGCACGGCGGGGGCGGAGCCGCGTACGAGGACGACACCTTCGACGCCGCGCTCGCCGTGCACCGGGCGCACGGGACGACCCGCTCGGTCCTGTCGCTCGTCGCGGAACCGCTGCCGTCGCTCGCCGCGTCGCTCGACCGCATCCGCACCGTCGCCGCGGCCGACCCGCTCGTGCTCGGCGCGCACCTCGAGGGCCCGTTCCTCTCCCCCGACAACAGGGGCGCACACAACGCCTCGTACCTGGTGGACCCGGCACCGGCAGCGGTGGACGCCCTGCTCGCCGCGGGCGCCGGGCTCCTGCGCCAGGTCACCGTCGCACCCGAGCTGCCGGGAGCGCTCGACGCCGTCCGCCGCTTCGTCGACGCCGGGGTCAGGGTCGCCGTCGGCCACACCGTCTGCTCGTACGACCAGGCCCGTGCCGCGTTCGACGCCGGCGCCACCCTGCTCACCCACGCGTGCAACGCGATGCCGGGGCTGCACCACCGGGCACCCGGACCGATCGCCGCCGCGCTCGAGGACGACCGGGTGACCCTCGAGCTCATCCTCGACGGTGTGCACGTGCACCCCGCCGTCGCCCGGGTGCTGCTGCGCGGTGCCCCCGGCCGGGTCGCGCTGATCACCGACGCGATGGCCGCAGCCGGCTCGCCCGACGGCTCCTACGCGCTCGGGTCGCTCGCGGTCGACGTGGTGGACGGCGTCGCGCGGGTCGCCGGCACGGACACGATCGCCGGTTCGACGCTCACGCAGGACGCGGCGCTGCGGCTCGCCGTCTCCGCAGCCGGGGCCACGCTGCCCGAGGCGGTCGCCGCCCTGACGAGCACGCCGGCCACGGCGCTGGGACTCGGCGACCGCCTGGGTCGGATCGCGCCCGGGTACGCCGCGGACCTCGTCGCGCTCTCCCCCGCGCTCGAGGTGCGGCGGGTGTGGGGCGCGGGCACGGAGCTGACGTCCGCCGAGTCTTGACCCGGACGGGGCACGGCGGGACCATCGTCCCGTGACCCTCTTCATCGCCTGCCCGGTCGCGAGCGTCGAGCGCGCCACCGCGTTCTACACGGCCCTCGGGTGGACCCTCGACCCGCGGATGTCGCGGGAGGACGTCTCGTGCATCGTGTTCGGCCCCGACCAGTACCTGATGCTCAGCAGCCGCGAGGCCTACGCGAGCGTCGGCGGCACCGAGGACCTGATCGGCGGCCCGGACACCCCGTCGAAGGTCACGCTGTCGTTCGACCTCGACAGTCGGGAGGCCGTCGACGACCTCGTCGAACGCGCTCGTGCTGCGGGTGGTCGGATCGGGGACACCGACGAGTACCCGTTCATGTACCAGCGGCAGTTCGACGACCCGGACGGGTACCACTGGTCGCCGTTCTGGATGCGTCCCGACACCGCCGGCGCCTGACCCCGGCGGTCCGCTCCCGCCGGGCGGTCACTGGTGGAGGAAGTCCTGGCGGGGCTGATCCGGCTCGGGTGCGAAGCGGATCCGCAGCACGGGGCCGCTGTGCTCGGTCGTGGAACCGTCGACCGCCACCTCGAGGGCGTCCGGTGTCCGGTCCCACCGGGTGACGGTGCCGGATCCGAGCACCGCGACGTCGCTGATCGTGCGGGTGAGGAGCGCGGAGGTCGACGCGAGGGCGCGCAGCCGTGCGACGCCGTCGTCGGGCTGCGCGAGCAGGACCGCGTAGAGGGCGTCACCCGTGACGTCGTGCCGCATCGTGTAGCGGACGTCCTCCGCCGTGTACGCGGGGGCGGCACCGTCGACGAAGGACCCCGACGCGACCACGGTCGGCCCCTCGGACGGCACCGTCCAGGGGCGGGTGCCGTAGATCGCCTCACCGTGCAGACCGAGCCAGTGCCCGATGCCCTCGAGCAGGCGCTGCTCCTCGTCCGGGATCGTGCCGTCCGGCTTCGGACCGACGTTGAGCAGCAGCACCCCGCGCTTCGCGACGACGTCGACGAGCTCGGCGACGAGTTCGCGGACGCTCTTGTACTCGTGTCCCTCCACCCAGCACCAGGACGTCCGGGACACCGACGTGTCGTTCTGCCACACCGTGGGCTCGACCCCCGCGACGGCTCCGCGTTCGATGTCGTACACGGCGGTGCCGGGCGCGAAGGCCCCCCACTTGTAGTTGATGACGACCTCGCGCCCCCACTCGGCCGCACGGTTGTAGTAGTAGGCGGCGAGCGTCCGCAGCACCGGGGCGAACGCCGGCTGCTCGATCCACCAGTCGAACCAGAGCACCTGCGGCCGGTACCGGTCGATCACCTCGACGGTGCGCAGGAGCCAGTCCTCGAGGAACCGCTCGTTCGGGGCCGTCTCCTCCCGCTGTGCCGGGCCGTAGAAGTCCGACCACCGCGGGTCGAGCACGTCGGAGTCGAACCGGGCACCGCCGTTCATGAAGAACCAGTGCTCGGCACGGTGCGACGAGGCACCGCGGACCATCCAGGCCTCGTCGACCGCGCGGGAGAGCTCCCCGAAGACGTCATGCTGTGGCCCCATCCGGGCCGCACTCCACCGGGACCGGTCCGTGTCGTACATCGCGAAGCCGTCGTGGTGCTCGGCCACGGGCACGACGAACTGCGCGCCGGCCCGACGGAACAGCGCGGCCCACCCGGCCGGGTCGAAGTGCTCCATCGTGAAGGACGGGATGAAGTCCTTGTACCCGAAGTCCCGGTGCTCGCCGTAGGTCGCGCGGTGGTGCTCGTGGGCGTCGGTGCCCTGCCGGTACATCTCGCGGGAGTACCACTCGTTGCCGAACGCCGGGACGGAGTACACGCCCCAGTGCAGGAAGACGCCGAACTTCGCGTCCTCGTACCAGCGCGGCGGCTCGTAGGCGGCGAGGGACTCCCACGTCGCGTCGAACGGTCCGGCGGCGACGACCTCGTGCACGGCCCGCAGCGCTGCACTGTTGTCGCTCACGTCGACCGGTTCCGGGAGCGACCCGGGGTCGAGCGGGGTGGGACGGCCCGACACGGCGCGTTCTGTCATGCGGCACTCCTTCGTGCGTCGACTGCGGTCCACCACTCCTATCGGTCGGACCCGTGTGTCCGGTGGATCGCGTGCGGCCTGTGGCGGGCGGTCAGGGCAGCCGGACGACGACCAGGGCCGTCGACGGACCCCGCACTACTCGCTCATCCGGCAGATACCAGCGTCAACCAGCGACTTTGATCCCAAGCATCCACTCTGGTGGGATGGCTCGGAAATACTCCGGCCGAGACTGTCATCGACTGCTGAAGCCGACTCCCCGTTTGCAGCACGATGAAGCACTCCAGCAGGTTCACTAAGCCATCGGGGGCGACGCACAACACTCTAGAGTTCGGGATAATCATCCAAGGCGCTAGCCACCTCGGCATCAACAAATGTTGACCCGATTTTAGCCAATTCCTTGATGTAGTGGCGCACTTCAGCGAAAGGACCCGATTGCAACGTTTCCAAAACCAAAGACGCTTGCTTCGGCCGGGCATCGACCAGCCGCACGTAATCCACAACTAGGCTACTGAACGTGACAGCGGCGTCACGACGACCTCGCGTTAGTCTGTCCCGATTCAGGTCGAATATCTCGATATTTACCAGGCCTCGCCGCGTCCGCGCTGTGATCTCACCGAGTACGAGGTCAACACTCAAATCAGTGCGTGGGTCCTCGACCGTAGGGTCGATCAAGTCGGGGGTCCCAGCGGTTACAGGGAACCGATTTCTTTTGCGGTTCGAGTTGCAAAACGAACACGCGAGGAGCCAGTTGACCCAAGTGAACGTTTGCTCGTGATAGGTCGAACGGGGGTAGAAGTGTTCGATATCCGTTGCCTCATTATCGCCGCAGTACATGCAGTATTGTCGACCATTAGCCATTTCTTCGAGAGTGCGTCGGATGCTCGCGACCCGAACGCGGTCCCGGGCACGCCACGCCCCTTCGGCCGCCTCTTTTGACTGCCTCGCTTTCTCCGCCTCGGCATTCAGATAGTTCTCATCCTCCAGCTGGAGGGACAACCTCTCGAGCCTAATCAAATCTCCGCCGCCAGTCGCTGGTTCAACCTGGCCAGTGCCATGGCCACCTCATCGGAAGGGGTGACGCCCATATCGATCTTGGCTTCGTCGGTAAGTGGAGCGGAATCACCCCGCTCTACAGCCTCTCGCCACGCATCGCGGCGACGATTGGTCTCGAGGCCGTAAGTAGTTTCGAGGCCGAACAACTCGCTCATCACAACCTGGTCAGCATCGCCATTGACAATTCGCCTAAACTCATCCTGTTCTATCACTCGCGGCACTCGGTCTGCTTCGTCTGGCGCAGCCAGGCGAATCAATCCACGTGAACTTGCCGCTTGCACTATGAAAGGACTATGTGTAGATACAATGAATTGGATGGCTGGGAAATGCTCGCGCATCCAGAAACCGATACGCTGCTGCCAACTTACATGTAAATGAACATCGACCTCGTCGATAAGTACAACACCCGGTTGTGAGCAAAATACCGAGCCGTCGTCGCGACTTTGCAGCTCGAAGCGGCCATATGAGGCGACTAGTCTCCTGATGACGTCTAGCACGAGTGCAGAAACGACTCGATATCCGTCACTCATTTCTTCTAGAAGAAAACTATTGCCGTTCTGCTCAATCCAGAGCCCGTCCGAATTATACTGGGACACCCGAGAGTGTT
This sequence comes from Curtobacterium sp. SGAir0471, assembly GCF_005490985.1. Taxonomy (NCBI): domain Bacteria; kingdom Bacillati; phylum Actinomycetota; class Actinomycetes; order Micrococcales; family Microbacteriaceae; genus Curtobacterium; species Curtobacterium sp. SGAir0471. The sequence goes on from NZ_CP027869.1 coordinate 3,193,100, forward strand.
CCGGCAAAAGCCCATCATCAAGCATCCGGATGACATCATCCTGCAACCCTTTAGCGGCCGCATCTCCTTCCAATACCTTCGGGTAGAGCTCCTGCAACCACCAGGTGGATTCCGCCAAGGAAGCGGACTCATCGAACAGTGTGACTAGCGCAGAGGTTCTTTTATTTCCCAACATCAGCCTTTGAGCTTCCGCAGCCGCTCCTGTCAAGCGCCGGAAGGGACCGTACCCAGCCATAAACCATCCAACGGGATTGTCCGACCACGGCCCTCGTCGAGCAGTCAGCTTCGGCGCGCTTGGTGGAAGAGACTCCGTCATTTCAGGCACTGGGCCGGCCGTCGTGCGCTCCCAACGCAGACCCGCCCATGGTTGCCGCTTCGGCGGGGCGCCGCCGGGGCTAAGGGCGTCTCCTTCGCCAACGCTAAAGGCTGCCTGTATCAGCCCACTTTCCGCCCCGTCGCTCACCCAGTGCGAGAAACTTGGAACGAGCGTTCTCGCCACGTTCGGTCCCGCAAGCGCGAGGGATATCGCCCGGAGGAAAGTAGTTTTCCCGCTTCCATTTCGGCCGGCGAGCACAGTCCACCCCGCGTAGCCACCGTCGTCTCTCTTGAAATTGAGACGGGCTGGACCGTCAGGCGTTCGGAATCCGCGGATATTCTCAAAAACTAGGCTCTCGAGATACACCATGCTCCTAGGTCGATGTTCCCGTGAGTCTACGCCAGCCGAATCGTGCCGACACAGCAGGGCACGCCCAATAGCCTGGAAGGTAGAAGCTTCCAGTGCACCAACGAAGGCGGCTGCCACTGTCGACTGCCAGGCTGGGCGCATGAGCGTCATGGTCTCGGTCTTCGATGCACAACGGACCCGCACGAGCGAGAAGTACACGGCCTACCCGCCCGAGGTCCTGCCGATGTTCGTCGCCGAGATGGACTCGGTCCCCGCCGAGCCGGTGCGCGAGGCCCTCGCGCGAGCGATCCGGAACGGGGACACCGGGTACGTCGGGCACGCCCGGGTGCTCCCCGAGGTGTTCGCCGACTTCGCCGAGCGCCGTTGGGGGTGGGACGTCGACCCAGACCTCGTCCGGACCACCACGGACGTGTCGGTCGCGGCGGTCGAGGTGCTCCGACGGATCATCGACCCCGGCGACCAGGTCGTCCTCATGCCGCCGGTCTACCCGCCGTTCTGGGAGTACGTCCGCGAGGCCAGCGGATCCGCCACCGAGGTCCCGCTGCTCGCCCCGGAGGGCGCCCCCGACCCGTTCGACACGACGGCCGGGTGGCGGATGGACCTGGCCGGGATCGAGCGCGCCCTCGCCGACGGCGCCCGGACGGTGCTGCTCTGCAACCCGCACAACCCCCTCGGCCTCGTGCACGCGCGCGAGGACCTCGTGGCACTCGCCCGGCTCGCCGCCGAGTGGGACGCGGTCGTGGTGTCAGACGAGATCCACGCGCCGCTCGTGCACGCCGACGCGGTGTTCACCCCGTTCCTCACCTGCGGACCCGAGGCCGTGGGGCACGGCGTCGCCCTGACGAGCGCGAGCAAGGCGTGGAACCTGGCGGGGACGAAGTGCGCCCTGATGGTCGGCGCGTCCGAGCGGGCCCGCGGCTGGTTCGACGGGCTGCCCGTCGAGGTGGTCGAGCGCACCGGGATCCTCGGGTACACCGCGAGCGTCGCCGCCTTCCGCGACGGGGAGCCCTGGCTCGCGTCGCTGCTCGCCGAGCTGGCCGCGAACCGACGCATCCTGGCCGAGGAGCTCGGCACCGCCCTGCCCGGCGCGGGGTACCGGCAGCCGCAGGCGTCCTACCTGGCCTGGCTCGACCTGCGAGCACTGCCCTGGGGCGACGACCCCGCCGTGCACCTGGTCGACGCAGCGAAGGTCGCGCTGACGAACGGTCGTGACTTCGGGCGACCGGGCATCGGCCACGCACGGCTCAACTTCGGGTGCTCCGAGGAGACCCTGCGCGAGGGCCTGGCCCGCCTGGCGTCGGCCCGCTGACCTCGCGCCCACCCGCGGATCACTCGAAGCGCTGCCACTCCGGCTTGTTCGCGTAGGTGTAGCGGTAGTAGTCGGCCAGGCGCAGGCCCGCGGCCGCCTCCTCGTCGACCACGACGGTCGCGTGCTCGTGCAGCTGCAGCGCCGAGCCCGGCACGAAGGACGACAGCGGCCCCTCGACCGCAGCGGCCACGGCGTCGGCCTTCGCGGAGCCCTGCGCGACGAGGACGAGCTCCCGCGCCTCGAGGATCGTGCCGAGCCCCTGCGTCATGCAGTGCGTCGGCACGTCGTCGAGCGAGTCGAAGAAGCGCGCGTTCGCCTCGCGCGTGGACGGCGCGAGGGTCTTGATGCGCGTGCGGGACGCGAAGGACGACGTCGGCTCGTTGAAGCCGATGTGCCCGTTCGCGCCGATGCCGAGGATCTGCACGTCGACCCCGCCGGCCGCCCGGATCGCGGCATCGTACTCCTTGGCCGCGAACGCCAGGTCGGCGGCCCGACCGTCGGGCACGCGGACGCGCGACGGGTCGAACCCGAGCGGCTCGACCACGTCGCGGGCGATGACCGAGGCGTAGGACTCCGGGTGCTCGAGCGGGATCCCGACGTACTCGTCGAGGGCGAACCCGCGGGCTGCGGCGAAGGACACCTCGCCCGCCTCGACCCGGCGGTGCAGGTCGGCGTAGATGCCCTGCGGGCTCGACCCGGTGGCGAGCCCCACGACGGCGGACGGCTTCTCGGCGACGACCGAGGCGATCTTGGCGGCGGCGACGCGTCCGACCTCGGCGGGCGTCGGCAGGATGATGATCTCCACGCTGTCACCCTACTGGTCATGACCAGTCCGCGACAGAGGAAGGGCGGCACGGCATCGGTAGCGTGGGGGCATGCCCACCCCTGACTTCGTCCTGTCCCTGCGCGAGAAGGTCGGGAACGACCCGCTCTGGATGACGGGCATCACCGCCGTCGTCACGCGCGGCGAGGGCCCGGATCGCGAGCTGCTCGTCGTCCGTCGGACCGACAACGGCGCGCTGACCCCGGTGACGGGGATCGTCGACCCCGGCGAGGAGCCCGCGGTCGCCGCCGAGCGCGAGGTCCTCGAGGAGGCCGACGTCGTCGCGGTCGCCGAACGGCTCACGTGGGTGCACGTGCTGCCCGAGATGACCTACCCGAACGGCGACCGCGCGCAGTACCTCGACCTGGTCTTCGCATGCCGGTACGTGTCCGGCACGCCGGCACCCGCTGACGGCGAGAACACCGAGGCCTTCTGGGCCCGGCTCGACGCGCTCCCGGCGATGTCCGCCGACATGCTGGCACGGGTCGAAGCGGGCCTGACCGACGAGCCCGCCGCACGCTTCGAGCGCTGACCTCCACCGGTCTGGAGGCGCGAGGCGGGCCCGCCCCGCGCCTCCCGTCCGGAACCGGGTCGCCTTCACCCCCGCGGAAGCGACAGTCCGCCGACGGTCCGCGGCAGGGTGTCGCCTTCGCGGAACGCTCCGCGACGGTGGGAACGCTCGGGGCGGCTCGGCGGGCGCGGGGCGCTACGCGAGCGGGGCGACCGCGACCGGGGCGCCGAGCAGCCGCAGTGCCACGGCGTCACCGGCCGCCCGACGGTCGCCGACCTCGTGCTGCACGGTCACGACCGTGTCGTCGTCGAGCCGGACCGTGGTGCGACGGATCGACCCGAGGAAGCTCGACGCGACCACCGTGCCGGTGACGCCCTCGGCGGCGAACGCGACGTCCTCGGGCCGGACGTAGGCGAGCACCGGACCGTCCGCGGTGTCCGCGGCGAGCGCCGGGACACGGAAGCCGTAGACGAAGACGTCGCCGCCGCGCAGGTCACCGCGCAGACGGTTCGACTGCCCGACGAAGTCCGCCGTGAACGCCGAGACGGGGTGGCGGTAGAGCTCCTCGGGTGTGCCGACCTGCTCGATGCCGCCGGCGTGCATCACCGCGATGCGGTCGGAGACGGCGAGGGCTTCCTCCTGGTCGTGGGTGACGAACACGGTCGTGATGCCGAGGTCGCTCTGGATGCGGCGGATCTCGTCGCGCAGGGACACCCGCACCTTGGCGTCGAGCGCCGAGAGCGGCTCGTCGAGCAGGAGCACGCGCGGGCGGGTGACCAGGGCACGGGCGAGGGCGACGCGCTGCTGCTGTCCACCGGAGAGCTGGTGCGGGTACCGGTCGGCGAAGTCGGCGAGGTGCACCATGTCGAGTGCCTCGATGACCCGCTCCCGGCGTGCTGCGGCGGCGACCCGGCGCATCTCGAGCCCGAACGACACGTTCTGCCGCACCGTCATGTGCGGGAAGAGCGAGTACTGCTGGAACACCATGCCGATGTCGCGCCGTTCGACCGGCACGGCGGCGACGTCGACGCCGTCGATCCGGATCGCGCCGGCGTCAATCGCCTCGAGCCCGGCGAGCGCACGGAGCGCGGTGGTCTTGCCGCAGCCGGACGGTCCGAGCAGCGAGACGAACTCGCCGGGCTCGATGCGGAGCGACAACCGGGCGAGCGCACGGTGAGAGCCGTAGTGCTTCTCGACGGCCTCGAGTTCGACGGTCGCGCCCTCGGTGGACAGCGACGCCGGGGCGGCGGGAGCGGTGACGGTCATGCGGACTCCTTCGAGGTGCGCCGGCGGCCCGCGCCGACCCGGCCGATGACGACGAGCAGCACGAAGCCGAACAGCAGTGCGGCGAGCGAGAAGACCGCGGCGACGTACGGGTCGGTCTGCTGCACGAGCACGAGCGCGGTCTGGAACGTGGTGCGGGACAGGAACGAGGCGAGGGTGTACTCGCCGAGGACGACCGTGATGGTCAGGAAGCACGCGGCGGTGATGCCGCGACGGAGGTTCGGTAGCAGGATCCGCCACGTGACCGTCCACCACGAGGCGCCGAGCGACCGCGCTGCCTCGGAGAGCACGGTGACGTCGACCGCGGTGAGCGCGGTGGCGATGGGACGGAACGCGAAGGGCAGCGACACGATGCCGATCGCGAACGCGAGGGTCCAGGCGCCCGAGCCGAACACCTGGGCGACGACCTGGTACACGGGGATGAAGCCGACGACGAGCACCACGACGGGCACGGTGATCGGCACCAGGCAGACGAACTCGAGCACGCGGCGGAGGCGCGGGTAGCGGAGTGCGGTGACGATCTGGGCGGGCAGCAGCACGAACAGCACGATCGCGACGGTGATCACGGCGATGAGCAGGGACGCCACGAGGCCGTCGAAGACCGGCTGGTACGTGGCGGTGTTCGCGGGGTCGACGATCGCCGCGTAGTGGTCGAGGGTGAGCCCGCCGTCGGTGCCCTGCCGGAAGGTGAACTGCGCCAGGGCGACCAGCGGCACGGCGAAGACGAGTCCGACCAGGGCGAGCACGACGACGGCGGTGACCCGCGACGGGGCGACGCCGAAGCGGCCGACGCGGGTGGGGCCTCCAGGCCGGGGTGCGGTCGCCACGGGGCGGACCGACGAGACGGCGGTCACCGCTGCCACCGCGCAGCGCGACGCTGGAGCAGCGAGTAGGCGCCCATCACGACCGCCATGACCACGACCATGCCGAGGGCGAGCACGCCCGCGACGTTCTGCAGGCCGATGATCGTCTCGCTGGTGAGCTGCGTGCGGATCGTCAGCGGGACGATCCCGCCCTGCGAGATGAGCGCCGCGGCGGTGGCGAACGACGAGAACGCGTTCGCGAAGAGCAGGAGTAGCGAACCCCAGAACGCCGGCGCGAGCACGGGCAGGGCGATGCGCCGCCAGTAGGTCGCGCGCGATGCGCCGAGGGTCGCGGCGGCCTCGCCCCACTGGGAGCGGACCCCCTCGAGCGCGGGCATGAAGGTGAGGACCATGAGCGGCACCTGGAAGTAGACGTAGGGGATGACGAGGCCGGGCACCGTGTAGAGGAAGGCGCCGTCGGCGTTGAGGTCGAGCCCGAAGGCCGACACCAGCCAGGTCGTGACGAGGCCCTGCGCGCCGATCGTGGCGATGAACGCGAACGCGAGCATCACGCCACCGAACTGGGCGAGCACGCTGGCTGCCGAGTCGATCATCGAGCGGACGAGTCCGTCGGGACGGAGCGCGGAGAGCGCCCAGCAGACCAGGGCGCCGATCACCGCGCCGATCACGGCCGAGACGGCGGACAGGCCGAACGAGCCGCCGAAGGCGCGGAGGACGGACGGGTCGCGGAACGCCGCGAGGTTCGCCAGGGTGAACGCTCCGTCGCCGGTGGTGAACCCGCTGCCGACCGCGATCACGGCGGGGACGGCGAGGAACAGCAGGACGTAGGCGGCGAACGGGGTGAGGCCGAGCCAGGCGATGCCGGGGCGGCGGCGGGACGGTGCCCGCCGCCGCTGCGGCGCCGGTGTCGGCGTGGGTGCGGGAGTGGCATCGGCCACCGAGCCGACGGCAGCGCTCCCCGCTGGAGCGACGCCGGTGGCGCTGCTCCCTACGGGAGCGATGCCGGTGGCGGCCGGGACGGGAGGGTGTCCCGCCTGTCCCGGCTGCCCTGCCGGTCCCGGCTGTCCCGGCACGAAGGCGTTGCCGCCGCTCGGGGCCGATGCGGTGGTCATGCTGCTCAGGAGCCCATCGTTGCGGACCACTTCGCGGCGAGGACCTTCGCCGCGTCGGTGACCTGCGCGTCGGTGAGCTCGACGTAGTCCTTCGGCATGCCGCCGGCGGCCTCGAGCGCGTCCTTGTCGACCTTGCCCGACTGCTCCATCGCCGCGAGGGTCGACGGGAAGGCGCCGGCCTGCAGGTACAGGTTCTGGGCATCCGGGCTGGCGATGTACTCCTGCCACAGGCGTGCCGCCGCGGGGTGCGGTGCGTCCTTGTTGATCGCCTGCGAGTAGTAGGAGCCGAGCGCCTGGCCCTCGGGGACGACCGTCTTCCAGTTCTCGTTGCCGCTCGAACCGGCTGCCGGGCCCCACGCGAGGTTGTTGTACGACCACTGGATGACGACCGGGGTCTCACCCGAGGCGACCGTCGCCTGCGTGGGCAGCACGTTCTGGAAGTTGCCGGCCTGCTTCAGCTTGCCGAAGTAGTCGACGCCCTTCGAGATGTCGTCGGCGGAGCCGCCGTTCTCGAGCGCGGCGAGGTACACCGCCGACGCGGCCTGGTTCGCCTGGGTCGGGTCGCCCGCGATCGAGACCTTGCCCTTGTACTCGCTGTCGAGCAGGTCGTTCAGGTCCTTCGGCGCGTCCTTGATCTTCGAGGAGTCGTACCCGATCGACATGAGGCCCGTGTAGTCACGCGTCCACTTGCCGTCCGCGTCCTTGAGCGTGTCCGGGATGTCCGACCAGTTCGCCACCTTGTAGTCGGTGAGCAGGTCGAGGTTCTGCTGCATCACGGCGTTGCCGAGGTCGAGCACGTCGGGGGCGGTCGACTGGCCCTTCTGCGACTTCACGGCGGCGACCTCGTCGGCGCTCGAGCCGTTCGGGTTCGCCGAGTTGATCTTGATGTCGTACTTCTTCTCGAAGCCGTCGATGATCTTGCCGTAGTTCGCCCAGGTCGGCGGGAGGGCGATGACGTTGAGCTGACCCTCGGCCTTCGCGGCCTTCACGAGGGCGTCCATGCCGCCGGCCGACTCGGCGCTCGTGGCGGTCTTCCAGTCGGTGTCGCCGGAGCCGGAGCTCGTGCTCGCCGAGCTCGTGGCCGAGCAACCGGCCAGGGTGACGACTGCTGCTGCGGCCAGGGCGATGCCGGCCAGGGTGCGGGTGTGCTGCACGGGGTGTGCCTTCCGGGTGCTGTGGGGGTTCGGGTGTCCGGGGGTCCGGGTTCGGCACGATCGTGGACGGGTCCGGTTTCGGGGTCGTGCTGCGGCGGTGAACGGTGGCGGAACAGCGGGTGCGGCTGTACGGTTTCGCTGCCGGGGACGGTCCCCGGCGGGTCTCGACGGCCGGGAGGCACGGATGCGGTTCACGACGACGGTCCTGCAGGCGAGGAAGACGGCCACCGGCCTACCCGTCCCCGAGGAGGTCATCGACGGCCTCGGTTCCGGGAAGCGTCCCGCCGTGGTCGTCACGATCGACGGCGGCTACACCTACCGGTCGACGGTCGGGGTGATGGGTGGGCAGTCCCTGGTCCCGTTGTCCGAGGCGCACCGCATCGCCGCGGGCATCGCCGCCGGGGACACGATCGAGGTCACGCTCGAGGTCGACACCCTGCCGCGGACGGTCGAGCTGCCTGCCGACCTGGCGGCGGCGTTCGAGGAGGCCGGGGTGCGTGCGGCCTACGAGACCCTGTCGGCGTCCCGGCAGCGGGCGCTCGTGGACCCGGTGCTCGCGGCGAAGGCCCCGGAGACGCGGCAGCGCCGGGTCGACAAGGCCGTGGAGGCGCTGCGCGGGTAGGCGCGGTGCAGGCGGGCGGGGCTCGTCCGGCGCTGACGCTGGCTGGCGCTGACTGGGGCTGACTGGGGCCAGGTGGGATCGGGCGTACCTGGTCGTTCCGGGCGTACCTGGTCCTTCTGTTCGACCAGGCATGCCCGGTTCGATCAGGTATCGCAGCTGTTCTGGGAAGGAACGGGCGACACGGTCAGGCGCCGAGCTCGACCAGGACGCGCGGGATCTCGGTGAGGAGCTCGCTGGCCAGGTACCCGAGCGGTCCGACCTGTACCGCGAGCCGGTCCCCCGCAGCCGCGTGCACGTAGGACGCCCAGGCGACGGCCTGTGCTGGTTCGGCTCCACGAGCGAGCAGTCCGACGACCACGCCGGACAGCACGTCGCCGCTGCCGCTCGTCCCGAGTCCGCCGGACCCGGTGCCCTTCACCCAGGTCCGGCCGTCCGGGGCCGCGATGACGTCGGACAGCGCGACCACGGCGCCGTACCGCTCGGCGATCTCCCGGGCGTCGGCGACGTCGTCGTCCCCGCAGTCCCGACCGAGCAGCCGTTGCGCCTCACCGCTGTTCGGCGTGAGCACGAGCCGCCCTCGCAGGGGTCGGAGCCGGTCCTCGACGTCGGCGGCCACACCGAGCGCGAAGGCGTCGAGCACGACGAGGGTGTCCGGGCCGACGGCATCCGCGATGCCCGCGACCAGGTCGCGCGCGCCGTCCGGCTCGTCCAGGCCGGGACCGACCAGCACCGCGTCGGCTGCGTCGGCCGTGTCGCGGACCGCTTCGATCGCACCGACGGCGACGTGTCCGGCGTCGTCCTCGTCGAGCGGGACGACGCCCGACTCGGGGACGGCGACCGCGACCTGGTTCGCCACGCTCGACCCGACCGCCAGCGACAGTCGTCCGGCCCCGACGCGCAGTGCGGCGAGCGCCGACAGCATCGCGGCACCGGGGGTGTGCGCCGCGCCGCCGACGACGAGGACCTGCCCGCGGCCGTACTTGCCGTCGCCGGGGTCGGGCAGCGCCCACTCGCGGAGGACGTTGGGGGTGATGTGCTGCGGTGCCGCCGGTTCCTCAGCCGACACGGGCGTCGTCCTTCCGGCCGCTGTGCTCGGTGACCTCGTCGTCGTCGAGGTGTCCCACGGCGGAGAACTCCACGAGGGTCCACGGGGCACCCGGCCCGTTGCGGTGCAGTCGTGTGAGCGAGGCGTTCGCGACCGTGTGGTCCTCGGCGAAGGCCATGAGTGCGTGCTCGTCGAGGTCGAGGCAGACCGCGACGGTGAGCATCACGACGGCGTCGTGCGCGGCGATGAGCAGCCGTTGGGTGCCCTCGAGCCGGTCGACGTCCGTCACCACGGTGCGGAGGCGGAGCATCACGTCAGCCCAGGACTCTCCGCCGGCGGGGCGGTGGTAGTACTTGCCGAGCCACTGTCGTCGGCGTTCCTCGTCCGGGTACCGGTTCCGTACGCCGTCGCGGGTGAGCAGGTCGAGGACGCCGAGCTCGCGGTCGCGCAGCCGTTCATCGACGCGCTTCGGCGGCTCGGACAACCCGCCCGCGTCGAGCGCGATGCCGATCGTCTGCTGTGCTCGGCGGTACGGCGACACCCACAGCGCCACCGGGACGTCGTCGACGCCGCGGTGGGCGAGCTCCTGCCCGAGGGCTCGGGACTGTTCCTCGCCCAGCGGACTCAGCGGGACGTCTGCGTCGCGGTGGTCGACCTCGATGACGTCGGCGCCCGCGGCCTCGGCTCTGGCAGCGGCGACGTTCGCGGTCGACTCCCCGTGGCGGACGAGCCAGATCTCGGTGACAGCCATGGGCGCGACGGTAACCGCCTCCCCCTGGGCCGGCTCCCGGTCAGGGACCGCCGCACCAGCGCCCGCCGGATCAGGCTGCCCCTGGTCGTGCGCTCCTCACCGGTCGATCCGGGCAGGGCAGTCCCGCTGCCCGGAAGCGTCGGACCAGCGCCTCGGGGTCGAACAGGTCGCGCCACTCGAGCCGGATGATCGTCCGCACGCCGGGCACGGTCAACAGCTTCTCGTGCCGCCGCTTCTCGTCGAGGAACACCTCGGTGGGGCTCCGACCTGCGAGGTACCGCTCCTGGGTGTACTTCGCTCGCCCGTCGATCTCGATGACGACGCCCTGCTCCGGGAACCAGAAGTCGACCGCGAACCGGCGCCCACCGACCACGAACTCCTGCTGCAGGACCGGTCTCGGCAGCCCGAGTTCGAGGAACACCACGCGAGCGAAGGACTCTGCGGTCGATCCGGCTCGGCCGTCCGCGAGGCCGAGCACGTGCTCCGCTCGGCAGCGCCCGCGTGCTCGGGGATCGACCGCCGCAGCGAGCTGCGCTGCTCCGACGCCGACTCGGAGCGCCCCGTCCGCGACGACCACCGCGGTGCGCAGGTCGTCCCGCATCGCGATGTCGACGACGGTGCGCGCCACGGTCGTCACCCCGATCCCCTGAGCCGTCAGTCGCTCGTCGGCTCGAACGGGACGCGTGTGCAGGACGAGGTCGCGCGTCCGTCCGCGGTACATCGTCTCGGGCACGGTCGCGTGCACCGGGACCTCCCACCCACCGAGCGCCGGGAGCCCGAGCACCGCTGCCGCTGACGCGTGCGACGCGACCGCCGCGGTGCCGATCCGTCCGAGTCGGGCGTACACACGCGTCACGTAGCGCTGCCTCGGGCCCGCCGAATCCCAGCGGCTCCCCTCGACGAAGGCGTTCGGGCCGCCCCGGACCAGCCGGTCAGCGCCGCTCGATCGCGTTCGGCGGCGCAAGGTCGTCGGGTCGCACGGGACCTCACGAGCCGGGCCCGCACGGAGGATGGGGAGTGGACGTTCCATGCCGCCGATCGTGCCCGGTCTCCACGCGTCGACGGGAGCCGATGGCGACGTCTGTGGACGAGCCTCCAGGCCGGGTGCCCTGTGCAGGACGCTCGTTTCTTCCCAAAGCGGGTGCGATGCCAAGTGCTTCCGGGCATACCGGGTCGGAAGGAATGACCAGGTATGCCCGAATCGACCTGGCACGCCCGATTCCGCTGGGCACACCGCAGCGCCCGCGCCCCGCACCGCAGCACCCCGCGCGCGACGCGCGCGACGCGGCGCCGGGGGAACGCACCCGTGCTCCCCCGGCGCCGCAGCCGCACCGCCGGCCCCGCTGCCTCGGGACCGACGCAGCCTCAGGCCCGCCGCACCCGCAGCGTGACGATCTCGAACGGACGGAGCGTGAGCACGACGGGCTCCCCAGCGAGCCACGAACCCGAGCCGGAGTCCGACCCGAGCGGCCGCTCGAGCAGGTCGACTGCCTCGACCGTGTCCACGTCGAACCCGAACGACACCCCGACGTCCGAGGCCCGACCGCCCGATGCCTCGTAGAGCCGCACGACGACGTCACCCGATCGGTCCTCGGCGAGCTTCACGGCCTCGACGAGCACCTGCGGCGAGGACACCACGACCAGCGGCGCGACCTCGGCGGACCCCGGCACCGAGCGCACCGGCAGGTTGAGCCGGTACCCGGAGTCCGCCGCGTCGAGCACCGAGGCTCCCGTCCGCAGGACCGTGCGGAACACGTGGTGCCCCTGGTCGGCGTGCGGGTCCGGGAACGTCGGCGCGCGCAGCAGCGACTCCCGCACCAGGGTCGTCGTCCCCCCGTCCGCCCGGGTCGAGCGGGTGATGTCGTGTCCGTAGGTCGAGTCGTTCGCGACCGCGACGCCGAACCCGGGCTCCGCGACGTGCACCCAGCGGTGCGCGGAGGTCTCGAAGCGGGCCATGTCCCACGAGGTGTTCTGGTGCGTGGGCCGGTCGATGTGCCCGAACTGGATCTCGCTCGACGCGACGGACGCCCGGACGTCGAGCGGGAACGCGAGCTTGAGGAGCTTCTGCTTCTCGTGCCACTCGACCTCGGTCTCGACGTGCAGCTCGGGCTGCCCCGCGACGGCCGTGTACCGGGTGGTCACCGACGACGAGCCGAACGGCCGCGTCACGACGAGGGCATCGCCGTCCACGTCGACCGACGCCGCCGACAGCACGGTGCCGCTCCGCTGGTACGCGCGGTCGATGTCCCACGCCTCCCACTGGTTCGGGGTGTCCCGGAACACCGTGTACTGCGCCGCAGCAGCACCGGGTGCGATCGCGTCGCGTCCGGTCGCGTGGTCGACGAACGACACGAGGTTGCCCTCGGCGTCGACGGTCGCGGTCACGACACCGGTGTCGAAGACGAAGCGGTCACCGCTCCGGACGGGAGGCACGGCCTCCGCCACCGACACCGCGGAACCACCCAGGGCGGTCACCCCGCCCGCCGTCACGGGCGAGGCGTTGAAGCGCACGACGGTCCCGACCGCGGCGCTGCCGCCGGTCCCGACCGAGCCCGGGTCCCGGGGCGCGTCGAGCGCGGATCCACCGTCGCCGGCGAAGGCGGTCGCGGACGCCCCGACCCCGGCGAGCGCCGGCGCCCCACCGCTCGCGAGCGCGGTCGTCGAGGCACCGATCAGGCCCTCGAGCACCCGGGCGACGCGGGCGTACTCGGCCTCGGCGTTCTCGTAGACCCACGCGATCGAGGACCCCGGCAGGATGTCGTGGAACTGCTGCAGGAGCACGGTGTGCCAGACGGACTCGAGCTCGTCGTACGGGTACTCGGCGCCGAGTCGCACGGCCGCGGTGGCCGCCCAGAGCTCGGCCTCGCGGAGCAGGTGCTCGGAGCGCCGGTTGCCCTGCTTCGTGCGGATCTGCGACGTGTACGTGCCGCGGTGGAACTCGAGGTACATCTCCCCCGACCAGACCGCGGGTTCCGGCAGGACGCGCTCGAGCTCCTCGAAGACGTCGGCCGGGGTGCCGAGGTTGACCCGGGGCGAGCCGTCGAGGTCGTGCTGGCGTCGAGCGGCTGCGACCATCTCGCGGGTGGGTCCGCCACCGCCGTCACCGAAGCCGTACAGGAGCATCGAGGTGTTCGCGACGCCGCGCTCCTTGTTGCCCCGCTCGCCGCGGTGCAGGTCGGCCGCCGAGACGTCCGAGTTGTACGTGTCGGCCGGGGGCAGGTGCGTCAGGACGCGGGAGCCGTCGATGCCCTCCCAGTGGAAGGACGTGTGCGGGATGACGTTCGTCTCGTTCCACGAGGGCTTCTGCGTGACGAACCACTTCGACCCGGCGGCGCGGACGATCTGCGGCAGGGCCCCGGTGTACCCGAACGAGTCGGGCAGCCAGGCCTCGGGGGTGTCGACGCCGAACTCCTCGAGGAAGAGCCGCTTGCCGGCGACGAACTGCCGGGCGAGCGCCTCACCCCCGGGCAGGTTCGTGTCGGACTCGACCCACATGCCGCCCACCGGGATCCACCGGCCCTCGGCGACGCGCTGCTTGATCCGGGCCCAGATCGACGGGTAGCCGTCCCGGATCCACGCGTACTGCTGTGCCGACGAGCACGCGAACGTGAAGTCGGGGTCCTGGTCCATCAGGTCGAGCACGTTCGAGAAGGTGCGGGCGCACTTGCGGATCGTCTCGCGGACCGGCCAGAGCCAGGCGGAGTCGATGTGGGCGTGGCCGACCGCGACGGCGCGGTGCGCGGCCGCGCTGGCGGGGACGGCGAGCGCCGGGGCGAGCACGGCCCGGGCATCGGCGGCGGTGCCGGCGACGTCGTCCGGGTCGAGGGCGTCGGCGGCCCGCTCGAGCACGCGGAGCAGGTCGGCGCCGCGCGTGCCGTCGGTGGGCAGCTCGGCCATGAGCCCGCGGAGCACCCAGACGTCCTGCTGTAGCTCCCACACGGTGTCGTCCCGCTCGACGAGCTCAAGCGCACGCAGGCGATAGATCGGTTCCGTCCCGGCGGTCGTCTTCGACCCGAGCGGGGTCGCGCCCTGGAAGTCGTCGCCGCCGATGTCCGGGTTGGACGCGGCCTCGACGTACAGCTCGAACGAGCCGCCGGGGCCGACCTCGACGGGCACGGTGTCGTTCCGCGGCTCGATGCCCTTGATCGTGGAGCCGTCGGTGCGCCATGCGAGTCCCTCGGCCTGGAACCCGGGCTGCCGCTTCGAGAAGCCGAGGTCGACGCGGAGCTCGACGGTGGTGCCCGGGTCGACGCCGAAGTCCTCCGGCACGGTGCCGCGCACGCGGAACCAGGTGGTCCCCCAGGGCCGACCACCCCACGCGTCGCCGACGGTGAACGGCGTGTACTCGGCGGCGACGGCCTCGGCGAACGGCACCGGTTCGTCCGGCACCTGCCAGGCGTCGACGGTGACCGGGGCCGAGCGACGGTGCACGGCGGGGTCGATGCGGTCCCGGACGAGACGGGCGATCCGGGCTTCGACGAGGGGTTCGTCGTGGTGCATGGAGTGGTTCCTTTCCAGCAGGGACGGTCGGTCAGCGCGACGGCCGTCGGCAGGGACGGTCCGTCAGCGGGACGGTGGGTCAGCCCTTGATGCCGCCGGCGAGGGCGTTGCCCCCACCGAGGCCGCGGGACACGAGCACGTACAGGGCGATGACCGGCACGGAGTACACGATCGAGAACGCGGCGAGCTGCCCGTAGGCGACGGCCCCGTTCTGCCCGAAGAAGTTGAAGATGCTCACCGCGGCGGGCACCTTGTCGGGCGAGAGCAGCAGGACGAAGGGGACGAAGAAGTTCCCCCACGCCTGGATGAACACGAAGATGAAGACGACGGCGATCCCCGGGCGCATGAGCGGCACGACGATGCGCGTCAGCGTGGTGAACATCGAGGCGCCGTCGGTCCAGGCCGCCTCCTCGAGCGAGATCGGCACCGAGTCCATGAAGTTCTTCGCCATCCAGATCGCCATCGGCAGCGACGTGGCGGCGAGGAAGAAGATGCAGCCCCACACGTTGTCGATGAGGTTCAGCGACACGAACAGCGCGTAGACCGGCACCATCATCGCGGTGATGGGCAGGCCGGTGCCGAACAGGATGCTGTACAGGAACGGCTTGTTCACGCGCATCTTGTACCGGGACAGCGGGTAGGCGGCGAGCAGTGCGAACACCACGGTGACGATCGCGGTGCCGCCGGAGAGCAGCAGGCTGTTCGCGAGCGGGATGAACGACAGCTCCGGGGTGAGCACCTGCGTGAAGTTGTCGAGCGTGAACTGCGTCGGGATCTTCACGGACAGCGACGCCTGCGTGTCCACCGAGGCGAGCACGAGCCAGAGCAGCGGCACCGCGAAGCACACGGCGATGACGAGCAGCACGACGTTCGACACCCAGCGCATGGTGCGGCCGCGCGGCGAGGTCATGTGCAGCGCACCCGGGGCGGTCACGGAGCGGGTCGCGTTCGACACGGGACGGTCAGCGGTGAGGGCCATGGTCAGTCCACCTCCGGCTTGAGCGCCCGGATGTAGATGATCGAGAACACCGCGCCGACGACCAGCAGGATCGTCGCGATCGCGGTCCCGAAGCCGAGCTGCGAGAACTTGAACGCCTCCTGGTACGCCAGGATCGGCAGGGTCGACGAGTTGGTGCCGGGGCCGCCGCCCGTCATCACGAAGATGAGGGTGAAGACCGACAGCGTCTGCAGCGTCGTGAGCATGAGGTTCGTCGAGATCGACCGTCGGATGACCGGCAGCGTGATGTAGATCAGCCGCTGCCACCCGGTGGCGCCGTCGACCTCGGCGGACTCGGTGATCTCCTCGGGCACCTCGGACACGGCGGCCGAGTACACGAGCATCGAGAACGCGGTGCCGCGCCAGATGTTCGCCAGGATCACCGCGAGCATCGGGTACGTGTAGAGCCAGTTCGCCCCGGTGATGCCGATGGACGCCAGGAACGTGTTGAGGGTGCCGGTGTCGTTGAAGAACGCGTAGGCGGCGAACGAGGCGACGATCTCCGGCAGGACCCAGGCCGCGACGACGAAGGTGCCGACGACGGCGCGGACGACCTTGTTGGCGCTGCGCATGAGGAACGCGAGCCCGAGACCGAGCACGTTCTGCCCGACGACGGCGGAGGCCAGCAGGAACACGATCGTGAGCACCACGGACTTCGGGAAGTCCGGGTCCTGGAAGAGCTCGACGTAGTTCGCGAAGCCGACGAACTGCTGGTTCGCCGCGCTCGCACCGGTCAGTGCCGAGTTGGTGAACGACCCGTAGAACGACGAGATGACGGGGCCGAGCAGGAAGACGACGAGGAGGACCACCGCGGGCAGGAGCGGGACGACACGCGTCGCGTTCCGCAGCGGTCGCCGCTTGCGCGGCACGGGAGGATCGGTGCGCTTCGGCGCACCGGGCGCCGACAGCGTCGGCGCGAGGGGGGTGCTGGACACGGGTGGTTGCCTTCCGGGTGCGGAGAGGGTTCCGAAGGTGGGATGGGACGGACTGGAGGCGCGGTGCACGACGTGAGCCGCGCCTCCAGACCGTCAGGTGGTCGCGCCGCTACCCGGCGTCGACGGTGTTGTCCTTGCCGACGACCTGTTCGACGGACTGGTCGTAGACCTTCGCGGCCTCGGCGGGTGTCTGCTGCCCGGTCATGACCGACTCCATCGCGACCTGGATGGCGTTCGAGACCTGCGAGTAGTCACTCGTGGCGGGGCGGAAGTTGGTGTGCTGCACCAGGCCGGAGAAGAACTCGAACGTCGGGTTGGCACCGGTGTACGCCGGGTCCTCGGCGACGTCCTTGCGGACCGCGATCTGGCTGTTCTCGGTGTCGTACTTCAGCGAGCCGTCCTTGCTCAGGAACGTCGTGATGAAGTCGAACGCGGCCTGCGGGTTCTTCGACTTGGAGCCGACCGCGAGCGTCCACCCGCCGGACATCGAGTTGTAGCCCGGTGCCTGACCGTTCTGGGTCGGGAAGGCCGCCTGGCCCATGACGTCGTTCCACTCCTTCCACGGAGCGGTGCCGGACTCGAGCCACGTGCCGGACTGCCACGAGCCGTCGAGGTCGATGGCGAGCTTGCCCTCGGGGAGCCACGTCTGCGCGATCGTCGTGCCGACGTTGGTGTCGAGCGCCTGCTGCGGGGTCGGGCCGAGGCCGCCCTGGTAGACCTCCTTGATGAACTTCAGGGAGTCCTCGAACTGCTTCGAGCCGACGACCCACTTCTTGTCCTTGTAGAGCGTGTTGCCGTCGCCGTCCGCGCCGTACAGGAGCATCTCGAAGCCCTGCATGGTCGAGGCCTCGCCCTGTGCCTTGCCGGAGTAGATGTTGAACGGGATGACGTTCGGGTCCTTCTCCTTGAGCGTCTTGGCCGCGGCGAGCACGTCGTCCCAGGTCTTCGGCTTCCACGGGACCGGGAGACCGGCCTTCTCGAAGAGGTCCTTGTTGTACCAGAGGGCGCGCGTGTCGGTGCCCATCGAGACGCCGTAGATCTTGCCGTCGTCGCCCTGGCCGGCCTGCTTCGCGTTGTCGTAGAACTGGTCCCACTCGTCCCACTTGTCGACGTACTGGTCGAGGGGGAGCAGGTAGCCGGCCTCCGCGTCGGACTTGATGAGGAAGGTGTCCTCGTACATGACGTCCGGGGCCGTCGCGGGCGCCTTGTTCATGAGCGCGAGCTTCGTGTAGTAGTCGTTGCCCTGCGCCTGGATCGGGACGAGGGTGACGGTCTTGCCCGGGTTCGCCTTCTCGTACTCGGTCTTCACTTCCTTCATCTGGGCGTCGAGCTGCTGGAAGGCGCCGAACTTCTGGTACGCGATCTTGATCGTGTCGCTCGAGGCAGAGGACGAGCTGGAACAACCCGCCAGCCCGACCGCGGCGACTGCCACGGCTGCGAGACCGGCGATGATTCGGGTGCGGCGTTTCATCGGTGCTCCTTTGCACGGGATGTCCGCGGGCTCCGTCACCCGCGCGCAGGATTAGTACAACGGATGGACTTATTCGTGTCAAGCACTTTTCGTCACGGCTCGGCAATGGTCCCGCTGCGGGGTGCGCGGGCTCGGTGCTGGCGCGCGCGCCGGGTCGGAACGGGCGTAGGGGGTCGGAACGGGCGTACCTGGTCTGGCGGAACGACCCGGTACGCCCGGAAGCGCCAGGCATCGCGGGCGTGATGGGAAGGAACGGGCGCTCAGACATCACGGGCGCGGGCGGGCGGTGCCGCAGGGTCAGGCGATGGGGGTGGCGCCGCCCGTGACCGTGATGCCGCC
This sequence comes from Curtobacterium sp. SGAir0471, assembly GCF_005490985.1. Classification (NCBI taxonomy): domain Bacteria; kingdom Bacillati; phylum Actinomycetota; class Actinomycetes; order Micrococcales; family Microbacteriaceae; genus Curtobacterium; species Curtobacterium sp. SGAir0471. Next base: position 3,211,462 of record NZ_CP027869.1, read on the forward strand.
GGACGCGGGCACGTCGACGAGCAGCACGCTCGGACGCCCGACGTGTCGACCCTGCCGGATCACGACGCGGCTCCCGGGCGACACCGCACCGACCGCACGCAGGTACGCGCCGGTCGACGCCGCTGCCGAGCCCGTCGCCGGGTCCTCGGTGATGCGCCCGGCGGGGAACAGGTTGCGCGCCTCGAACGCGAGCGGCCCGGTGCGGTGCAGGACCGTGACGGTGCCCTCCCACCCGTACTCCCGCTTCAGTGCGGCGAGCGCGGCGGGGTCGAACCGGAACTGGTGGAACAGCTCGGGGTCGGCGAGCACGACCACGGGGTGCCAGTTGCCCGCGAAGGACTCGAGCACGGGGAAGCCCTCCGCGATGTCGTCGTCGAGGAGCCCGAGCAGGGCGGCGAGCCGCTCCCACCGCACGGGGTCGATCGGACGGGTGGCGGGCTCGACGCTCGTCATCGCGACCTGCACGCTCCCGTCGGGTGCGGTCGTGGCGTCGACGGCGATGTCCCCGGCGGCCGTGGCGAAGACCCGGGCACCCGTGCCCTCACGCTCGGCGAGCACGACGGCGGTGGCGACGGTGGCGTGGCCGCAGAACGGGACCTCGGCGGCCGGCGAGAAGTAGCGCACCCTGGCACCGTCCGGGGTCCGGCCGACGACGAAGGCGGTCTCGGGGTACGCCACCTGCTGCGCGATCGTGAGCATGTCCTCGTCGCTCATCCCCTCGGCGTCGAGCACGATCCCCGCGGGGTTGCCGCCCCCGGGCTCGGCGGCGAAGGCGGTGTAGCGGAGGACCTCGGAACGCACCCCCCGACGCTACCGCGCGACGCCGACGCACCCGTGACGCGAGGCCCACGCGACGCCGGCGCCCGCGGGGTACCGCCAGGCGATGCCGACACCGGGGCGCGATGCCACGCGTTGCAGACACCTCGCGCGACGCGGACGCCCCGCCGTCCGGTGGACGACGGGGCGTCGGCGCAGAGAACCCGCGGGTCAGGCCGACGAGCCGACCGTCCGACGACGACGTACCACGAGGACACCGGCGCCGGCCGCGAGCAGCAGGAGCGCCGCCGTGATCCCGCCACCCAGCTCGGCACCGGTGAAGGCGAGCGAGCCGGTGGCGGCGTCGATCGTCACCCCGGTCCACCCGAGCACGGTGCCGTCGAACGCAGCGACCACGAGGCGGTGCTGGCCGGCCGGCACGTCGGCGGGCACGACGACCGTCACGGTGCCGTCCGCGGCGACGACCGGCGTGCCGAGCAGCCGCGGCGCGGAGAACAGCCAGACCGCGACGCGCTGCCCGGCGTGCTGCGTCCCGACGGTGATCGTCACCGAGGAGCCCGCGCGGACGCTCGACGGCGCGGACACCGAACCGCGGTTCCCGTCGGTGAGCGCCGAGGCGTCCGGCGCGACCGGTGCGGTCGGGGCCACCGGGGTGGTCGGAGCGGGAGCGGTCGGGGCAGGCGTGCCGCCGCCCGCGCCGCCGCCCGTGCCCGGGGTCGGACTGGGGGTCGGGGTGCTCCCACCGTCGCCCGGCGCAGGCGTCCCGCCGTCCCCGTCGCCCGGTCCGGGCGTCCCGCCGTCACCGTCGCCCGGCTCCGTCGTCGCGTCGCACGGGTACGTCCCGGTCCGCAGCGAGGACCCGTTCGTGTCGTTGTCGTCCGCGTAGTAGGTCGCCCGAGCACCGTCCACGCAGCGCCCCGAGATCGCGAAGCCCTCGTTGGCGAGCGCCCGGTCTGCGTTCGCCGGCGCCTCGTACAGCGTCGCGAGCGCGAACGCCCCGTCCTGCACGTCGAACAGCGCAGTGCGCCCGGAGCAGGCCTCGTCGCAGACGACCCAGAGCGCGTCGAGCGTCGGGTCGAACTGCACCTCGGCGACGAGCGAGAACGGCGTCGCGATCGTGGCGACGCGCTGGGAGGAGCCGTCGTCCATGAGCGCGTAGGCGTACACGCTCGCGGTGCCCTCGACCCCGACCAGGAAGAGCCCGTCGCCGTGGCCCGCGTACGAGGCAGGCTCGTAGGCCGCCCCGGTGTGCTGGTCGACGAACCCGTGCGACGTCAGCCACGCGTCCGGCACCCAGGTCACGCCCTCGAGCCCGGCGTTCGCGCCGAGACCCGGGAAGTCCGCGGCGAGGTTCCACTCGTCCGTCGCGTGCAGGACCGACTCGGACCCGTCCGTGGTGGCGAAGCGCAGCACCGACGGACGGCTGACCTTGGACACGTCGTTGTCGCGCTCGGTCGACACGTAGACCGCGCCGGGGTCGTCCGCCGTGACGGTGACGCCCTCGGCGTCGGGCGTCCCGGTGCCGTCGGCGTACCGCAGGTCGACGCCCGCCGCGTTCGTCGGGGCCCACCCGCCCCGGCCGTCCGACGCCAGGTGGTAGAGCAGGCCGTCGCCGTTCTGCACGGCCCAGAGCTGCCCGTCCGCCGACGAGGCGGAGGTCGTCCAGTCGAGGCCGCTCAGGTCACCGGTGAAGGTGCCCTCGGCGTCCAGGACGGTCTCGTCCGGTCCACCCGGCCATGCCTCGGCCGTGATCACACCGGCGAACCGGTTGGTTGCGCCCTTGGTCGGCTCGGCCGTTTCGGCGAAGTCGCCGGTGCCGTCGGGGTTCCGGCCGAAGGTGGTCGCGGCGTGCGCGGTCCACGAGTACTGGTCGACGAGGAGTCCTCGGGCGTCGTACAGCCGCACGCTGTCGGCCTTCCCGAGCCCGAAGCCGAAGCCCGTACCCGTACCCGTACCCGTACCCGTACCGGCCTGCGCCTCGTCCAGCACGGTGAATCCGCCCGGCGCGACGGTCGTGCCCGCCGGGATCGTCCACGCGTGGTCGTCCTCGCTGTCCCTGAGCACGTACCCGCCGAGGTCGACCGTGGTCGTCCCGACGTTCGTCAGCTCGACCCAGTCGCCGGGGGTGCCGTCCTGCGACTCGACTTCGTTGATGCGGACCGGCGAGGAGCAGTCGTTCGGCTTCCCCTTGGTCGACGCGGTGGTGTCGACGAGCGTGCCGGAGCCGTCCGGGCAGCTGCCGTACGTGACGGCCGCGTGCGTGGTCCACGCGTACCGCAGCGCGAGCGTGCCCGATGCGTCGTAGAGCCGCACGGCGTCGGCACCCCCGAGCCCGAAGTCGAAGCCCGGGCGGGTGGAGGTCTCCTGGTCGACGACGAGGTACCCACCGGCGGCGATCGTCGACCCCTGCGGCAGCGTCCACGCGGTGTGCGAGGAGTCCGAGTCGAGGAAGCGCCACCCGCTGAGGTCGATCGCGGCGGACGAGGTGTTGACCAGCTCGACCCAGTCGGTGTCGTCGGCGTTCGACTCCACCTCGTTGATCGCGAGGCCGGCGGCGGGGCCGGTGGTGACGCGGGCGCCGACGGTCGGGTCGTCGTCACCGACCGCGGCGACGGCTGGGGTGGCGGTCAGCACGCCGGCGGCGAGGGCGATGCCCGTCGCGAGGCCGGCACCGAGCCGCAGGGCAGGGGTGCGCATGCAGGGTCCTTGTCGGGGAGGCCAGTGGGACCTGCACGACTGTTCAGCATCTCGGCGTCCGGCCGGTGGCGGGCAGGTGAACGACGGGTGTCGCGAGCAGGCGACGGACGGGAGGCGCGGTGCGGGCCGGCACCGCGCCTCCCGTCCGCCGTCGGTGCCGGCCCACGGCCCGACTCGCGACTCCTCACAGGGGGCGCCGACAGGATGGTACGGACCACGCGAGCGCGTTCGGTCGGAGAGGGAACCGTGACGGACGACACCAGCAACACAGCACTGCAGTCGATGATCGAGCGCGCCGGGCGGATCACCGCGGACGAGGCAGAGGCCCTCGACGTCGCCTGGAAGGCCGACGAGCAGATCGTCGTGCCGGTGTCGAGCGCGTCGCTCGCGGTCCAGGGCGGCGCGGACGGCCGGATGGTGACGAACGCCGACCTGCTGGCCGCCTGGCAGCACGCGCTCGACGCCGCCGGTGCCGCGGGCCGCGTCGACGAGATCGAGGCCGCGCAGGAGGCCGGGCGCGCGGTCAAGCACAGCGAGGCGCACCTCCGCGACCGCGCGGGGGCCGAGGAGGCCGTCCGGTCGGCGGTGCTGGCGACCGGCGTGCGCGACCTGCTGGCGGACGACGAGTACGACACCCTGACGGCGGTGTGGCGGAAGGTCCTCGGGGCGGTCTGACCGACGGCCCCGGGACGGCTGGTGCCGCGCGTCAGGAGCGGGCGACGCCGCTGAAGTCCGGAGATCCGTCCGCGGCTGCCGGCAGCGGTGTGCCGTCGACGTAGCGCGGCCAGGCGAGCGCCCGGGCGCCGTCCGGTCGGCGCTCGTAGAGCAGACCGTCGGTGCCCGCGACCGTCGTGGGCTCGGTGACCCCGGTGGGCTCAGTGCTCACCGCTCGGCGCGCTGCGGCTGCGGCTGCGGTCGTGGCCGTGGCCGTGGCGGCTGCCGGGTCCGGCGTGGCCGACCAGCCGCCCGTGAACGGCGCGGCGGGGACACCGGGCGCACCCGGTCCCGACGGCCCTGCCAGCGGTGCCGGTCCTGCCGCCGGTGAGGTCCCCACTGCCGCCGGCGGCGCCGGCCACGACGCCGCGACGGTGCCCGTGGCGACCCCGACCCCCGACGCGGGGCGTCTCGGACGGAACAACGCGTTGCTGAGCGGCACGACGACGGTGCCGAGCAGGTCGAGGATCACCACGACCCACACGAGCCGCCAGTAGCCGCTGGCCAGGTCGAGGTCCGGCGCCAGGAGCGGCACCGAGAGCAGCAGGGCGAGTACCGCGATCACACCGACGGTGGTCTTCGCGACGAGCTGCAGCAGCGGGGTCGGGTAGCGCCGGTGGATGACGAGCAGCAGGTGGACGTGGAGCAGCGCGAACCGCGCGACGAAGACGATCCCGAGCCAGTGCCAGAAGTGCTCGCCGACGAGCCAGATGCCGTCGCCGCCGAAGGGGTCGGCCGGCACGACCCAGACCTTGAACAGCCCGGTGACGAGCAGGTACATCGACACGACGATGCTCGCGAACGCGAACGTCCCGGACCGCCGCGAGGACACGTCGGCGTCGTACCAGGAGAGCAGCGCGAAGACGACGACCACGACCACCGTCAGCAGGAGCTGCACCGCGACGCGGCCGAAGTCCCCGAGGAGCACCGCGACGATGCCGACCAGCCCGGCAGCGACGACGGCGCCGATGATCGTCCGGAAGACCAGCGGTCGGACCCGCGCCCAGCGTGGATCGATGGTCCCCACCTGCTCGTCCGCGCTCGTCGTGTCCGTGCTCGTCACGACCGTGCTCGTCATGCGACTCTCCCTCGCCTCGGTACCCACGCCCGTGCCAGGTCGGTGTCGGCCCCGGTGTCCCCGAACCCTAGCCGGGCGTCGACGAGCCGGACAGCACCGCGAACGGGGGCGGACCCGCTGCCGTCGGTGCTCAGCGCCGGATGAGCAACGCGCTCGCACGCGGTGACAGCGCCGCGTCGAGCACCAGGCAGGCGGCGCCGACCGCGGCCACGTCAGCACCCCGTCCGCTGTCCACGACCGCGACGGGGTGCTTGGGCACGAGCAGCGGCGAGCCCGTGATCGCCGCGCGCGCGGCCGGCAGCGCGACCGGTGCGATCCGCGACCAGAACGGCCCACCGAAGACCACGCGGTCGATGTCGAGCAGGTTGACGATGACCACCACGGCCCGGCCCATCGCGGTACCGGCGTCGGCGGCGAGCCCGGATGCGACCTCGTCACCCGACACGATCGCGTCGCCGAGGGCGTCCCAGGCCTGCTGCACGGCGGTGACGTCGTCCGTCGGTGCACCGCCGGACAAGCGGAGCCCGCGGTCCCGCGCCACCTCGACCAGCCGCGCCGGGGCGACGGCGGCGCCGACCTCGCCCCGTGTGCCGGACCCGTCCGGGGTGCCGGCGAGCGCCCCCTGGTCGACCATGATGTGCCCGGCGTCGCCCGCGTTCGAGCCGACGCCGCGCACGGGCTCGTGGTCGACGACGAGTCCGACGCCGAAGCCCGTGCCGAAGTACACGAAGGCGAAGTTCCGCGCCGAGGACTCCCCCGCCAGGAACATCTCGCCGACCACCGCCGCGGTGACGTCCTTCTCGAGCAGGACCGGGTACCCCGTCGCCTCGGCGAGCGCGTCCCGCAGCGGCACGTCCCGCCACCGCGGCAGGAACGGCGGGTCGAGCACGACACCGGCGTCGACGTCGATCGGTCCGGGGCTCGCGATGCCGACGCCGAGCACGCTCTCCCCCGCGACCCCGGCCTCCGCGACGAGGCCGTCGACGGCGGTCGCGATGGTCCGGACGACCTCGGCGGGGTCGTCCGCGGACGGCGTCGACGTGGTGGTCTCGGCGACGACACTGCCGGCGAGGTCGAGGAGCACGTACGTCACGACCGCGGGGTCGACGTGCACGCCGACCGCGTACCGGCTCGTGGCCTCGAGACGCAGGATCGTCCGGGGCTTCCCGCGACCGGCGACCACGGTTCCGGACTCGGCGATCATGCCGGCCTCGATGAGGAACCGGGTGACGTTCGACACGGTCTGTGCGCTGAGGCCCGTGCGCGCGGCGAGCTCCACGCGGCTCAGCCCGTCGGGTGAGCGGCGGACGGCGTCGAGCACGACGGTGCGGTTGAAGCCGCCGATCGACGGCAGGTTCGCCCCACGCCGATGCTCCGCCATGCCGCGACCCTACCGCCGCCCGGACACCCGGACGGCGCGCTGGCCACGGCGCTGCAACGGTGCTGCAACGGTCCGGGCGAGCTCCTGGCACCCGGACGGGGTGCACCGCTACCCTGAGCGGCATGACGGACCTCCGCCTCGAAGCCCTCTCCGCGTCGACCGCCGCCGCGGCCAACTCGCTGACGCTCAAGCCCGGGCAGGAGCAGTTCGTGCAGCCGACGACGTACGGCGTCGCCGAGTCGGACGTGAAGCCGAGCTCGGCGTGGACCCGCGTGGTGCTCGACGGTGACCGAGTGGTCGGGATGATCATCGGCACCTTCGACGAGGACAACGCCGAAGAAGAACTGCGCAGCGCGATCTGGCGCGTCAACGTCGCCGCCGACGCACAGGGCCGCGGCGTCGGACGCTTCGCGGTGCACGGCCTGGCGGACGAGGCGCGGAGCCGCGGCTTCGAGCGCCTGACCGTCGTCTACGAGCCCGGCGGGAACGGCGGGCCCGAGGCCTTCTTCCGTGCGCTGGGCTTCGAGACCCTGCGCGAGACGCAGTACGGCGACCACTTCGCCGCCCTCGCGCTGTAGCCCGCCGGGTGGAGGAGCCTGACAGCGGCGCGACCCTGCCGGAGCCGGACTTCGGCGCGGCCGTCGCCGAGGTGGTGCGGCTGATCCCGGCCGGGCACGTCATGACGTACGGCGACGTCGCGGCCGCACTCGGGTCGCGGGCGTCCCGGGCGGTCGGCAAGGTGATGGCGCACGAGGGCGCCGACCTGCCGTGGTGGCGCGTGGTGCGCGCCGGCGGGCTGCCGCCCGTCCGGCACGAGGCCCGGGCGCTCGAGCACTACCGTGTCGAGGGCACGCCGCTCGTGGAGCGGTCGACCGATTCGTCGGGGCCGTCGGGCGTCTCGGCCTGGAGGATCGACATGCGTCGCGCGCGCTGGTCACCCGCCACGGACGCGGACGACCCCTTCTGACACGCGTGGACGTGTGGGCTCACGCGTCGAAGCGCGCGCCCTTCGGGTTCGGCGGCAGCAGGAACATCACCAGCAGCACGATCCCACCGAGCACGGGCAGCACGTGCAGGAACTGCCAGAAGCCGGAACGGTCCGCGTCGTGCAGGCGGCGGGCGCCGAGGGCGAGCGATCCGATCAGCGTCACGAGTCCCCAGAGCACGAACAGGTAGGAGCCGACCGGGTTCTCGAGCACCGGGCTCCCCGGCGTGAACAGCTGCGGCACGAGCAGCAGCACGAGCCCGACCACGAACGACGTCAGCCACCACCACCAGTACTCCGCGCGCGACGCCCGGCCGGTGAACACGGTGTACTTCCGCCAGAACCGTCGGACGGCCTCGGCGAAGGGGGCCCCGTAGAACGGGTCGCGCAGGGCGACGCCGCCGGGCTGCACGCTTTCGTTGCTCATGGGAGCAAGCCAACCACGTGCAGCCCGGTCCGTCAGACGAGCGAATCCCGCCAGGCCGCGTGCAGCTGGGCGAACCGGCCGGTGCCGGCGATCAGGTCGTCCGGCGTGCCGTCCTCGACGATCCGGCCGTACTCCATCACGAGCACCCGGTGGGCGATCGCGACGGTCGACAGCCGGTGCGCGATGATCACCGCCGTGCGGTCCGCGAGGAGCGTCTCGAGCCCCTCCTGCACGAGCCGCTCGGACGGGATGTCGAGCGACGCCGTGGCCTCGTCGAGGATGAGCACCTTCGGGTCGGCGATGAACGCCCGGGCGAAGGACAGCAGCTGGCGCTGCCCGGCCGACACCCGGCCGCCGCGCTTGTTCACGTCGGTGTCGTAGCCGTCGGGCAGGGCCTCGATGAACGCGTGCGCGCCCACGGCCTTCGCCGCCCGGACGATCTCGTCGCGCGTCGCCCCTGGCTTGCCGAGCGCGATGTTGTCCGCGACCGAGCCGGAGAACAGGTACGCCTCCTGCGTGACCATGACGATCGCGCGGCGCATGTCCTTCGGGTCGATCTCCCGCAGGTCCACCCCGTCGAGTCGCACGGACCCCTTCGACGGGTCGTAGAACCGCGCCATGAGCTTCGCGAGCGTCGACTTGCCGGCGCCGGTCGACCCGACGAGCGCGATCGTCTGCCCCGCCGGGATGTGCAGGTCGAACTCGGGGAGCACGACCTTGTCGGCGTTGTACGCGAACTCGACGTCGTCGAAGTCCATCGCACCGGTGGCCTCGGGCAGCCGCACGGGCTTCGCGGGGTCCGGCACCGACGGACGTTCCTCGAGGACGCCGGAGATCTTCTCCATGGCCGCAGAGGCCGACTGGTACCCGTTGTAGAACATCGCGAGCTCCTGCGCCGGGTCGAAGAACCGCTTGGCGTAGAGCGCGACCGCGAGCAGCGCGCCGACCTCGAGCGAGCCGCCGACGATCCGGAAGCCGCCCACGATGACGACCGCCGCGAGCGTGGCGTTGCCGATGAGCACGAGCACCGGGTCGAAGGTCCCGAACAGGTTGAACACCTTCGTGTTCGCCACCCGGTAGTCCTCGACGTACCGGCCGTACTCGTCGCGGTTGCGGGACTCCTTCCGGAACGCCTGCACCGCCCGGATGCCGGTCATGGTCTCGACGAAGTGCACGATGACCCGGGCCGAGGTGACGCGGGTGGCCCGGAACAGCGTCTGCGAGTTCGTCTGGAACCAGCGGATGAGGAACCACAGCGGCACGAGCGACACCGCGAGCACGAGCCCGGACGTCGGGTCGAGCGCGACGAGCGCGATGCCCGTGAACACCATGTAGAGCACGCCCTGGATGAGCTGGTTCAGCCCGGAGTCGAGCAGCTCGCGGATGGAGTCGAGGTCGCTCGTCTGGCGGGAGATGATCCGGCCCGAGGTGTACGTCTCGTGGAACTCGAGCGACAGCCGCTGCGTGTGCAGGAACACCCGCTTGCGGAGGTCGAACAGGATCGCCTGGCTGATCCGCGCCGCGAGCACGGTGTACCAGGCGGTGAGCACCGCGCCGAGCACCGCGACGACGATGTACGTCGCCACGACGGCGAACGCCGGCACCCAGTCGTTCGCGTCGAGCACCCGGGGCAGCGCGTTGTCGATGCCCCACGCGATGAGCGCCGGGCCGGCGACGGTGCCCGCGGTGGAGACCACCACGACGACGCCGAGCAGCACGAGCCGTGCCTTCAGCGGCGCCGCGAGCGACCCGAGCAGGGCGAGGGAGCGACGCCGCAGGCGCTTGCTCTCCGCCTTGCTGAAGTCCTCGCGCTCCTCGCCGCGCACGCCGAGCGTGGTGATCGCGGCGGTGTCGGGGCCGGCCGCCCCGGTGGCCGCGGTCTCGTCGAGGACGGGATCCGTGCCTCCCGGCCCGGCTGCCGTGTCGACGGGCGGTACCTGGTCCTGCTGGGTCATGCCATCGCCTCCTCTCGGGCGGGTGCGTCGTCCTCGTCGAGCGAGGAGATGACGTAGCGGTAGTGCTCGTTGGTGGCCATCAGCTCCGAGTGGGTGCCGACGGCGGTGATGCGGCCGCCCTCCATGAGCGCCACACGGTCGGCGAGCGTCACGGTCGACGGACGGTGGGCGACGATGAGCGACGTCGTGTCCGCCAGGACGCGGCGGAGGCCCGCCTCGACCCGCGCCTCGGTGTCGACGTCGAGCGCCGACAGCGGGTCGTCGAGCACCAGCACCGACGGCCGGGCTGCGATCGCACGAGCCAGCGCCAGCCGCTGCCGCTGTCCGCCGGAGAGCGACAGGCCCTCCTCGCCGACGCGGGTGTCGACGCCCTCGGGCAGGTCGTCGACGAACGACGCCTGCGCGATGTCGAGCGCCTCGCGCATGATGCGCTCGGCCTCGTCGCCGGACAGGTCGGGGCGACCGAGCAGCACGTTGTCGCGGACGCTCGTCGAGAACAGCGTGGCGTCCTCGAACGCGACCCCGACGTGCCGGCGGAGTTCCGCGCGGGTAAGGTCGCGGACGTCGACGCCGTCGATCGTGATCGAGCCGCCGGTGACGTCGTACAGCCGGGGCACCAGCGACAGCAGCGTCGTCTTGCCGCTGCCGGTCAGGCCGACGAGTGCCATGGTCTCGCCGGGGTGCAGCTGCAGCTCGACGCCGTCCACCAGGTCCGGCACGTGCTCCGGCGAGTCCTGGTACCGGAAGTGCACGGCGGTGAAGGACAGCGCACCGTGCGGCTCGGCGATGGTCTTCGGCGCGGTCGGGTCCTGGATGGTGTTCTCGGAGTCCATGACCTCGAAGAACCGGTCGACCGCGGTACGGGTGTCGAACGTCATCGACAGGAAGAAGCCGATCGACTCGATCGGGAACCGCAGCACGGTCGCCGTCGCGAAGAACGCGAACAGCTGGCCGACCGTCAGCTCGCCCTGCGAGGCCAGCCAGATGCCGGCGAGCAGGCAGAGCGCGAACGCGACGTCCGGCACGAGCAGCAGCCACAGCCAGATGCTCGCGATGGCCTTCGCCTTCTCGATCTCGGTGCCGCGCAGCGCCTCGGCCTGCTCGCTGAACTCGTCGAGCTTGAAGCGGCCGCGGCCGAACGCCTTGAGCACGCGGATGCCGTGCACCGACTGCTCGACGCTCGTCGCGAGGTCACCGACCTGGTCCTGGCTGCGGCGCGCGACGACGGAGTACTTCCGCTCGAACAGCAGGCCGTTGATCCACAGCGGGATCGACGCCACCAAGAAGATCAGGCCGAGCAGCCACCCGAAGGTGAACAGCACGACGAAGCCGACGGCGATCGTGACGATGTTCACGACGAGCAGCACCACGCCGAAGGCCAGCCAGCGGCGGATCAGCGACAGGTCGGAGACCGAACGGGAGAGCAGCTGCCCGGACTCCCAGCGGTCGTGGAAGGCCACCGGCAGGTCCTGCAGCTTGGCGTAGAGCGCGTTGCGCATGCTCGTCTCGATGCGCGTGGACGGTCGCATCACCAGCCGACGGCGGGACGCGATGAAGAGGGCCTCGAGGGCGCCGAGTGCGAGCACGCCGAGTCCGGCGGGCCGGATGAGCGCGGCGTCGCGCGAGGACAGCGGCCCGTCGACGAGCCACTGGAGCACGTACGGGATCACCAGGGCGACGAGCGATGCACCCATCGCCGCGGCCATGCCGCCGAGGAGTCGCCAGCGGTACGGCTTGACGTAGGGCCAGATGCGGCCGATGGCGCGCAGGGTCGAGGGGCGGTCGGTGGAGGGGGTCGCCTGGTCGGGCGTTGTGGACATGCGGTTGCGTCCTCGTGCGTCGAGCCGCGTCCACCCGTCGGGTCGCGGTCCCGCCGACGGGTCGCGTCGGTGGGGGCGGTCCGGCCGGGAGGCGCGGTGTGGCAGTGCGGTGGTCGTCGGCCGGGCGCGTGGTCGCGCGCCGTCGCCGTCACTCGCGTGACGTCGACCGGGCCGGAGGGCACCGGGGACACGGGTCCCCGGGTTCTCAGCAGGTGGTCCGCGCTCGCCGACGGTGTCGTCGGGCGCGAGGCCGTGGGAGGGGCCTGGCTAGACGGCGGCCGTGCCCGGGGTGCGGATCGGCATCGCCGTCCGGGTCCGGGGTCGCGGATCGGGAGTGGTCCCCACGAGGGACACGAGACCCGTCCGGGCAGCCGTCGCCACTGTTCCGGTCGTCGCGTCCATCGTCACTCCAGTCGTCGTCTTCGTCACCGTTGTGTCCGCGGGCACGGCCGACCCGGTTGCGATCGTCCGTGCGGTGCGGAGCCTTACAGACTATTCACAGTCGCTCGTGTTGCACAAGGGGTCGGCCGTTGTTGGACGCCGTCGATCTGATGGCGCAGCGGGGCCCTCAGGCTCTGCGGGGTCCGCCCGTCCTGCGCGGTCCGCCGGCTCCGCGGGGTTCGCCCGTCCTGCGTGGCCCGCCGGCTCAGTGGAAGAAGTGCCGCTCGCCCGTGAAGTACATCGTCACGCCGGCGGCCTGCGCTGCCGCGACGACCTCGTCGTCACGGACGCTGCCACCGGGCTGGGCGACGGCTCGGACACCGGCGTCGAGCAGGACCTGCAGGCCGTCGGCGAAGGGGAAGAACGCGTCCGACGCCGCGACGCTCCCGCGGGCACGGTCGCCGGCGCGGTCCACCGCGAGGTGGCACGAGTCCACCCGGTTGACCTGCCCCATGCCGACCCCGACGCTCGCGCCCTGGTCGGCGAGCAGGATGGCGTTCGACTTCACCGCGCGGCTGGCCTTCCACGCGAAGGCGAGGTCCGCCAGGGTCGCGTCGTCGGCCGGTTCGCCGGACACGAGGGTCCAGGTCGACTGGTCGAAGGCGGTGAAGCGGTCGGCGTCCTGCACGAGGAACCCGCCCGAGACCTGCTTGAGCTCACGGGTCGCGAGCGCGAAGTCCGACGGCAGCGTGAGGAGTCGGATGTTCTTCTTCTGCGACAGGATGTCGAGCGCCTCGGGGTCGAACGCCGGGGCGACGACGACCTCGGTGAAGATGTCGCGGACGGTCTCGGCCATCTGCTTCGTGACCGGGCGGTTGGCGGCGATGACCCCACCGAAGGCCGACAGCGGGTCGCACGCGTGCGCGGCCGCGTGTGCCGAGGCGATCGGGTCGGCAGCGTCGGCCGGGGCGGTCGCGATGCCGCACGGGTTGGCGTGCTTGATGATCGCGACGGCGGGGGTGTCGAAGTCGTACGCGGCCCGGACGGCGGCGTCGGCGTCGACGTAGTTGTTGTACGACATCTCCTTGCCGTGCAGCTGCGTCGCCTGCGCGATGCCCGCCCCGCCGGCGGTCGTGTAGAGGGCGGCGGCCTGGTGCGCGTTCTCGCCGTAGCGGAGCGTCGCGGTCAGGTCGGCCTCGATGCGGAGCGTCTCGTCGAACGAGCCCGGCGTCTCGAGGTCGCCGTCGACCGTGGGTGCAGCAGCGTGGTCCGCCACGGCAGCGGCGTCCGACGCGACCACGTCGGTCGCGAAGTACGACGCGACCGCTGCGTCGTACGACGCCGTGTGGGCGAAGGCCTGCGCCGCGAGGCGCTTGCGGAGCTCGAGCGTGGTGCCGCCGGCGCGGACGGCTTCGACGACCTCGGCGTAGGACGACGGCGCGACGACGATCGCCACGTTGGGGTGGTTCTTCGCCGAGGCGCGGACCATCGCCGGTCCGCCGATGTCGACGTTCTCGACCACGGTGGCGCTGTCGGCGCCCGAGGCGACCGTCTCGACGAACGGGTAGAGGTTCACGACGACGAGCTCGAAGGGGGCGATGCCGAGGTCGGCGAGCTGCTGCTCGTGCGACTCCAGCCGCAGGTCGGCGAGCAGCCCCGCGTGCACGGCGGGGTGCAGGGTCTTCACGCGGCCGTCGAGCGACTCCGGGAAGCCCGTCACGCTCGACACGTCGGTGACGGCGTACCCGGCGTCGCGGATCGTCTGCGCCGTGCTGCCCGTCGACACGAGCTCCACGCCCGCGTCGGCCAGGGCACCGGCGAGCTCGAGCAGGCCGGACTTGTCGCTCACCGAGATGAGGGCGCGCCGCACGGGGACGACGTCGCGGTGGCGGTAGAGGCTGGGGTCGGCGGCGTGCACGCTCATGCGCTCGGGGTGCCCTTCAGGTCGGTGGTGCCGTTGGCGATGTCGAGGATGGTCTGGATGAGCAGGCGGCGCTCGACCGGCTTGATGCGGTCGTGCAGCGTCGACTCGGTGTCGCCCGGCAGCACGGGGACGCGCTCCTGGGCCAGGATCGGGCCGGTGTCCACGCCGTCGTCGACCTGGATCACGCTGGCGCCCGTCTGCTCGACCCCGGCGGCGAGGGCGTCACGGACGCCGTGCGCACCGGGGAACTCGGGCAGGTACGCGGGGTGCGTGTTGATGATCGCAGGGGCGAACTCGGACACGACGGCGTGCGGGAGCAGGCGCATCAGTCCGGAGAGCACGAGGAGGTCGGGCGACCACGGGCGGATCTGCGCGGCGAGCTCGGCGCCCCACTCGTCGCGCGAGGCAAAGCGGGAGAACGGCACCGTGAAGGTCGGGATGCCGAACTCCTCGCCGAGGCCGAGGCCCTCGGCGTCGCGGTCGGCCCCGATCGCGACCACGCGGGCGGGGTACTCGGCGTCGGTCGTCGCCTCGAGCAGGGCTCGGAGGTTCGAGCCGGTACCGGAGATCAGGACGACCAGTTCGAGCACGGGGACCAGCCTAGCGGCGGTGGGGCGGACGCTACGCGTCGTGCTTCGGCCGGCGCCACCAGGGCAGCTCGTCCTCGGCGATCTGGTCGGTCTGGTCCCACCGGGTCCCGGAGCCGGTCGGCGTCGACGCGGTGCGGTCGTCGCGGGCGGTGTCGACGTCACGGGGGGCGTCGGCTTCACGGGGGTCGTCGGCGTCGTCGCGGCCGGCGACGAACTCCTCGGTGCTCCACGGGAAGGCCGGCTGCGGTTCGGTGCCGGGAGCGTGCGGCAGCGTCTCGTCACGCTCCGAGCGGTCGTTCGCCGGACGGGGCGCGTGGTCGCCGCCGACGCGGTCGCGCAGCTCGCCGGCTCGGGCGCGGACGTCGCCGGCGGCTCCGCGCAGTCGCTCGCGCAGGCCGCTGATGCCGCCCCGTGACGGCTGCGCGGCCGGGGCCGGGGCGACGCGCTCCGCGGCGACGGCGTCCGTGCGGGCCCAGTCGGGCAGGGGCACGTCCTCCGGCTCGGCCACGGGAACGCGGTCGTGCTCGGGTTCGTGCTCGGGCACCGTCGACGCAGCGGGCCGTCGCGCGGCCTCGACGGTCGCAGGTGCACGGTCGGTCCGGGGCGCGGGCGCGGGCGCCGCAGCGGGTGCGACGGCGGGCTCGTCGTCCGTGATCGTCTCGGTCGGCTGGTCGTCCCCGTGGTGCGACCCGGCCGCCGACGACGGGTTCGCGTGGGTCACGGCTTCGTGCGCCTCGTGCACCGTGAACCGGTGCGGCGCACCCGACCGGCCCGCCCCGGCCTCGTCCAGGGCGGCGACGAGCGAGCCGGCACGGTCGTCGTCCGCCGCCGCCTCGGCAGCAGCGCGGGCAGCGGGGTCGTCCGGAGCAGCATCGTCACCGGCCTCGACCCAGCGCTCGCGACCCCACGACCGCTCGGGCAGGCGCACCAGGTCGCTGCCGACGGCGAGCGCCACCGCGGCGGGCAGCCCGACCTCGAGCGCCGCGAACAGTCCGACGAGCAGCCCGTCCGGTCCGGCCTCGGCCAACCGCCCCGGACCGAGCGAGCCCGAGGTGAGTCCGGTGGCGACCCCGGTCAGGACGCCCGCCACGACACCGGTCGCGACACCGGCGAGCGCGCGGTGGAGCGGGGTGTCGTCGGCGCCGAGGGCACGGACGAGCGCGGGACGCATGAGTCCGCCGACCACGAACCCGGCGACGACCGGGACGAGCACCCCGAGCAGCCCGAAGGTGTGCCCCGACGCCGGCAGCGCGCCGAACACCGGGACACCGGGGATCGGCCCGAGCGACGTGCCGATGGGTGAGACGCTCGACCCGGTGCCGATGGCGAAGCCCGGTCCGACCAGCCAGGCGACCGCCCACCCCACGAAGTCGGGCAGGAAGGCGAGCTGCCCCACGGTGAGCGCGATGCCCCCGACGATGCCGGCGTGGGAGCGCTCGTACAGCGCGATGACCTCGGCGAACGAGGTGACGAGCAGGAACGCGACGACGACCCCGGCGGCGGCGACCACGACGGCGGTGACCGCGGTGCCGGCGCGCAGCGCGAAGCCGGCGACGGTGCGCCAGAGCACGGGGATGCGGTCGACCTGGTCGAGCAGACGACGCGTCAGCGGGTCGGCCGGCAGCCCCCGGCGGACCCGGCACACCTCGCTCGTCACCAGGGCGGGCACCGCGAACCAGAGCGCGGGCAGCACGACGGCCTGCCACACCACGGGGTCGGACGCGGCCGAGGTGGACGACAGCGCGACCGCGAGCCCGAGCAGCGCGACGGCGACGGTGCCGACCAGCAGCCCGGTCGTCCGGTGCTCGGTCTCGGCGAACCGGCGTCCGGCGCGCCCGCCCAGCCAGGCGGTCACGACCGCGAAGCCGAGGGCCGCGAGCGTCACGTGGATGGGGTCCGCCGCGCCCTGGACCCCGGACGCACCGGCGACGTCGCTGCCGAGCCGGAAGGTCACGTCGACGCCGTGGCCGACGAGCCAGACGCTGCCCGCGGCCTTCCAGAAGACGTCCCAGTCGATCTGCAGCCCGTACTCAAAGCCCCAGAGCAGGGTCAGCGGCACGAGGGCGATCCCGACGCCCACGCCGACCGTCACGATCGCCTCGACGGCGGCCAGCAGTGCGGTTCCCAGGCGGTTCATCGTGGTCAGGGTACGTGCCGTCCCGCGGTCGCCGAGCGAGCCGCGCGGCACCTGTGGAGACTGACCGACCGTCCACAGCAGGACGGGAGGTGCGGTGCCCACCGGCACCGCGCCTCCCGTCCGTCGGGTCGTCCGGACCGCTACGCGGTCGCGGCGGCGACCACCTCGCGCAGCAGCGCTGCCGTCTCGGACGGCGTCTTGCCGACCTTGACGCCCGCGGCCTCGAGCGCCTGCTTCTTGGCCTCGGCGGTGCCGGCGGAACCGGACACGATCGCGCCGGCGTGGCCCATCGTCTTGCCCTCGGGTGCGGTGAAGCCCGCGACGTAGCCGACGACCGGCTTCGTGACGTGCGCCTTGATGTAGTCGGCTGCGCGCTCCTCGGCGTCGCCGCCGATCTCGCCGATCATGACGATCGCGGTCGTCTCGGGGTCGGCCTCGAACGCGGCGAGCGCGTCGATGTGCGTCGTGCCGATGACCGGGTCGCCGCCGATGCCGATGGCGGTGGAGAAGCCCAGGTCACGCAGCTCGTACATCATCTGGTAGGTCAGGGTGCCGGACTTCGACACGAGGCCGATCGGGCCCTTGCCGGTGATCGTGGCCGGGGTGATGCCGACGAGCGCCTCGCCGGGGGTGATGATGCCGGGGCAGTTCGGACCGATGATCCGGGTCTTCCCGCCGAGGGCCTTGGCGTGCGCCCAGAACTCCGCGGAGTCCTGCACGGGGATGCCCTCGGTGATGACGACGACGAGGGGGACCTCGGCGTCGATGGCCTCCATGACCGCGTCCTTCGCGAACGCCGGCGGGACGAAGACGATCGAGACGTCGGCGCCCGTGGTGTCCACGGCCTCGCGGACCGAGCCGAACACGGGGAGTTCGACGTCGCCGTGCGTGACGGTGGTGCCGGCCTTGCGGGCGTTCACGCCGCCGACCACCTGCGTGCCGGCCTTGAGCATGAGTGCGGTGTGCTTCGTGCCCTCGCCGCCGGTGATGCCCTGGACGATGACCTTCGAGTCCTTGTTGAGGAAGATCGACATTGCTCTGGTGCTCCTTACGCCGCGGCCGCGGCGAGCTCGGCGGCCTGCTCGGCCGCATCGTCCATGGTCTCGGCGATCGTCACGAGCGGGTGCGCCGCTTCGCTCAGGATCCGACGACCCTCGTCGACGTTGTTGCCGTCCAGGCGCACGACGAGCGGCTTGGTCGCCGAGTCGCCGAGGATGCCGAGCGCGGCGACGATGCCGTTCGCGACCGCGTCGCAGGCGGTGATGCCGCCGAAGACGTTCACGAAGACGCTCTTCACCTGCGGGTCGCCGAGGATGACGTCGAGGCCGTTCGCCATGACCTCGGCCGAGGCGCCGCCGCCGATGTCGAGGAAGTTCGCCGGCTTCACGCCGCCGTGGCGCTCACCGGCGTAGGCGACGACGTCGAGCGTCGACATGACGAGCCCTGCGCCGTTGCCGATCACGCCGACCTCGCCGTCGAGCTTCACGTAGTTCAGGCCGTGCTGCTTCGCCTTGGCCTCGAGCGGGTCCTCGCTCGCGGTGTCCTCGAGCTGCTTGTGCTGCTCGTGGCGGAAGTCGGCGTTGTCGTCGAGCGACACCTTGCCGTCGAGGGCGAGGATCTGCCCGTCGCCGGTGCGGACCAGCGGGTTGACCTCGACGAGCGTGGCGTCCTCGCCCGCGAACACGTCGTAGAGCTGCACGAAGACGTCCGCGACCTGGTCCTGGAGCTCGGAGGGGAAGTTCGCCTGGCGCGCGATGTCGAGCGCCGCTTCCTTGTTGATGCCCGTCAGCGGGTTCACCTCGACGCGCGCGAGCGCCTCGGGCTTCTCGACCGCGAGCTGCTCGATCTCCATGCCGCCCTCGACGCTGACGAGCGACAGGTACGAGCGGTTCGCCCGGTCGAGCAGCACCGAGAAGTAGAACTCCTCGGCGATGTCGGCACCCTGCGCGACCATCACGCGCTGGACGGTGTGGCCCTTGATGTCGAGGCCGAGGATGGCCTTCGCGTGCTCGTACGCCTCGTCCGGGGTCTTCGCGACCTTGACGCCGCCGGCCTTGCCGCGCCCGCCGACCTTCACCTGCGCCTTGACGACGACCACGCCGCCGATCTGCTCGGCGGCCGCCCTCGCCTCTTCCGGGGTGTCGGCGGTGATGCCCTGCAGCACAGGGACGCCGTAGGACTCGAAGAGGTCCCTGGCCTGGTACTCGAAAAGATCCACGCTGTTCTTCTTCCCGCACGGTTCGTGCGATCGGCATCGGTCATCGGGTCGCGCACTCAACGTCGAGGGTCGCTCGATGTCGAGACAACGGCCGCGACCACCCTACTGCCGCCACATGGACGCGGGACACGTCCGTTCGGCCGTGGGTCGCGTCCGTTCGGCCGTGGGTCGCGTCCGCACGTCAGCACGCCGGCCTGGAGGCACGCCCCGCCCCCGCCCCGCCGCATCCGTCGTCCGTCCGGCCGGCTGACCGGCTGACCGGCCTGCAGCCTGGCCGGGGGACGCAACCCGGTGCGGGTCACCAGGCACCACGGGGCAGCGTGGTGCCGATGGACACCGCACTCCGCACCCGCGCCGCCGAGGTCTTCGGCTGGGACCTCCGAGACGCCCAGGTCACCGTCATCGACGCCGTCCTGTCCGGCCGTGACGCCCTCGCGCTGATGCCGACCGGCTCCGGCAAGTCCGCGATCTACCAGGTCGCGGGGCTCGCGCTCGACGGGTTGGTCGTGGTGGTCTCCCCGCTGGTGGCCCTGCAGGAGGACCAGGTCGTCGGACTCCAGCGCCACGAGGACGCCCCGCGGGCCGTGGCGATCAACGCCACCAAGCGCGTCGCCGAGGTGGACGAGGCCTGGGACGCCGTCGCCGCCGGTGACGTCCGCTACGTCTTCCTCGCGCCGGAGCAGCTCGCCAAGGACGACGTCGTCGAGCGCCTCGCCGACGCCGGCGTCTCGCTGCTCGCCGTCGACGAGGCCCACTGCGTCTCGTCGTGGGGGCACGACTTCCGTCCGGCCTACCTCGCCCTCGGTGAGGCCGCCGAACGCCTGGGCCGCCCGCCGATCGTCGCGCTGACCGCGACCGGGTCGGCGCCGGTCCGCGAGGACGTCGTCGAACGCCTCGGCATGCGGGACCCGCTCGTGCTGTCCGCGGGGTTCGACCGTCCGGGCATCCGGATCGAGGTCGAGCGCTACGGCGACGCCGACCAGAAGCGCGACGCGGTGATCGAGCAGGCCGCGGCGGCGACCGGTACCGGCATCGTCTACGTCGCGACCCGCAAGGAGACCGAGGAGTACGCCGACGCGCTCCGAGCTCGCGGGAAGGACGCCCGGCCGTACCACGCCGGCATGCGCGTGCAGGACCGGGAGTCGGTGCTGCACGCCTTCCACGACGGCGACGTCGACGTGGTCGTCGCGACGAGTGCGTTCGGGATGGGCATCGACAAGCCCGACGTCCGGTTCGTGCTGCACGCCGACATCGCCGAGTCGGTGGACGCGCACTACCAGGAGATCGGTCGTGCCGGGCGTGACGGCGCCCCGGCCACCGCGACCCTGCACTACCGGTCCGAGGACCTCGGGCTCCGCCGCTTCTTCGCCACCGGCACGCCGAAGCCCGCATCGCTCCGGGCCGTCTTCGACGCGGTCCCCGCCGAGGGCACGATCGCCCGGTCGGCCCTGCCCGACGCCTCCGGACTGTCCTCGCGCACGGCCGGGCGCGCGGTGAACACGCTGATCGAGGCCGGCGTCCTCGAGGACGGCTCCGAGGGCGTCGCCCGCGTGGCGGGCGGCCCGACGACGGCTGCGGCCGCGGCGAAGGCCGCGACCGAGCGGGCGGAGCAGCGCGAGGAGGTCGAGCAGTCGCGGATCGCGATGATGCGCCGCTTCGCCGAGACGCTCGGCTGCCGCCGGCAGTTCCTGCTCGCGTACTTCGGGGACGAGCTCGCCGAGCCCTGCGGCAACTGCGACACCTGCACCTCGGGCACCGCCTACGACGAGGCTGCGCACGGCGCCGACGGTGCGAACGACGACGCCTGGCCGCCGGAGTCCGCCGTGCAGCACGCGCAGTGGGGTCACGGCATCGTGATGAGCACCGAGGACGACCGCGTGACGGTGTTCTTCGAGTCCGCCGGGTACAAGACCCTCGCGCTCGCCGACGTCGAGGAACGGCACCTGCTCGAGCGCGTCTGACTGCCGCTCGGCGCGACGCGCAGCTGCTCGGACGGGGGGAAGGCGCGGTCGCTCGACCACCCGTCGGCGACCGCGCTCCACTCCCCCGAGCACGGCGAGTGTGACCCGCGAGCGTGGACCGCAGGTGACGCCGAGGTGAACGGGACGCGAAACCGGGCGCGGGGTGCGCACACCGGATGACCGATCAGGCGCACGGCGTACACAGGGAGGTCCGACGGCTCCGGTGACCGACACCGGCGACGGAGCCCGACCCTCCCACGGAAGGACTGCACCATGAGCGACCCCGGCATCAGCCCCGTCGACGACTTCGACGCCCAGGAGCGCCGCACCGACGACCTGGACCGCGAGCACGTGGGCCCGTACGAGGTCGACGAGTCCGAGGAGTCCCTCGAGACCGTCACGAACGACGCCGTCGCAGGCGAGACCGTCGAGCCCCAGCCGGGCGACGGGTCGGACGACGGCCCCACCGGTGGCGCCCCGCGCGAGGGCTCGCCCGACCTGTGGGAGCACGACGACGACACCGAGCGTCCGGACCTCGGCGGCGACCTCGGCACGAAGCCGCTCTGAGCGCCTCCCCCACACGACCCCCACGGAGCACGGCCCAGTACGATCGGGCCGTGCTCCGTGGCGTCCGCGACCGTGTCCGTGCGACGCCCGCGCTGGCACGGCTCCTCTCGCTGGCGTCCCTGCTGCTCGTCGCCGCGGCCGCCCACTCGGGCGCCCGGACCGGCGGCCTCGCGTGGCTCCCGCTCCTCGTCGCCGGCGTCGTGCTGGCCCTGGTCACCGGTGCGACGACGCACCGTTGGCCCCTGCCGGCGATCTGGCTGGTCGTGACGCTGCTGGCGGCCGCGAGCGGCAGGCTCGTGAGCACCGGATGGCTGGTAGGCGCGCTCGTCGGTGGCGCGGCCGCCCTGGTCGCCGCTCTGCTCGTGGACACCGCCCCGCTGCGGCGGGCACGACGGCCCGGGTCGCGTCCGTGACCGGGCCCGCGGGTCGGCTCGGCGCGGCGGGCCGGGAGGACCCAGCGGACCGGCCGGGATGCACCGCCCACCACCGCCCCGCCGGCCACGGTGACCGGACGGCGGACGGGACCCGTGCGGCACGCGCGCCACGGGCCTCCCGTCCGGCACGTGATCGCGTCGCGGACCGCGACCTGCGTCGGTGGCTGGCGGACAGCACCCCCGTCGCGGCCGGCGGTCGCGCCATCCTGCTGCAGATCGCGGACCCGGTGGTCGCGGCCGGGGTCCGCCGGCACTCCGACTTCGCCCGCCGACCACAGCAGCGGCTGGCCCACACCCTCATGTTCGTCTACGCCGTCGTGATCGGGACCGAGGCCGACGCCGCCGTCGCGACCGCGTTCGTGGACCGGGCGCACCGACCCGTCGCCGGCGCTGACGAGATCGACCGGCAGCGCTGGGTGGCCGCGACGCTGTTCGACTCCGCCCGGCAGGCGCACGAACTGTTCGGCGACCCGCTCACGAAGCGGGACGCCGAGCGGGTGTTGGCGGCGTACGCACCGATCGCGACCTCGCTGCGCGTGCCGGCCGACGGCTGGTTCGAGTCGGTGGCCGCGTTCGACGCGTACTGGGACGCGACCCTGCCCACCCTGCACGTCACCGACGACGCGCGGAGCATCGTGCGGGACCTCCTGCACCCGCGGTTCGCACCCCTGTGGGTCCGCGCCGCGATGCCGCTCGTCCGGGTCGTCACCGTCGGCATGCTGCCGGACGCCCTGCGGACCGCGTACGGCTTCCCCTGGGGGCCGCTCGAGCAGCGGCGCTTCCGGCGCACCGTCGCGTTCGTCCACCGGGTCCGCGGACTCGTGCCGGGGTGGGCGCTCCGACTCCCGGGACCGCTGCTGCTGCGGGCCATGCACCGGACCGCCGCGCGGTACACCCACTGATCCCGACAAGTTCTTGTCGTTACGACAAGAACAGTGGTACGGTCGGACCATGGCAGTCGAACTCAGCACCTGGGACGCCCAGGGCACACCGACGACACCGACGTTCTCCACGATGCGGTTCCCCGCGGGCGAGGCACACGTCAAGGTCCGGGACGACGCCGACGCGGGGGCGACCACCGAGATCGCAACCCTGCGCGGCACCGGCGGCGACGACCTGGTGATGCTCGGCATGTGGGCGGACGCGGTCCGGCAGCGCGGCGCACGGTCCGTCGCCCTCGTCCCGTACCTGCCCGGCGCGCGCCAGGACCGCGGACTCCCGTTCGGGGCGAAGGTCTACGCGGACGTCCTGAACGGCTTCCAGATCGACCAGGTGATCGCCTTCGACCCGCACTCGCCCGTCATCGTCGACCTGGTCGAACGCCTCACCGTGGTGCCGAGCGAGCAGGTCGTGCACGACGCGGTCCTCGTCGGCTCCGACTACAGCGGCATCATCGCCCCCGACGCGGGCGCGGTCGGCCGGGCGTCCCTGGTGGCAGAGGCCGCCGGCCTCCCCCTGTTCCGTGCGGAGAAGCACCGCAACCCCGACACCGGCAGGCTCGACGGGTTCTCGTGCGAGCCCCTCCCCGAGACCGGGCGGCTGCTCGTCGTCGACGACATCTGCGACGGCGGCGGCACGTTCGCCGGTCTCGCCGGCTCGACCGGCCTGCCGGCAGAGCGCCTCGGCCTCTGGGTCTCGCACGGCGTCTTCTCCGGTCGGGCCCCGCAGCTCTCCGAGCACTTCGGCGAGATCGTCACGACCGACAGCTACCCCGCGCAGCAGGACGTCCCGGGCCTGCGCACCGTCCCGCTCAGCCCGTACCTCACGAAGGAGATCCGATGACGAACACCGCCAGCACCGCGTCGACGACGGGCCTCGAGCCCCGCACCACCGCCGCGAGCCCGATCGCGCCGCTGCTCGCGGTCGACGGCTACAAGCACTCGCACCGGCAGGTCTACCCGCGGGGCACGACGCGGATCCTCATCAACTGGACGAACCGCTCGAACGCGCACATGCCCGAGTCGACGCACGCGGTGGTCTTCGGACTGCAGGCCTTCGTGCAGCGGTACCTGGTCGAGGCGTGGGCGCCGTTCTTCGCCGCCGACGAGGACGAGGTCGCCCGACTGTTCGAGCAGGCGCTGCAGGGCTACTTCGGCCCGAACCACATCGGCGTCGACCACGTCCGCGCCCTGCACCGCCTCGGGTACCTGCCGCTGGAGATCCGGGCACTCCCCGAGGGCACCCTCGCCCCGATCGGCGTCGCGACCCTGACGGTCGAGAACACCCTCGACGACTTCTTCTGGCTGCCGAACTACATCGAGACCGCCCTGTCGGCGTCGATCTGGCACCCGTCCACCGTCGCGACGAAGGCGCTCGAGTACCGCGACCTCATGGAGGAGTGGGCCGAGCGCACCGGCGCCGACCCGGCGAGCATCGACTTCGCCGCCCACGACTTCTCGTTCCGCGGACAGACGAGCATCGAGTCCGCCGCGGCCGGCGGAGCGGGCCACCTGCTCTCGTTCCTCGGCACCGACTCGATGCCGTCGCTCGACTTCATCGACCGCTACTACCCCGGCGACAACGGCTGGGTGGCGGCGAGCGTCCCCGCGACCGAGCACAGCGTGATGTGCGTCCGCGGCGCCGACGGCGAGCTCGAGACCTTCGCGCAGATCCTCGACGTCTACCCGACGGGCATCGTCTCGGCGGTCAGCGACGGCTTCGACCTCTTCAAGGTGATCACCGAGACGCTGCCGCAGCTCGAGGACCGCATCACGGCCCGCGACGGCAAGCTCGTCATCCGCCCGGACTCCGGCGACCCGGTCGACATCGTCACCGGCACCGTGCACGGCGTGCCCGAGGACGAGCTGCTGCGACCCGACCGCAGCCACGAGGAGAAGGGCGTCGTCGAGCTCCTCGACGAGCTGTTCGGTCACACGGTCAACGAGCGGGGCTACAAGGTCCTCGACCAGCACATCGGCGTGATCTACGGCGACAGCATCACCCTCGACCGCGCCCGCCGCATCTACGAGCGCCTCGCCGCGAAGGGCTACGCGAGCGACAACGTCGTGCTCGGCATCGGCTCGTACACGTACCAGTACATGACCCGCGACAACCTCGGCAGCGCCGTCAAGGCGACCTGGGCGCTCGTCGACGGCGAGCCGGTCGACATCCAGAAGGACCCGAAGACCGGCAGCGGCAAGAAGAGCGCGAAGGGCCGGATCGCCCTGCACCGCGACGAGACCGGCGAGATCCGGCAGACCGACCAGGCGACGCCCGACGACGAGGCGACCAGCCTGCTCCAGCCCGTCTGGATCGACGGCCGCTTCCAGGTGCACCAGTCGTTCGCCGACGTCCGCGAGGTGCTCCGTGCCGAGCGCGCGGCCCGTGCCGCCCGTCGGGCGTCGGCGTGACCGACGCCGCCTCGGCGGCCCGCGACCAGCCGCTCATCGCGATCGACGTCGTCCCGGTGTCGTTCACGGTGGCGGAGGGCGTGCGGGTCGCCACCGCGCGTCGGGCGTACGACCCGTACGCCGGCCGGGAGGCACTGCCCGGCGTCCTCCTGGACGCTGCGGAACGCCTCGCCGACGGTGCACGGCGCGCCCTGCGCACCAAGGCCGGCATCGGTCCCGGGGCGGTGCGGCACCTCGCGCAGGTCGGCGCGTTCGACGGGCCGTCGCGCGACCCGCGCGAGACCGCGATCAGCATCGCGTTCGCGGCCGTCGTCGGTGCAGCCGACCCGGGGGTGGACGGTGGGTCCGCGGTGTGGCGGCCGCTCGGCGGGGGCGACCTGGGCCTCCCGTTCGACCACGACACGATCGTACGTGCCGCCCTCGACCAGGTGCGCACCCGGCTGTGGCGGGACGTCCCGATGACGCGCGCGCTGCTCGGCGACGTGTTCCCGACGAGTGCGGCCGCGGCACTGCACGCGGCGCTCCACGGGGCCGCCCCGGACGCCGGCAACCTGAACCGGGCACTCCGGACGAACCCCGCGCTCGTGCGGACCGACGCCGCGCCGACGACGACCGGGCGCAGCGGGCGTCCCCCGGCGACCTGGACGTGGACCGACTGAGCGCGGTTGGGTGGGGGCATGTCCAGTTCGCTCTCCGGTGACGACTCCCTGCACCTGCCCGAGTTCGACGCGCCGCCCGCGTCGCCGTTCGACGTCGCCCGGGCCTGGCTCGACGGCGCCGCCGACCGCGAGGTCTCCGAGCCGATGTCGATGACCCTCGCGACCGCCGGCGCCGACGGCCGGGTGTCCGCCCGCACCGTCGACGTGAAGCGGCTCGACGACCGTGGACTCGTGTTCGGCACCTCGACGCTCAGCCCGAAGGGTCGGCAGCTCGCCGAGAACCCGCACGCCGCGCTGCAGGTGTACTGGCGCGAGAGCATGCAGCAACTGCGCTTCGAGGGCCTCGCCGTGCAGCTGTCCGACGAGGAGTCCGACGCGCTGTTCGCCGACCGGTCGCCGAAGTCCCGCGCCGCGACCGCGATCGCCGACCAGTCGGACGTGCTCGAACCGCGCACGCTGCAGGACCTCATCGACGACGCGAACGTGCTGCTCGACGAGAGCGACGACGACGTGCCGCGCCCCGAGGGCTGGGTGGCGTGGCGGCTCGAGCCCGACGTGGTGGAGTTCTGGCAGGGCAGTCGCGACCGGATGCACCGGCGGCTGCAGTACGTCCGCGCGGGCGACGGCTGGGACGTGGCGCGGCTGCAGCCGTAGGCGCGGCGCTGCGCTGGGTGCGCGGCGCGACGTGCTCGGCGCTGTGCCCACGCACGTCGAACCACGGATGCGACGACGAACCAGGCGATCGCGCTGGTTCGACGTCGGGAACGTGGTTCGACGCCCACCGCCGGACGGACGGTAGCGTCGTCGGATGGGGACCACGCACGCGCTCACCGTCCGACCGGCCGATGTCCGGGACGCCGACGCGATCGCCGCCGTGCACGTGCAGGCGTGGCGGGAGGCGTACGCACACCTGCTGCCGGCCGACTTCCTCGCCGCCCTCGACGTCGACGCCCGCGCAGCACGGTGGCGTGGGATCATCGCCGAGCCAGACGTCGACGTGCTCGTCGCCACGGTCGCTGACGCGGACGGTGACGCGGTCATCGGCTGGGCCTCGGCCGGCCCCGGACGCGGGGAACGCCCGCGCGACCGCGAGCTCGAGGGCATCTACGTCCTCGCCGAGCACCACGGGTCGGGCGCCGGACAGGCGTTGCTCGACGCCGCCGTCGGCACCGGACCCGCGTTCCTCTGGGTCGCCGACCGGAATCCTCGGGCCGAGGCCTTCTACCGACGCAACGGCTTCGAGCGCGACGGCACGGTCAAGCACGAACCGATCGGACCGCACGGGCTCGACGCGGTCCGGATGGTGCGCTGACGACCGCCTCGCTCGCTGCGGTCAGAGCTTCTCGATCGGCGCGATCTTGATGAGCAACTTCTTGCGTCCAGCGGCGTCGAACGCGATCTCGGCGATGCGCTTCGCACCCTGACCGGTGACCGCGGACACCGTGCCCTCACCGAAGTCGACGTGCTTGATGCGGTCGCCGGCGACGAGTTCCATGTCGCCGTTGTCGCGGACCTGCCCGGACACCCGGTTCGCCCACTCGGTCTTCGGACGGGTCTTCGCCGCCGCGGCCGCCCGGTCGTAGGAGCCGCCCGAGAACCCGCCGCCGCCGCGGTACCCACCGCCGCCGCCCGCGCCGCCGAAGCCACCGCGACGAGCGTTCAGCGCGCGGGGCTCGGTGCCGCCGCGGCTGTTCGCCATGCCCGGCGACTGCTTCCACTCGATCAGGCCCTCGGGGATCTCCTGCAGGAACCGGGACGGCATCGCCACGTTGACGTCGCCGAACTGCGCGCGGGTCATCGCCAACGACAGGAACAGCGACTTCTTCGCGCGGGTGATGCCGACGTAGAAGAGCCGGCGTTCCTCGGCGGGGCCGCCCGGCTCGTTCGCGGACATCCGGTGCGGCAGCAGGTCCTCTTCGACACCCGTGAGGAAGACCGCGTCGTACTCCAGGCCCTTGGCCGTGTGCAGCGTCATGAGCGACACCGTTCCGGACGAGTCGTCGAGCTCGTCGGCCGCCGCGACGAGGGAGACCTCGGTCAGGAAGTCCGACAGGGTCCCCTCGGGATTGTTCTTCTGGAACTCCCGCGTCACCGCGACGAGCTCGTCGATGTTGTCGGCGCGGGCGGCGTCCTGCGCGTCGGGCGACTTCCGCAGGTTCTCGAGCAGCCCGGAGCCGTCGAGCAGCTGCGTCAGGGTGTCGACGACCGGCTGGGTCGCCGCGCGCGATGCGACGTCGTCGAGCAGCTCCGCGAACGAGGTGATCGCGTTCCGCACCTTCGGGCCGAAGCCGAGCTCGTCGGCGTGCCGCAGGGCCTCGCGCATCGAGGTCTCGTGCTCGTCGGCGTAGCGCTGCAGCGCGGTCTCCGTGACCGCACCGATGCCGCGCTTCGGCACGTTGAGGATGCGCCGGAGCGACAGCGGGTCGGCCGGGTTCGCGACGGTGATCAGGTACGCCATGGCGTCCTTGATCTCGGCACGCTCGTAGAACTTCGTGCCGCCGAGCACCCGGTACGGGATCGCCGACCGGATGAAGATCTCCTCGAGCGCACGGGTCTGCGAGTTCGTCCGGTAGAAGACCGCCATGTCCCGGTAGGACGTGCCCTCGTCGTGCAGGCGCTGGATCTCATCGGCGACGAACTGCGCCTCGTCGTGGCCGGTGTACCCGGTGAAGCCGACGATCTTGTCGCCGGCGCCGACGTCGGTGAACAGGTTCTTCGCCTGCCGGTCGAAGTTGTTCGCGATGACGGCGTTCGCGGCGTCGAGGATCGTCTGCGTCGATCGGTAGTTCTGCTCGAGCAGGATCACCTTCGAGTTCGGGAAGTCACGCTCGAACTCGACGATGTTCCGGATGTCGGCACCGCGGAAGGCGTAGATCGACTGGTCGGAGTCACCGACCACCGTGAGCGATGCCGGGGCGATGGACCCGTCGGCCTCGCGCATCCGGGCGACGTGCTGCCCGGCGTCCTCGAGCTTGTCGACCTGTTCGACGGGCACCGGGCGGGTGAGCTCGCGGATCAGGGCGTACTGCGCGTGGTTGGTGTCCTGGTACTCGTCGACCAGGACGAACCGGAAGCGCCGCTGGTAGAGCGCGGCGACCTCGGGGAAGGCCCGGAACAGGAAGACCGTCTGCCCGATCAGGTCGTCGAAGTCGAAGGCGTTGGCCCGGCGGAGCTCGTTCGTGTAGCGCCGGAACACCTCGGTGAACATGACCTCCTGCGGGTCGTTCGCGTTGATGTTCCGTGCGTAGGTGTCGACGTCCTGCAGCTCGTTCTTGAGCTTCGAGATCTTCGAGGACGCGGCGCCGACGGTCAGCCCGAGGGAGTCCGCCTCGAGCTCCTTGATGATCCGCTTGAGGAGCGCTCGCGAGTCCGCCGAGTCGTAGATCGTGAACGACTGCGGGAAGCCGAAGCGCTCGGCCTCGCGCCGGAGGATCCGCACGCACGCCGAGTGGAACGTGGAGATCCACATGCCCTCGGCAGCCTGGCCGACCAGGGCCTGCACGCGCTCGCGCATCTCGGCCGCGGCCTTGTTCGTGAACGTGATCGCGAGGATCTGCGACGGCCAGGCCTCGCGGTTCGCGAGCAGCAGGGCGATGCGGCGGGTGAGCACGCTCGTCTTGCCCGACCCGGCACCGGCCACGATGAGCAGGGACTCGCCGCGGTACTCGACGGCTTCCTTCTGCTGGGGGTTGAGACCCGCGGTGAAGGGGTCGTCGTACCCGCCGGCGCGGTTGCCCGTGCCCGGCTCGGGGGACTGGTCGAAGGGGTCGAGCACGATCGTCATGACCGGGTCAGTCTAGGCGCGCCCTCCGACAGGCGCAGCGGCTGCGAACCGTGGGCCGCGGGACACACTCCGACCCACCGGGACCGGGGTCGGGTCGGACGGCGGACATGCTGTCGGACATGAGGACGTGGACCGCGTGTGACGCCGTCGAGCTCGTCGAGCGGAGCTGGGTCTGGATGGCGTTCGTCACGACGCCCGTGACCATCACGCTCGGGGTCGGCTGGTCCTTCCTCGCCGACGGGGGCATCGGGAGACCCGAGGGCCTGGCCGCGCTCGCCCTCACCGCCTTCCTCCTCGCCGTCGTCGCGGGGCTCGTGACCGTCGGCGGGGGTGTCGTGGCGCTCCCGTGCACGTACGCACTCGGATGGGCACTCGCCCGGATCTCCGCTCGACGCGGCGTGCACGTCGTCGCGCACGCACTGCTCGCCGGCGGCCTCGCGGCGCTCTGCGTCTGGGTCCTCGAGACGTACTGGTCCCACGCATGGGCGCCCATCCCGTCCCTCCGCCTGCTGATCGCGGTCTCGGCGGCTGCCGCTGCTGCGATCGCCACGTGGCGGACCGACCGAGGGGACCGCGGCGGTGCAGCGACCATGCCCCGGTCGCGGGCGGACGCGCGGAGCTGACGGATCAGACCGTGGCGCCGCCTCCGACGAGTGACCGCGCCCGCACCGCCAGGTCCGGGTGGTCCGCGAACACCCCGTCCACCCCGGTCCGCAGCACCGAGGTGAACCACCGCTCCCAGTCGCCGTGCGCCGCCACGTCGCCCCCGCGTCGCAGCGGTGCCGGCAGGAACCGGTTCTCCGGCCGGAGCGTCCACGTGTAGACGGCGAGACCTGCGGCGTGCGCCCGCTCGACGATGACGCTGCGGACCGGCCGCGGGTCGTCGACGGCGACGCTGTCCGCCCCGGCCATCAGGGTCTTCAGGTCGACGCTGATCCCGTGGAACTCGGCGGCGAACCCGGCCAACGCGGCGTCCGTGCGCTCGGACGCCCACGAGGGGGCCGCCGACCCGTGGGCGGCGACCTCGTCCGCGGCGCTGCCACGGGCCTCCTGGAGGTACACGAGCCGACCGCCCGTGCCGAGCGAGCCGAGCTGGCGGAGCACCGTCTTCTCGAACGACTCGATCGTCAGCCGGTCGTCGCCGCGCCACCCGGCGTCGCCGAGCGCGTCGTCGAGCAGCTGCGCCATCGGGAACCCTGCCTGCTCGAAGAAGTGGGCGTGCTTGACCTCGGCGACGAGCCCGACCGGGCGCGGGGCCGCGTCGAGGATGCCGAGCAGGTCCTCGAGGCGCAGCACCCCGTCCTCGCCGTCGTGCGCCGCCGAGGCCGGACGGAGCTGCGGCAGCCGCTCGCGCACCCGGAGCGTCCGGAGCTCCTCCCACGTGAAGTCCTCGGTGAACCAGCCCGTCACGGTCTGCCCGTCGACGGTCTTCGTCGTCCGCAGGTGCGCGAACTCGGGGTGGTCGGCGACGTCGGTCGTGCCGGACACCTCGTTCTCGTGGCGGAGCACGAGCACGCCGTCCTTCGTCGGCACGAGGTCGGGCTCGATCGCATCGGCACCGAGCTCCACGGCCAGTTCGTAGGCGCTCCGGGAGTGTTCCGGTCGGTGGCCGGAGGCTCCTCGGTGGGCGATCACACGGGTCATGCGCCGAACGGTAGCGGCTCCGCCCCACCGGCGGGTGTCCTGCGGGTGTGCCTGTGGACACATCCGTTCAGCCCGGGCCCGCTGTTCACAGCCGGCGCACGGAGGGTCGCACCGTGACCGTCCGACACCTGTCCACCGCCGTCGAGGCGCGCATCGACCGCGCCGCCCGCCGACTCCTCGACGCCGGGCACCAACCGCACCGCCCGGTCCGCCTCGCCGTGACCGAGTTCCTGGTGTTCGGTGCGAAGCAGGCATGGGCGTGCACGTTCGGCGCGCTGCTGCTCGCGACCATGGTCGTGGTGCACCTGACCGTGCCGCCTGCTGCCCGGAACGACGTGCTCACGGTGTCCGCCGCAGCGGTCCAGGTCGGCATGCTCGTGTTCGGGCTCGAGACCGTGCGGGAACTCCGCGTGGTGCTGGTCTTCCACGTGGTCGGCACCGTGATGGAGGTCTTCAAGACCCACGTCGGCTCGTGGCAGTACGGCGACGACGGATGGCTCGTGCTGGCCGGCGTCCCGCTCTTCTCGGGGTTCATGTACGGTGCCGTCGGCTCGTACATGGTCCGGGTCGTGCGGCTCTTCGACCTGCGCTTCGACCGCTGGCCGCGGCAGTGGCTCCTGGTCGTCGTCGCCACCGGCATCTACGCCAACTTCTTCGGCCACCACTTCGTCCGGGACGCCCGGTACGTGCTGCTCGCGCTGGTCGTGGCGCTCTTCGCGCGGACGACCATGCACGTCCGGGTGCACCGCGCGACGGTGCGGATGCCGGTCCTGGTCGCGATGGTCCTGGTCGCGCTGTTCATCTGGGCGGCGGAGGACATCGCGACCTGGGCCGGAGCCTGGACCTACCCGGACCAGACGAACGGCTGGCAACCGGTGACCCCGACCAAGGTCGTCGCCTGGCTGCTGCTGATGGTGATCTCGGTCGCGCTGGTCGCATGGCTGTACCCACAGGTCCGGTCCGCCCCCGGGGTCGCGGTCCGCGGACGCACGGCACCGTCCGGCCTGGAGGCGCGCCCCACCATCGCCCCGTCCGCACCCGTCCGGCGGTCGGCTGGCTCACGACGACCTCGGGGCAGCCACGCAGACCGCGACCGTAGGCTCCCGGTGTCGGGTCCACCGGACCCGCTTCCGCTCGCCGCGAATCCTCAGCCTTCCGCGACGGAGCGCCCCTAGGCTGAGAGGACGTAAATCTCCGAGGAAGAGGACACCATGGCCTTCAAGCCCGGTTTCGACCAGTCCCCCGCCTTCAACGACCAGGGCCGGAACGCCTGGGGCGCCGGCGCTGGTCAGCAGCAGGCGGGCTGGGGACGCACCCCACAGCAGGGGCAGTACCCGCAGCAGGGCGGCATGACGCCCGAGCAGCTGCAGTACATGTACGACCGCCCGACGGCGAGCCCGGTCGACACCGACCGCATGTCGTACGAGGACACCATCGTCAAGACGCTCCTCGCGTTCGGCGTGCTCCTCGTCGGTGCCGTCGCCGGCTGGAACCTGCCGCCGATCGTCTGGATCGTCGGCGCGATCGTCGGCTTCGTGCTGGCGCTCGTCAACACCTTCAAGAAGAAGCCATCGCCGGGGCTCGTCCTGGCGTACGCGTTCTTCGAGGGCCTGTTCGTCGGCGGTATCTCGGGGCTGTACAACGGGATGTGGGACGGCATCGTCACCCAGGCGGTGTTCGGCACGCTCGGCGTCTTCGCCGTGACGCTGCTGCTGTTCTCGTCGGGCAAGGTCCGCGCGACGCCGAAGGCGACCCGGTTCTTCCTCATCGCGATGGTCGGGTACCTGGTCTTCTCGCTCGTGAACCTCGTCCTGATGTGGACCGGCGTGACGAACACGGCGTTCGGCCTGCGAGGCGTCGAGATCTTCGGGATCCCCCTGGGCGTCCTGATCGGCATCTTCGTCGTGCTCATGGCGGCGTACTCGCTCGTGCTCGACTTCGACCAGATCAAGACCGGCGTCCAGCGCGGTGCTCCTCGCATCTACGCCTGGACCGCGGCGTTCGGTCTCATCGTCACCCTCGTGTGGCTGTACATCGAGATCCTGCGCATCCTCGCGATCCTGGCGAGCAACCGCGAGTAGCTTCCACCCGATCGACCGAAGGGCCCCGGCACATGCCGGGGCCCTTCGTCGTCCCCGGGGCCGGTGCTCGGCGTCCGTCGCTCGGCACGACGCCTGGTACCGCGCCGCTCTCGTCGCACGACTTGCCGCTCGACTTCGGCGCCGACGGCATGTCGTGCGACCGGAACGATCGGCGGCGGCATGTCGTGCGATGGGAGCACGACGCCCGGACGCGACGAGGGCCCGGCACGCAGTGCGTACCGGGCCCTCGGGCATCAGGGAGTGACTACTCCCACTCGATCGTCCCCGGCGGCTTCGACGTGACGTCGAGCACGACGCGGTTCACGTCGCGGACCTCGTTCGTGATGCGGTTCGAGATCTTCGCCAGGGTGTCGTACGGCAGACGCGTCCAGTCGGCGGTCATGGCGTCCTCCGACGAGACCGGACGGAGCACGATCGGGTGCCCGTAGGTCCGGCCGTCTCCCTGGACGCCCACGGAGCGGACGTCGGCGAGCAGGACGACCGGGCACTGCCAGATCTCCTCGTCGAGGCCGGCTGCGGTGAGTTCCTCGCGCGCGATCTTGTCAGCGGCACGGAGCAGCTCGAGGCGGTCCTTCGTGACCTCGCCGACGATGCGGATGCCGAGCCCGGGGCCGGGGAACGGCTGCCGACCGACGATGACCTCGGGCAGCCCGAGCTCGCGACCGACCGCACGGACCTCGTCCTTGAACAGGGTCCGCAGCGGCTCGACGAGCTCGAACGTCATGTCCTCGGGCAGACCGCCCACGTTGTGGTGCGACTTGATGTTCGCCGTACCGGAACCGCCGCCGGACTCGACCACGTCGGGGTAGAGCGTGCCCTGGACGAGGAACTTGACCTCACCGCTGTCGGAGTCCGACGCCGCCGCGTCCGCACGGGCCTCGAGCACGAGGGCCTCGGCAGCCGCCTCGAACGTGCGGATGAACTCGCGCCCGATGATCTTGCGCTTCTGCTCCGGGTCGCTGACCCCGGCGAGGGCGTCGAGGAACTGCTGCTCGGCGTCGACCGTCACCAGGCGGACGCCGGTGGAGGCGACGTAGTCCTCTTCCACCTGCTTGCGCTCGTCGGCACGCAGGAGCCCGTGGTCGACGAAGACGCACGTGAGCTGGTCGCCGACGGCCTCGTGCACCAGGGCAGCGGCGACGGCGGAGTCGACCCCGCCGGAGAGCCCGGCGATGACCCGTGCCGAGCCGACCTGCTCCTTGATGCGGGCGACCTGCTCCTCGATGACGTTCGCGGAGTTCCAGTCACCGGGGAGACCAGCGGCGCGGTGCAGGAAGTTCTCGAGCACGGCCTGACCGTACGCGGAGTGCTTGACCTCGGGGTGCCACTGCACGCCGTAGAGCTTGCGCTCGTCGGAGGCGAACGCGGCGACCGGGGTCGACGCGCTGGACGCCAGGACCTCGAAGCCCTCCGGGGCCTTCGCCACCGAGTCGCCGTGCGACATCCAGGTGACCTGGGACGCCGGCTGGTCGCCGAGCAGCACGCTGTCGGTGCCCGAGACGGTCACGTCCGTGGCGCCGTACTCGCGGAGCCCGGTGTGCGCGACCTCGCCGCCGAGCGACTTCGCCATGGCCTGGAAGCCGTAGCAGATGCCGAGCACGGGGACCCCGAGGTCGAGGATCTCGCCGTCGAGCGACGGAGCGCCGTCCTCGTACACGGACGAGGGGCCGCCGGAGAGCACGATGGCCGCCGGGTCCTTCTCGCGGACCTCGTCCGCCGTGATCGAGTGCGGGACGATCTCGCTGTAGACGTTCGCCTCACGCACGCGCCGTGCGATCAGCTGGGCGTACTGGGCGCCGAAGTCGACGACCAGGACGGGGCGCTGTTCGGTCTCGCTCACCGAGCGGCCTCCTTCTCACGCTGCTGGGCAGCGGTCAGCTCGTGGTAGGTGTCCATGGCCTTCTGCTGCATGCGGTGCTCGACCACGAAGGACATGAACGGGATGATGCCGCCGAGGGCGATGAGCAGGAAGCGCGACGGCCTCCAGCGCATGATGCTCCACAGGCGGAAGTCCGTGAACAGGTACAGCACGTACAGCCAGCCGTGCGCGATGAGGATCGCGATCGACAGGTTGAACGTGCCAGGCGCTTCACCCGCGGTGCCGTTCGGCACGAAGAACGGGCCGTTGCCGAGCTGCATCTCGAGCTGCAGCGGCGTGTACTTGATGACGACCTCGATGACGAGGGCGAGCAGCAGCACGCCGGTGATGTACGCGGAGATGCGGTACCACCTCACCGCGCCCGGGATCTTCGGGATGTCACGCGTGCGGACGGTCAGGGCCATGCAGTCGATCCTACCGTCGCACCGGGGTGGGCTCGGCTGCCTGAGCGGCCTCGCGGGCGTCCTCCTGCTCGCGCTCCCAGGCGTCCTTCACGAACCGGTACCAGAGGAACACGGCGAACCCGGCGAACACGACCCACTCGATCGCGTAGAAGAGGTTGAGCCAGTCGAAGCGGACCTCGCGCGTCGGGGCGCGGTCGGCGATGGTGCCGAGGTCGGCGGCCTTCGCGGTGGTGCCGTCGGCGACGACGTACCCGATGTACATCCGGTCGTCGAAGGCCTTCCAGGTGTTCACGAACCGGGCCGGCGCCACGGCGGAGTACTCGCCCTTGCTGTAGGCGTCCTGGTCTGGGGACTCCGCCGGGTAGTAGCGGCCCTGCACCGTGAGCTCCTGGCCGTCGGTCAGCCGCTCGCCCCCGGCCTCGGCCTGACGCCGCTCGTCCGACCAGCCGATCACCACCGGCAGGCTGGCGCCGGTCTCGGTGTCGACGAGGTGTCCGATCGCCTGGTAGGTGCCGCCGCCGGAGCGCCCGGTCAGGATCGTCGTGTCACCGGCGACGAACGTGCCGGTGACGGTCACGCGCTGCCCCGCGATGTTCTCCGACGCCGCGCGCCCGGGCTCGGTGACGTCGTCGAGCGACCTCCGCGTCTCGGTCGTCGCCGGCAGCGGCTTGCCGTTCGCGATGCTCCGTTCGAGCTGCCACTTGCCGAGGCCGGCGAAGACCCCCGCGAGCACCAGCGCCAGCAGGAGCAGTGCGATCCACCTCGGTCGTCGGGCTACGGCCCACATCTGTATCAGTACTCCGCATCGCGCTGGCGGACCGGGCGCTTCGGGCGCTCGGCAGGGATGTCGACCGGCGACGTCACGGGTTCGCTCGTCGCCGGCTCCGGAGACCCATTCTCGCGCTCTTCCCTGCCCGCAGCCTCCACGAGGGCGAACTCCTCGGCGAACTGCCGGTCGCGCTCGGCACGACGGGCGGCGGCCGCGGCGTCCTGGTCGGCCACGGCGGCCTCGGCGGCGGTGTCGACCGCCTCGTCGAGGGCCGGCCCCGCCGGGACGCCGCCACCCGCAGCCGCGGCCCCGCCGCGACCGAGCCGCGCACGCAGGCGCTGGCGCAGCCGCGCCACCCGGGCCGGACGCACCACGAGGCGGCCGATCCGGTCCGAGTTCACGGCGAGCAGCGGACCCAGGACGGCCATCACGAGCACGTAGAGGCCCGCGAAGGCGGTGATCCGCGCCTCCAGGCCGGCGGCAGCCGACAGCGTCGCGAGGATGAGCGCGAACTCGCCACGGTTCACCAGGATGACCGCGGTGTTGATGCCCTGCTGGACGTCGAAGCCGTTCATCCGGGCGACGATCTGCCCGGCGACGGCGTTCAGCACGACCGTCATGCCGATCGCGCCGAGGACGGGCCAGAGCACCTCGCCGAAGGTCGACAGGTCGAGCCCGAGGCCGAAGTTCACGAAGAAGAACGCGGCGAAGACGTCGCGCATCGGCAGGGCGAGCTGCTCGATGCGGTCCCGGTAGCGGGTCGCACCGCAGAGCAGGCCGATCACGAACGCCCCGATGGCGTCGGTCACGCCGAGCAGGTCGCCGATGCCACCGAACATCACCGCGAGGCCGAAGAACAGCACGGTGAACAGCTCGTCGTCACGGGTCGCGAAGATCTTCGACACCCACTTGCCGGCGAACCGGGCGAGGGTGAACATCACGACGAGGAACCCGAAGGCGAGGGCGAGCTTGCCGACCACGGCCCACAGGTTCGTGTCGCCGGACAGCACGACCGAGACGATCGCCAGGTAGATGGCGATGAAGACGTCCTCGATCACGGTGACGCCGAGGATCATCGGGGTCTCGTCGTTCGCCAGGCGTCGCAGCTCGATGAGCAGCTTCGTCACGATCGCGCTCGACGACGTCGCCGTCATGCCCGCGATGATCAGGGCCTCGCGGGTCCCCCAGCCGAGCGAGAACCCGAACGCGAAGCCGATCCCCATGTTGATCGCGACGTAGGTACCACCGGAGACCAGGAGCTTCCCGGCGTTGCCGTAGAACTCCTCCTGGTCGAACTCCAACCCGAGGTTGAAGAGCAGCAGGATGAGACCGAAGGTCGCGATCAACTCGATCGTGTGCGACTCGACGTTCAGGCCGATCCACGGGGTGTGCGGGCTCGCGATGAGCCCGACCACCATGTAGATGGGGATGGCGGGCAGGCCGATGGTCTTGCCCAGGCGTCCGAGGACGTAGGCGATGATGAACAGGCCGCCGATGGTCAGCAGCTCACCACCCAGGTGCATCCGCTAGCTCCCGGGCGGCGCCTCGGCGGCCGCGGCCGCGAGCTGACCGCTGCGGTAGAAGGAGAACGCCTTGGCGACCTTCTCGGGTGCGCCGGCAACGACGATGGTGTCACCGGGGAACACGACGAAGTCGGGCGAGGGCGCGGGGTTCGCGCTGTCGCCGCGGACGACCGCGACGACGGTCAGGCCGATGAAGCCCGAGTCGTGCAGGTCGCCGAGGGGCTTGCCGGCGATGGCGTCCTCGTAGTCGACGCTGAACCAGTCGATCGACAGGCCGGGGATCTCGTCGAGCTTGTCGAGGCCCTCGGTGATCCGGGTCCCGCCGAGCAGTTCGGCGAGGGTGTGCGCCTCGTCCTCGCTCAGGCGGAGCGAGACCTTCTCGGACTTGTCCGCGCCGTCGGAGACGTCGGCGAACGAGATGAGGTCGGAGTGCCCCGACCGGTGCGTGATGACACCGCACTTGCCACCGTCGTCGGTGTAGAAGCTGTGCAGCACGCCGACTCCGGGGAGTTTGACGCGATGGACGTCGACCATGATGGCTCCCTTGGTGAGTACCCCGATGATAACCACCGGGTCGCTCCGGCCATTCCGCACGCTACGGTCGTGCCATGGGGAACACACGGGGGGCCGTCCGCATCGTCGTCGCCGTCGTCGGGGTGGTGGTCGTCGCGGCGTACGCGGCACTGCTGGCCGTCAACGCGCTCGTGCTCGATCCGCTCGCGGCGGTGCCCGGGGCGACCCTGCCCGAGGTCCACGCCCGCGTCGGCGCTGCCGGGTTCTCCGTCGCCGGTGACGTCCGGGGCGTCGTGGTCGTCGCGTCGATCGGGGTGGTCCTGGCCCTCGCCGCGGCGGTCGTCGGGCTCGCGGCACGGCTGCCCGCGACGGTGGTCGCCGTGCTGCACCTCGGCGTCCTGGCCGCGGGTGCGCTCGCGACCTTCCAGTCGGGGTTCTGGCTCGGCATGGACGTCGCCGACACGTTCGGCACGAGCGGCGGCGCGCACACGATCTGGGCGGGCGTGCTGTACCTGACCAGCCTCGCCGCGTTCGTCGCGATCCCGGTCGTCCTGTTCGCGACGATGGTCCGCACCCTCAGGACGCAACGTCGGCGGCAGCTCGCAGCGGGGTAGTGCTGCGAGGGACCGCCGACGTTGCGTTCCGCGGGTCGGGACCAGGCGGGGCGCGGCCCGGTGACGGACGGGAGGCGCGGGGCGGGGCCGCCACGCGCCTGGCGTCCGTCGCCTACCGCGGTTCGCTCGTCTTCTCGCCCTCGACCTGCTCGTCGGTCGCCTTCGCGCCCTCGGCGCCGCTCGAGCGGCCGCCGCCGACGACGACGTCGTCCTCGTCGAAGCCGAACGCGATGTCCGGCGCCTCGAGCCGCACCCGGTCGGCCGACTCGTCGTCGGGCTGCAGCTGCGACTCGCGCTCGGCCGCGACGCGCTTCAGGTAGTTCGACACCTCGTGCTCGGTCGTCTCCTGGTCCCACCCGAGGACACCCGCCATGAGCTTGGCGGCGACCGGGGCAGCCTCCTCGCCGCGGTCCCACGCCTCGATCGATATCCGGGTGCGGCGGGCGAGGACGTCCTCCAGGTGCAGGGCCCCCTCGTGCGAGGCCGCGTACACGACCTCGGCGCCGATGTAGTCGTCCGCCTGCGGCAGCGGCTCGGCGAGCGACGGGTCCTGCTCGACGAGCTGCAGCACCTCGGTCGCCTGCGTGCCGTACCGGTTCAGCAGGTGCTCGATCCGGACCTTGTGCACGCCGAACTGCCGTGCGGTCCGCCCGCGACGGTTCCACGCGGCCGGGTACCCCTCGGCGCCGACCAGCGGGATGTCCTCGGTCGTCGACTCCGGGATCTTGCCGTCCATCGCGGCGACCGCCTCGTCGATGGCATCCTTGCCCATCACGCGGTACGTCGTCCACTTGCCGCCCGCGACCACCACCAGGCCCGGCGCGGTGTGTGCGACGACGTGCTCGCGGCTGAGCTGCGACGTCTGGTCCGACTCCCCCGCGAGCAGCGGCCGGAGGCCGGCGTAGACGCCCTCGACGTCCTCACGGGTGAGCGGTACCGCGAGCACCTTGTTCACGTGCTCGAGGATGTAGTCGATGTCCGCCGCGGTCGCCGCCGGGTGCGCCTTGTCGAGGTTCCAGTCGGTGTCCGTCGTGCCGACCAGCCAGTGGCGGCCCCACGGGATCACGAACAGCACGCTCTTCTCGGTGCGCAGGATCATGCCGGTGTTCGACTGGAAGCGGTCGCGCGGGATGACCAGGTGCACGCCCTTCGACGCCCGCACCTTGAACTGCCCGCGGGTGCCGACCATCGCCTGGGTGTCGTCCGTCCAGACACCGGTCGCGTTCACGACCTGCTTCGCCCGGATGTCGAACCGCTCGCCGGTCTGGATGTCGTGCGCGTGCGCCCCGACGACCCGCTCCCCGACCTTGATGAAGCCCTCGATCCGGACCCGGCTCGCGGCGTGGGCGCCGTACGACGCGGCGGTGCGCACGAGCGACGCGACGTAGCGGGCGTCGTCGACCTGGGCGTCGTAGTAGGTCATGCCGCCGATGAAGGCGTCCTTCTTCAGGCCCGGCATGTTCTTCAGCACCTGCTTGCGGCTGAGGTGCCGGTGGTGCGGGACCCCGGGCGGACGTCCACCCGACCAGCTGAAGACGTCGTACATCGCCATGCCGATGCCGATGTAGAAGCGCTCCCACACGCGGTGGTTGAGCGGGTAGAGGAAGCGCACGGGCTTCACCAGGTGCGGGGCGATGCGCTGCAGCAGCAGGCCGCGTTCGATGAGGGCCTCTCGGACGAGCGCGAAGTTCAGCTGCTCGAGGTACCGGATGCCGCCGTGCACGAGCTTCGAGGAGCGACTCGACGTGCCCGAACCCCAGTCGCGGGCCTCGACGATGCCGACGCTCAGGCCGCGGGTGACCGCGTCGAGCGCACTGCCGCCCCCGACGATGCCGCCGCCGACGACCAGGACGTCGAGCTCCTTCGTCCTCAGCGCCTCGATCGCAGCGGCACGCTCGTCCGGCCCGAGCTTCGCGGACGGGTCGAAGCCGACGCTCGCGCTCGGTGCCGCGGCGCTGCGGGCGCCCTCGACGGTGCTCTCGGCACCTGCTGTCGTCGCGTCCGTGCTGGTCTGCGTGGTGCTGCTGGCTGGCTTGGCCATCGTCGCCTCCGTGCGGGTTGCGCGCACGGAGCCGGCCTCCGCGCACGGGAGCGCCGAGGCGTCACCCGCGCGGGAGCACGGGTGCCACCGTCACTGCCGGTGGTACGGCGCCACGACCACTTCTACTCGCTGGAACTCCTTGACGTCGGAGTATCCGGTGGTGGCCATCGAGCGACGCAGTGCGCCGACCAGGTTCGCGCGACCGTCCCACGACGGGGTCGGGCCGTTCAGGACGTTCTCGAGCGGGGCGATCTGCCCGACCTCGACCCGGCGACCGCGGGGCAGCTCGGAGTGGTGCGCCTCGGCACCCCAGTGGAAGCCACCGCCGGGGGCCTCGGTCGCGCGGGCCAGCGCGGTGCCGAGCATGACCGCGTCGGCACCGACGGCGATCGCCTTGACGATGTCACCGGCGGTGTCGAGCCCGCCGTCCGCGATGACGTGCACGTAGCGGCCGCCGGACTCGTCCATGTAGTCGCGTCGGGCACCGGCGACGTCGGCGACCGCGGTGGCCATCGGCGCGTGGATGCCCAGCGCGGCGCGGGTCGTCGAGGCAGCGCCACCGCCGAAGCCGACGAGCACGCCGGCGGCTCCGGTGCGCATGAGGTGCAGCGCCGAGGTGTACGTCGAGGCGCCGCCCACGATGACCGGCACGTCGAGCTCGTAGATGAACTTCTTGAGGTTGAGCGGCTCCTGGTTCTGGGAGACGTGCTCCGCCGAGACCGTCGTGCCGCGGATGACGAACAGGTCGACACCGGCGTCGACGACCGTCTGCGAGAACTCCTGCGTGCGCTGCGGGCTGAGCGACCCGGCGACCGGCACCCCGGCGGCGCGGATCTCGGCCAGGCGCGCGGTGATCAGCTCGGCCTTGACCGGCTCGGAGTAGATCTCCTGCATGCGCTTCGTGACGTTGCCGTCGGTGAGGGTCTTGATCTCGTCGTAGTACGGCGTCGGGTCCTCGTACCGGGTCCAGAGGCCCTCGAGGTCGAGCACGCCGAGGATCCCGAGCTTGCCCATCTGGATGACCGTCGCCGGCGAGGACACCGAGTCCATCGGCGCCGAGAGGATCGGCGACGCGAACGTGAACGCGTCGATCGACCACTGCACGCTCACGTCGTGCGGGTCGCGGGTGCGCCGCGAGGGGACCACCGCGATGTCGTCGAACGCGTAGGCCCGACGGCCGCGCTTGCCTGCACCGATCTCGACTTCAGTCACCGGGCAAGCCTAGCGGGCGGGGTCCGGGAGTGGGACGGGTGGACGGTGCAGCGGGACCCGCCGGACGGGGGCGTCGTCACCGCCGGGGTCGTCACCGCCGGGGTCGCGCCCGTCGCTTCCGGAGCGCCCGCAGCACCAGGCCGAGCAGGAGCGCGAGCACGACGAGGACCCCGAGCAGAGCTGCCGCGACCTTCACCAGCAGTGCGGCACCGACGAAGAGCACGGCGAAGACGACCCAGACGAGGGCGTCGAGCACGAGGCGGCCGGGGGTGCGCACGTGCGTCACGCTAGCCGACGGGTGGTCAGCCGGGGTGCCGGGGGCGGGCGCGGCGGGGCGGGGGTGGGTCGCGCCTCCAGGCCGGGTGCGGGTGGGGCGCGGCGGGCGCGAGACGCCGGCGTCGCCGCGAGACGCACCGGACGACGCGAGACGCACCCGGATCCGGCGGTGTCCCGGGGTGATCACGGCGTCTCGGGC
The DNA here is from genome assembly GCF_005490985.1 of Curtobacterium sp. SGAir0471. Taxonomy (NCBI): domain Bacteria; kingdom Bacillati; phylum Actinomycetota; class Actinomycetes; order Micrococcales; family Microbacteriaceae; genus Curtobacterium; species Curtobacterium sp. SGAir0471. The sequence goes on from NZ_CP027869.1 coordinate 3,254,477, forward strand.
GGACGCCGGCGCCTCGGGCGGACGCCGGCGTCTCGGGGCGGCGACCAACGGCGCCCAACGGCTGCCCGCAGACCACCCGGCGTGAGGACGGGGCCGCGCGGCGCGTCCAGCAGCCTGCGCGGCCCCGTCGGGGTGCGGGTACCACCCCCACAGCAGTACCCGCGGGTCGGCCCCGCTCAGCGAGCGGAGTCGACGTCCTTGGCGAGCGTCCCCAGGTAGAGCTCGATGACCTTCGGGTCGTCGGCGAGCTCGCGCCCGGTGCCCGAGTACGCGTTCCTCCCCTGGTCGAGCACGTACCCACGATCGCAGATCTGCAGACAGCGTCGCGCGTTCTGCTCGACCATGATGATCGACACCCCGGCCTTGTTGATCCGGCGGGTGCGGATGAAGGTCTCGTCCTGGCGCACCGGCGACAGGCCCGCGGAGGGCTCGTCGAGCAGCAGCACCTTCGGGTCCATCATCAGCGCGCGGGCCATCGCGACCGACTGCCGCTCACCACCGGACAGGGAGCCCGCCCGCTGGGTGCGCCGCTGGCCGAGGACCGGGAACAGGTCGTAGATGACCTCGAGCCGCTCCGCGAACTTCTTCGGGCGCAGGTACAGGCCCATCTGCAGGTTCTCCTCGATCGAGAGCGAGGGGAACACGTTGTTCGTCTGCGGCACGAAGCCGACGCCGGCCTGCACGAGCTTGTTCGCCTTGAGGTTGGTGATGTCCTCGCCCTGCAGGGACACCGAGCCCTCGCGGATCGAGACGAGGCCGAACAGGGCCTTGAGGAGCGTCGACTTGCCGGCACCGTTCGGGCCGATGATGCCGATGAGCTCGCCCGGGTAGCAGTCGAGGTCGCAGCCGTTGAGGATGTTGACGCCCGGCAGGTACCCGGCGACGAGGTTCTTCGCGGTGAGGACGGGCTCGCCGCGGTCGACCGTCGCGGTCGCGCCGGTCGCGCCGGTCGCCGGACTGGAGGCGCGGCTCGCGTCCGCTGCGTTCGGTGCGTCGGTCATCGGGTCGCCTCCTGCTCGTCCTGCTTGCGGTGGTCGTCCGCCTTGTGGTGGTCGTCCGCCGCTTCTTCTTCCGCCACCTCTTCGGCCAGCTCCTCGTAGGTCTCCTCGGTGAGGAGCGAGTCGTCGCCCAGGTCGGTGTCGTGGTGCGCACCGAGGTACGCGTCGATGACGGCGCGGTCGTCCATCACCGTGTCCGCCGGCCCCTCGGCGACGACCTTGCCCTCGGCCATCACCACGACCCAGTCCGAGATGTGCCGGACCATGTGCATGTCGTGCTCGACGAAGAGGACGGTCATGCCGTCGTCGCGCAGGGACTGGATGTGCCCGAGCAGCGACTGGGTGAGCGCGGGGTTCACGCCGGCCATCGGCTCGTCGAGCATGATCATCGTCGGGTCGGACATGAGCGCTCGGGCCATCTCGAGGAGCTTGCGCTGACCGCCGGACAGCGAGCCGGCGTAGTCGTCCTTCTTCTCGAGGAGCTTGAAGCGCGCGAGCAGGTCCTCGGCCTTCGCGGTGATCTCGCGCTCGCGCTTCCGCCAGAGCGCCGGGACCAGGCCGACGAAGAAGTTCTCGCCCGGCTGGTCGCGGGCGCCGAGCAGCATGTTCTGCATCACGGTGAGGCGGCTCAGCGCCTTCGTGAGCTGGAACGTGCGCACCATGCCCTTGTTCGCGATGTGCGTCGCGCTCGTCTTCTGCAGCGTGTCGCCGTTGAAGCGGGTCGTCGCACCGGGGCTCGGCTTGTCGAACCCGGTGAGCAGGTTGAAGAACGTCGTCTTGCCGGCGCCGTTCGGGCCGATGAGCGCGGTGATGGTGCCGCGCTGCACCTCGAGGTGGTCGACGTCGACCGCGGTCATGCCGCCGAAGTGCCGGGTGACGCCGTCGACCGTCAGGATCGGGTCGGACTTCGTGTGGGTGTAGGTCTCAGACACTGAACGACAGCTCCTTCTTGTTGCCCAGGAGTCCCTGTGGCCGGAACACGATGAGGAGCATGAGCGCGACACCGACGAGCACGTAGGAGAACTGCTCCGCCTGCTGCGCGTTCATGATCGAGTCGGGGATGAAGTCCCCGGCCAGGGTGCGGACGAACAGCCGCACGACGAAGAACAGGATCGCCCCGAGCACCGGACCGAAGACGGTCGCAGCACCGCCGAGGATGAGCGCGGTCCAGATGAAGAAGGTCATCGAGCGGCCCATGGCGTCCGGCTGCACCGAACTCGGCAGCACGTAGATGACCCCGGCGAGCGCCCCGAGGGCACCACCGAACACGAGCGCCTGCATCTTGTACGAGTAGACGTTCTTGCCGAGGGAGCGGACGGCGTCCTCGTCCTCGCGGATCGCCTTCACGACGCGGCCCCACGGGCTGCGCATGAGCAGGAAGAGCACGAGGGTGAAGAGCGCCACGAGGCCCCACGCGGCGATGCGGATCCACCAGCCGTTGACCCCGTTGTTCGAGTACGTGAACCACAGGATGCTCGTGGTGCCGTCGGGCAGCGGGCTCAGCGCGTTGAACGGGTCGCGGTAGGCCGAGCCGGCGATGCCGTTCGAACCACCGGTGGTGTTCGTCAGCAGGCTGGAGCGTCCGACCATGCGGATGATCTCGGCACCGGAGATCGTCACGATCGCCAGGTAGTCCCCGCGCAACCGCAGGGTCGGGATGCCGAGGATGACGGCGAAGACGATGGCCACCGCCAGCGCGACGAGGACCGCCATGACGAAGGGCAGGCCGTTCGTGATCGAGATCGCGAAGCCGTAGGCACCGAGCAGCAGGAACGCCGCCTGGCCCATGTTGATCAGGCCGGTCAGACCGAAGTGCACGTTCAGGCCGATCGCGGCCAGGGCGAACGCCGCTGTGGTGGGGGCGAGCGCCTCCTGCGTCAGCGAGGACAGCAGGTTCAGGATGTAGTCCATGTCGGTGCTCCCTTAGCCGATGCGCTCGGCGCGACCGAAGATGCCCTGCGGCCGGAACAGCAGGATGAGGATGAGGATCACGAGGGCCGTGGCGTACTTGAAGTCACCCGGCAGCACGAGGTTCGTGAGCTCGACGACGATGCCGATGATCATCGAGCCGACGAGGGCGCCGTACGCGGTGCCGAGACCGCCGAGCGTGACGGACGCGAACATGAGCAGCAGCAGCTGGAGACCGGTCTGCCAGTTCACACCGTTGAGGACCAGGCCGAGCATCACGCCGGACAGGCCCGCGAGGCCGGCGGCGAGCGTCCACACGAACCGGATCACCCGGTCGACGTCGATGCCGGACGCCGCGGCGAGCGCCGGGTTGTCCGACACGGCGCGGGTGGCGCGGCCGAAGCGGGTCTTCGCGAGGAACAGGCCCGTGCCGACGAGCACCACGAGCGCGATGCCCATCGCGACGTAGGACTGCACGGTCAGCGTCAGGCCGGCGAAGGTCACCGTCTCGGGGTTGCCCTGCTGGATGCGGACGGTCGAGGCACCGAAGAAGTACTGGAAGGCGTACTGCGCGGCGATCGACAGGCCGATCGTGACGATCATCAGCTGGGTGAGGCTGATCCGGCGACGGCGGAGTGGCCGCCAGATCGCCGCGTCCTGCAGGTAGCCGGTGGCCGCGCAGAGCAGCGTGACGACGATGCCGGTGACCCAGATGTTCCAGCCGAGCTGGTTCGCGAACACGTAGGCGAGGAGACCACCGAGCGTCACCTGCTCGCCGTGCGAGAAGCTCGACAGGCCGGTGGTGCCGTAGATGAGCGAGAGGCCGACCGACGCCAGGGCGATGAGGAGCCCGAGCCGGATGCCCGAGGCGAGCTGCTGCCAGGCACGTGCGGCACTGACGCTGCTCGTGTCGTCGCTGGTCGTGGCGCCCTGCTGGTCGGACAGCTGGAAGATCTGGCCGACGTTGGCGTTGAGCGTGGCGTTCACCTTGCGGTCCGCATCGGCGGCGTTCGTCAGGTACTGCCCCTTCGGCAGCGAGTCCTGGTCGACGCTCACCGTGTACTGCCCGGCGGTCGTGACCGAGACGGACCAGCGGCCGGAGTCGTCGGTCGTCGCGGTCTGGGCGAAGCCGCCGGCGCCGACGACGTCGACGTCGACACCGCTGGCGGGCTTCCGCTCGGAGTCGAGGATGGTGCCCCGGATGCAGCCGTTCGTCGGGCTGACGACGCAGGGGCCGTCGGCGGTGGACGCGCTGCCGGTGCTCGGGCTGCTGCTGGCGGAGGGACTGCTCGTCGCCGCGTCGGCCGCGGGCGACACTGCCCAGTCGACCGCGAAGGTGGCGAGGAAAGCGAGGAAGAGTACTGCGGCGAGGACCAGGCGCTTGCGGCGGTCTGGTGCCCCACGGCGGAGCCGGCGCATGAGCGCTGACCCCGGCGGAGTGATGGAACCCACGGATGAGCCTCTCGTTCGGATAGTCGAGGACCATAGGGATTTTTTGTGTCCCCCGTGTTTCCAGCACGTCTCCTGCACAAATCGTGCTGCATTCGTGACCGACACCCCCTCGATCCGCATGGATCCGCCCGTCCGGCCGGTACAGGATTCTCAGGAAGCAGCTGCGACGTCGCGCACAGCTGCTTGTCAGGTCCGTCCGTCGGGGGAAGCAGGAATGCTCCGCGTGTCGCGCGCGTTACCATGGCCCATCGGGAACCCGACGACGCGCCCCGGTGCCACCACTTCACCTCGCCCACGAAGGGGACCCATGGACCAGCCGGATCCGTTCGGATTCATCGGACTCACGTACGACGACGTCATGCTCCTGCCCGGGCACACCGACGTCATCCCGAGCGAGGCGTCCACGACGTCCCGGCTCACCAAGCGCATCGACGTGCACGTCCCGCTGCTGTCGGCGGCGATGGACACCGTGACCGAGGCCCGCATGGCGATCGCCATGGCCCGTCAGGGCGGCATCGGCATCCTGCACCGCAACATGTCGATCGAGGACCAGGCCGCGTACGTCGACAAGGTCAAGCGGTCCGAGTCGGGCATGATCACGAACCCAGTCACGACGAGCCCGGATGCCACCGTGGCCGAGGTCGACGCCGTCTGCGGGCAGTTCCGCGTCTCCGGCCTGCCGGTCGTCGAGGCGGACGGCACGCTGGTCGGCATCATCACCAACCGAGACATGCGCTTCGTCGCCCCGTTCGAGATGGGTACGACGCTCGTCCGCGACGTCATGACGAAGGCGCCGCTCATCACCGCGGCCGAGGGCATCGACCCCGAGGACGCCGTCGCGATCTTCGCGCAGCACAAGATCGAGAAGCTCCCGCTGGTCGACGCCGCCGGCAAGCTCCGCGGCCTCATCACCGTCAAGGACTTCGACAAGAGCGAGAAGTACCCGGACGCCACGAAGGACGACGAGGGCCGCCTGCGGGTCGGTGCTGCGATCGGCTTCTTCGGCGACGCCTGGCAGCGCGCCGAGGCGCTGCGCGACGCGGGCGTGGACGTGCTCGTCGTCGACACCGCGAACGGCGAGAGCGAGGGTGTGCTCGACATGGTCCGCCGTCTCAAGGCCGACCCGTCCTTCGCCGGCATCGACGTCATCGGCGGCAACGTCGCGACCCGACAGGGTGCGCAGGCCCTCATCGACGCGGGCGTGGACGCGGTCAAGGTCGGCGTCGGCCCGGGCTCGATCTGCACCACCCGCGTGGTCGCCGGCGTCGGCGTCCCGCAGGTCACCGCCGTGTACGAGGCGTCGCTCGCCGCGCGCGAGGCCGGCGTGCCGGTCATCGCCGACGGCGGGCTGCAGTACTCGGGCGACATCGCGAAGGCCCTGGTCGCCGGTGCCGACACCGTCATGCTCGGCTCGCTCCTCGCGGGCACCGACGAGAGCCCGGGCGAGCTCGTCTTCGTCGGCGGGAAGCAGTACAAGGCGTACCGCGGGATGGGCTCCCTCGGCGCGCTGCAGACCCGCGGCGAGAAGACCTCGTACTCGAAGGACCGCTACTTCCAGGCGGACGTCCCCTCGGACGAGAAGCTCATCCCCGAGGGCATCGAGGGTCAGGTCCCCTACCGCGGCTCGGTCGCGAACGCCGTCTACCAGCTCGTCGGCGGTCTGCGGCAGTCGATGTTCTACGTCGGTGGTCGCACGGTGCCGGAGCTCAAGGCCCGCGGCAAGTTCGTCCGCATCACCGCGGCCGGGCTCAAGGAGTCGCACCCGCACGACATCAAGATGGTCGTCGAGGCCCCGAACTACCGCGGCTGACCCCGCCTCGTTCCCACCCCCGCGAGACGCCCCCGTCACATCGAGACGCCGCCGAATCCGGCGGCGTCTCGGTGCTCCGGGGGCGTTTCCCGTTGACGGGGGCGTCTCGCGACGCCCTCCACACCTGATGTCGGCCGGGAGGCGCTCCACAGCTCGGGCGGTCATCTCCCGTCCGCGGCGTGGTCGCGCGAGACTGCCGCGCATGTCAGCCACGCCGACTCCCGTCCTCGCCGCTCGTCCGGCGGACCTCCGCGATCCGGTCCGCCTGTTCCACGGGGTGGGGGTCGAGCGCGAGGCGTGGGACGCACTCGACGGGCCCGGGCGCCGTCGACTCGTGGTGCGCGCCCGCGTTGCAGCACTGCACCGTCCAGCGGTCGTCTCGCACCGGTCGGCCGGGGCACTGTGGGGCCTCCCCGAACTCGGGCGCTGGGACTGGCGCCTGCACGTGACCGATCCGGTCCTGTCGAAGACGCACGTCGGCCGAGGCGTCGTCCGGCACACCGGTGCACTGGCCGAGCGTGACGTCGCCGTCCTCGACACCGTTCCTGTCACATCGCTGCTCCGCACGGTGACCGACATCGCACACGTCGTGCCGCTGCCCCACGTCGTCATGGTGCTCGATCACGTGCTGCACAGCCACACCGTTGCGCTCCCCGAGCTCGAGCGTGCCTTCGCACCGCGCTCCGGTGGGCGGGGCTCGGGCGTCGCACGGCAGGCGCTCGAGATCGCCGACGGAGCTGCAGAGTCCGCGGGCGAGTCGCTCAGCAGGGTGACGATGCGGGACCTCAGGGTCGCCTCGCCTGTGCTGCAGCGGGAGTTCGTGACCGATGCCGGGCGCTTCCGGGTCGACTTCTGGTGGCCGTCCGAAGGCATCGTCGGGGAGTTCGACGGCCGGGTGAAGTACGACGATCCTTCGGCGCTCTGGTCCGAGAAGCGCCGCGAGGACGCACTGCGACGGGCGCCCGAGGTCAGGGGGTTCGCTCGGTGGGGCATGCGCGAAGCACTCGACCCGGCGCTCCTGGCACCCGTGCTGCTCGAAGCGGGCCTCCCGCTCGGACGAGGCTGGGACGGGCGGGCGCGATGACCGGGTGCCTGCCCCACCGGTTCATCGAGACGCCGGCGTCTCGAGGGGATCGCTGCACCTCGAGGCGCCGGCGTCTGCCCGATGCACCGCCGAACTGCCGAGACGCCGTTGGATTCGAGGGCGTCTCCACGCTTCCAGGGTGTCTGGACCCGACGCCGGCGTCTCGACCCAGTGTGGGCGGACGGGACGAGCGACCTACGCGCTGCGCCAGTCGTCGGACGTGATGTGGCTGCCGCCGTGGGGGCCCATCTGCAGCATGCCGCCGTCGACGGGGAGGGACACCCCGGTGATGTACGACGATGCCGGCGACGCGAGGAAGGCCACCGCGGCGGCGATCTCCCACGCGTTGCCCGGCCGCCCGAGCGGGACCCCGGGACGGGAGATCGTGTGCGGATCCTCGTCCTCGGCGCCCGTCATCCGGGTCGCGATCTCGCCCGGCGCGACCGCGTTCGCGGTGATGCCGTGCTCTGCGAGCTCGATCGCGATGGTCTTGAGGAGTCCGCCGAGCCCGTGCTTCGCGGCGTCGTACGCGCTCGATCCGTACCGGGGCTGGTGCTCGTGCACGCTCGTGATGCCGATGACCCGCCCGCCGGTCCCCTGTCGCACCATGTGCCGTGCGGCCGCCTGGATCGTGACGAACGCCCCGTCGAGGTCCGTTGCGACCGTGTGCCGCCACTGGTCGAGCGTGAGGTCGAGGAACGGCGCGTTGTCGCCCGTCCCGGCGTCGGCCACGATGACGTCGACGCCGCCGAGCCGTGTCACGAGCCGGTCGATCACTGCCGCGGCCTGGTCGAGCTGCGTCACGTCGATCTGCTCGACGAAGGCCCGCTGCCCGGCCTGCCTGACCTCGGCGGCGGTCTCCTCGGCGCGTTCCGGCTCGGACAGGTAGGTGATGCCGACGTCCATGCCGGCGGCGGCGAGCGCCACCGCGGTGGCCTTCCCGATGCCGGACTCGGCACCGGTGACGATCGAGCGGGTGGGACGGAAAGTGGTCGTGGAAGCAGCGTCGCTCATGGCCCGGACCGTACGCGCGAGGCCCGCATCGGCCGCCCGGAACCGCGCCTCCTGTACAGCGCACCGTCCGGACGGACTCCTCATCAGGGGTTCCCGTGCGCCTCCTCAGTTTCGTCACGGGTGTGTAACGAAACGTCCAGGTGTCGATCTCGGACACACACGCGAAACACTTCGGCCCTAGTTTTCTCGGCAACCCACGCGGAGGAGACCGCGCTCGACCCGATGCGGTTGGGCCTCCGCGCAGAGAAAGGGCTCCACGGATGACCAGAACCACCCGTGCCACCACGGCACTGGCAGTGGCGGGAGCGGCAGCGCTCCTCCTCGCCGCGTGTTCCACCAGCGGCAGCGCCGAATCCACCTCGTCCGCCTCCGCCGGCGGTGCGAAGAAGGACCCGGCGGCGAGCTGCAAGGCCCCCGACACCCCGGGTACCGACGCGCTGAAGATCGGCACGATCCTCCCGCTGACGGGCACCCTGTCGTACCTCAACCCGCCCGCCGAGGCCGGTGTCGGCCTCGCGGTCGAGGACATCAACTCGGCCGGCGGCGTGCTCGACAAGGACGTCAGCATCGACCCCGCGACCGACTCGGGTGACAGCAACGACATGACCGTGTCGAGCTCGGCCGCGACGAAGCTCGTCAACGCCAAGGTGCCGGTCGTCATCGGTGCGGAGTCGTCCAGCGTCACGCTGAACGTCATCGACCAGCTGACGAGCAACTGCATCGTGCAGATCTCGCCGGCGAACACCGCGACCGACCTGTCCGGGTACTCGTCGCACTACTTCCGGACCGCTCCGCCGGACTCGGTGCAGGGTTCGGCGCTCGGCCAGCTCATCACCGGTGACGGCAACGCCAAGGTCGCGTTCCTGGTCTTCAACGACACCTACGGCACGGGCCTCCGCGACACCGTGCAGAAGGCGGTCGAGGACTCGGGCGGCCAGGTCGTCTACGGGGGCAAGGGCAAGGGCCAGGAGTTCCCGCCCGGCCAGACGACGTTCTCGTCCGAGGTCACCGCTGCGCTCGCCGCGAAGCCGGACGCCATCGTGGTGCTCGCCTTCGACGAGACGAAGTCGATCATCCCGGAGCTCAAGTCGCAGAACGCCGACATGTCGAAGATCTACATGTCCGACGGCAACACGGCGGACTACTCGAAGGACTTCGACCCGGGCACCCTCGAGGGCGCGCAGGGCACGATCCCGGGCGCCAGCCCGAAGGACGAGCTGAAGCAGCGTCTGTCGGACTACTACCAGAAGACCGCGGGCAAGGGGCTCACCGACTACTCGTACGCCGCTGAGTCGTACGACGCCACGACCCTGGCCGCACTGGCTGCGGTGAAGGGCAAGGGCACCGACTCGGGCACCATCCAGGCCAACATGGCTGCGGTGTCCGGCGCGGACGGCGGCACCAAGTGCGAGACGTTCAAGGCGTGCAAGGACCTGCTCGACAAGGGTGAGTCCATCCAGTACACCGGCCCGTCCGGCATCGGTCCGTTCGACAGCAAGAACGACCCGTCGAGCGCCTACATCGGCATCTACAAGTTCGACGGCGACAACAAGCCCGTGTACCAGAGCGCCATCCAGGGCTCGGTCTCGAAGTAACACCACCGCGAAAGCGACAGTCCTCCGCCGATCTTCGGCGGGGGACTGTCGCTTTCGGCTTCCACTCCGCGGGCTGGACACACGAGCGGACTCATGCGGTGCCCGGCGCGAGCGGCAGCCGGACGGGAGGCGCGGCTCCCCTCCGTCACACCGGCTCGGCTGCCGTGGGCGCGAGCGTCCGGCGGCGCGCGGCCCGGGCCGCCACGAAACTGTCGACCGTCAGGACCACGAGCGCTGCCCAGACGATCCCGAAGCCGATCCACCGCGCGGGCGGCATCGCCTCGTGCTGCACGACCACCCCGACCAGCAGCTGCATCACCGGAGCCAGGTACTGCGTCAGTCCGAGCGTCGACAGCGACACCCGCCGCGCCGACGACGCGAAGAGCAGCAGCGGCACCGCGGTCGCCGGCCCGGTGAGCACGGTGACGAGGACGTGCGGCCAGCCCTCGCTCGTGAACGTCACCCCGCCGCCGAGACCGGTGACGCCGAGCACGACGAGCGCCCCGACCGCGATCGGCAGCAGCCAGACGGTCTCGATCGTCAGCCCGCTGAGCGCGTCGACGGTGCCGCCGACCCGCTTCTTCACCAGGCCGTAGAGGCCGAACGAGAACGCCAGTGCGAGCGAGATCCACGGCACCTGTCCGTAGCCGACCGCGATGACGACGACGGCGACGACGCTGATGCCGACGGCCGCCCACTGCGCCGCACGGAGGCGCTCGCGGAGCACGACGACGCCGAGTGCGATCGTCACGAGCGGGTTGATGAAGTAGCCGAGCGCGGCCTCGACCGTGTGGCTCGTCGTCGTCGCGGCGACGTACACGGTCCAGTTCACCAGGATGAGGACGGCCGCGAGCCCCATCACGAGCATCACCCGACGCTGGGCGAGCAGGGAGCGGGTGCGGAGCCACGACCGGGTGACGGCGATCGCCACGGCGCAGAAGACCAGCCCGAAGACGATCCGCCAGGCGACGATCTCGAACGCGCCGGCGGGCGCCATCGCCGCGAAGAGCAGGGGCATGAGCCCCCACAGGCCGTACGCGACGATCGCCTGCACGACACCGACGGAGGCCTCGCTGCGTGCCGGACGTGCCGCTGTCGGTTCACTCACGGAACCATCCTAGGAAGGGGCGCAGACGCTGCGGGCGGACAGCGCGCCTCCAGGCCGACCGACCAATGGGCCGACCGACCGATGGGGCGACTGACCGACGGGCCGCCCGACCGACCGACGGGCCGACCGACCGACGGGCCGACGCACGAACGCCCCGCCGGCTGCGAGCCGGACGGGGCGTTCGTGACGAGAGCTGCTGGTCTCAGTGCTCGATGACCGCGAGGACGTCGCGCGCCGAGAGGACGAGCAGGTCCTCACCGGAGTACTTGACCTCGGTGCCGCCGTACTTCGAGTAGATGACCTTGTCGCCGACGGCGACGTCGAGCGGCACGCGGTTGCCGTTGTCGTCGATGCGACCCGGGCCCACGGCGACGACCTCGCCCTCCTGGGGCTTCTCCTTCGCGGTGTCCGGGATGACGAGACCGGAAGCGGTGGTCTGCTCCGCCTCGACCTGGCGGATGACGATGCGATCCTCGAGCGGCTTGATGGTGACGGCCACGGTGACCTCTTCTTTCTCGGTACTGACTCGGTACAGATGGGAACCGGTTGGCACTACGCACAGGAGAGTGCCAACGCGAGTCTAGGGACAGTCTGGCACTCGGTCAATCCGAGTGCCAGCACGGTTCGGACTCCCCGGCGACCTGGGAGGATCGTCGGGTGGAAGCCGCCGACCTCGCCCAGCTGTTGACCCCCGAGGGGATGGCCCTGCTCGACCGTACCCCCGGCGTCTCGGACGGGGGCGAGATCGTCCGGGTGGTGTCCCGGCTGCGGGGCGAGGGGCACGATCCCGGCCTCGTCGCCGCCGTGCTCACCCAGGCGAAGCTCCGGCAGAAGGCACGTGCGAAGTTCGGGGACTTCGCCGCGCGCATGCTCTTCACCGAGGCCGGTCTCGAGCAGGCCACGCGGCTGCAGGTCGCCGCGCAGCACGCCGGCCGGTTCGCCGCGGCCGGCCTCACCCGGGTCGCCGACCTCGGCTCCGGCATCGGCGGCGACGCCATGGCGATGGCGGCGCTCGACCTCGACGTCACCGCGGTCGACCGCGACGAGGTGACCGCAGCGGTCGCGACGCACAACCTCGCGCTGTGGCAGAACGCGCGGGTCGAGCTCGGCGACGCAGCAGCGTTCGACCTGTCGCGCGTCGACGGCGTGTGGATGGACCCCGCGCGACGGACCGCCGGGCACGCGAACACGAAGCGCCTGGCCGACCCGGACGACTGGTCGCCGTCGCTCGACACCGTGTTCGCCGCGGCCACGACCACCCCGACCGGCGTCAAGCTCGGGCCGGGGATCGACCGCGACCTGATCCCGGACACGCTCGAGGCGCAGTGGGTCTCCGTCGACCGCGAGGTCGTCGAGCTCGTCCTCTGGTCCGGCCCCCTCGCGCGCGCTGGTGTGCGGCGCGCGGCGACGGTGATCGGCGCGCACGGCATCGCCGAGCTGAGCGGTCCCGCCGACGCCGAGGACGTCGAGGTCGGCCCCGTCCGCGCCTACCTGTACGAGCCGGACGGCGCGGTCATCCGCGCCCGGCTGATCGGCGACCTGGCCCGCTCGATCGACGGGCGCATGCTCTCCGAGGGCATCGCGTACGTCACCTCGGACCGGGCCGTGACGACGCCGTTCGCGCAGGGGTTCCGCGTGCTCGACACGATGCCGCTCGACGTGAAGCAGCTTGCCGCGCGCCTGGCCGCGGAGGACGTCGGCACGGTCGAGATCAAGAAGCGCGGGGTCGACGTGGACCCGGCGCAGTTCCGGAAGCGGTTGCGACTGCGGGGGCGGCGGTCGGTCACGCTCGTGCTCACCCGCCTGGAGGGACGGCACACCGCGCTCCTGTGCGAGCGGCTCACCGACGTGGCCGGGTAGGCCGCGGGGCGGCGCCCGCGGCCGGTTCCACGGGTGCGCGTCCGTCCGGTCTCGTCCGCGGAAGCGACAGGACCCCGCCGATGTCCGGCGGGGTCCTGTCGCTCTCGTGGAGCAGAGCGGGTCAGCGGATGAAGGCGCCCGAGTCGTAGTCGTACGGGTCGGAGTACCCGCCGCCGGAGTTGGCGATCAGCACGAAGAACACGATGATCCCGATCAGGGCGATGCCCGTCGCGACCCACCCGACGATGATGCCGGCGAGTGCCAGGCCGCGACCGGACTCCCCCGTCGCCTTCGTCTTGCCGAGCGCCAGGTGTCCGAGGATCGCCCCCGCCGGACCGGCGAGCACCGCGAAGAACGCGAAGACGAAGGTCAGCAGCGAGAGGCCGGCGACGCCGCTGAACACGATCGACAGGATCGCCATGGTGTTCGTCTTCGGGCGCTGGGCGTACGGCTGGTAGCCGGCGGTGGCGTACGGGGACGCGTACGGGTTGCTCCCCTGCTGCGGCGCGTAGGGGTTGTGCTGGGGGCCCGAGGCTGCGTACGGGTTCCCCGGCCGCGACTGCTGCTGCTGTGCGTACGGGTTGCCCGGCTGCTGCTGCGCGTACGGGTTCCCCTGCTGCGACTGCTGCGCGTAGGGATTGTGCTGCTGCTGGCCGTACGGGTTGCCCGGCTGCTGCTGCTGCGCGTACGGGTTGCCCGACGACTGCTGGGGCTGCGTGTACGGGTTCGCGGACTGCTGCCCCTGGCCGTACGGGGAGTCCTGCGACGGCTGCGCGTACGGGTTCCCGTTCGACGACCGCGCGGACGGCGAGCCCTGCTGGCTGTCCGACTGCGGCGTGCCCGACTGCTGGCCGTCCGGCTGCCGGTCCTGCTGCGGCCGACCGTCGTCGCCCCCGCTCGACTCGCCCGGCTTCGGCCACTGGTTCTGATCGGACACCGTCCACCCCTCCCGGCACCCGGTCGGTCGGTGCCTGCTGAGCATCCTCCCACACGGGCCGCGAACGGGTTCAGGCGCAGCCGTGCACGAGCCCGACCAGCGCCCGCACCGGCAGACCCGGGCCTGCACCGGCCCGACCGACGCCCGCGACCGGGACCCGCGGCTCAGACCTGGACGGTCGTCACCGGCAGTGTGGAGTCCGCCGCGATGCCGAGGTCGCTCGGCGCGTGCCCCTCGGCCACCAGACGCGCCCCGACCGCCGCGATCATGGCGCCGTTGTCGGTGCACAGGTCGAACGGCGGGATCCGCAGCGCGACCCCGGCGGCCGCGCAGCGTTCCTCGGCCACGGCACGCAGCCGGGCGTTCGCCACGACCCCGCCGCCGAGCAGCAGCCGGTCGACACCGGTGTCGCGGCAGGCGGCGAGCGCCTTCGTCAGGAGCACGTCGACGACGGCCTCGCGGAACGACGCCGCGACGTCGGCGACCGGGACCTCACGCCCTTCGTCGCGGCACTTCTCGACCCACCGCGCGACGGCGGTCTTCAGCCCCGAGAACGAGAAGTCGTACCGGTGCTGCGCCATGTCCTTCGGCAGCGTCAGACCCCGCGGGAACCGGATCGCGGTGGGGTCGCCGTCCGCCGCCGCCCGGTCGATCTGCGGCCCGCCCGGGTACGGCAGGCCGAGCAGCCGTGCGACCTTGTCGAACGCCTCGCCCGCGGCGTCGTCGATCGTCTCGCCGAGCAGTTCGACGTCGCCGACGAGGTCCCGCACGAGCAGCAGCGACGTGTGCCCACCGGAGACGAGCAGCGCCACGGTCGGCAGCTCGATCGCGCTGCCGTCGGCGCGCAGGACGTCGGCACCGACGTGCCCGACCAGGTGGTTCACGCCGTACAGGGGCTTGCCCGTCGCGACGGCGAGGGCCTTGGCCGCGCCGACGCCGACCATCAGGGCACCCGCGAGCCCCGGGCCGGCCGTGACGGCGACGGCGTCGAGCTCGTCGAGGGTGACGCCGGCACGGTCGAGCGCCTCGTGCAGGGTCGGCGTCATCGCCTCGAGGTGCGCCCGCGCGGCGACCTCGGGCACGACGCCGCCGTAGCGGGCGTGCTCGTCCATGCTCGACGCGATGACGTTCGCCAGCAGGGTGGTCCCACGGACGATCCCCACCCCGGTCTCGTCGCAGCTCGTCTCGATCCCGAGCACCAGGGGTTCAGTCGCGCTCACCGAGGGTCTCCTGTCCGATCGGCCCGACGGCGGAGGACGCACCGGGCGAGACGGGGAGCTCCGCCCGCATCACCCACGCGTCGACACCGTCGGGCTGGTAGTAGCGGGGGCGGACGGCGATCCGCTCGAACCCTGCCGCGGTGTACATCGCCTGCGCCACCGGGTTGTCCGCCCGGACCTCGAGGAACACCTCGTGCACGCCGCGCCGTCCGGTCTCGTCGAGGAGCTCGGTGAAGAGCACCTTCCCGATGCCCCTGCCCCGCTGCTCCGCGGCGACCGCGATGGTCTGCACGTCGGCGACGGGGTTGCCCGCGAGCGACGACAGTCCGGCGTACCCGACGACCGTCGGCGCCCCGCCCTCCGTCGTCTCCACGACCACGTAGTACCCGTGCGGGGACCACAGCTCCCCCGCCATCTGCGACGAGGACCACGCGTCGGTCGGGAAGGACGCCTGCTCGAGGAACATGACGTCGTCGAGGTCCTGCGGCACCGCGCGGCGCAGCCGCAGCCCCGACGGCAGTCCGGTCACCGGACGACCCGCTTGGGCGCGCCGGGCACGGTCACGTCGGGGTCGCGCAGGTAGAGGGGGGTGTCGTCGGCGAAGGGCGCGCCGGAGGCGAGCCGGTCCGCGGCGAGCGCCCCGAGCCTCCCGGCCGGGACCGTCGCGACGGTCGCGCGGGGCCAGTCGACGGCGTCCGGCCGGGAGGCACGGATCGCCTCGTCCAGGTCGGCCGGCTTCGCGAGTCCCGGACCCGCGACACGCGTGCGGGTCTGGTCGTACGCGCTCCAGTAGACCTCGCGACGGCGCGCGTCCGTCAGGACGACGAACGGTCCGTCCTGGGCCTGGTTGGCAGCGATGGCGTCGTGGCTGACGAGCGGCAGGAACGGGACGCCGCGGGCGGCGGCGAAGGTGCGGGCGGCGGCGATGCCGACGCGCAGGCCGGTGAACGGACCGGGCCCCATGCCGGCCACGACACCGGTGACGTCGGTGCCGGTGATGCCGGCCTCGGCGAGGACGTCGGCCAGGAACGGTCCGATCACCTCGGCGTGGCGGCGGGAGTCGTCGGTGCTGCGCTCGGCGACGGCACGGCCGGTGGCCGGGTCGACGACGGCGACGGAGGTACCGGCGGACGTGTCGATGGCGAGGAGCACCCGTCCATCGTAGGTCCGACCGCCCCGTCCGCGTCCCGACACCCCTTGCGTGCGGCCATTGATACTCGATACGTTGCGTGCCACCTATCTCCGAAGGAGGACCATGACCAACATGAAGGTGCTCAACGCGACGGCTACCGCCGCTCTGGTGACGGGTGCGGTGCTCGTCCCTGCGGTCAGCGCTGCTGCTCAGCCCGCTCCGACGACGCCGGCGATGGAGCGAGCCTCGACGACGACGACCGACTCAGCCCCGCACGATGAGCCTCGGGCGGCTGCGGGCGTCGCCAAGGCCCTGTACGCCGGCTTCAAGGCAGCGACTTCCCCTCGGGACGCCGCCAAGGTCCTCTCCTGGGCCAGCGTGCTCGGGCGGTCATCGGTACCGGGCGGATCGACCGCCGACCTCGAAGCCAGCTACTTCGATCGCTGATCAGGAGGTGGCGCTCTGCGCAGAGCGCCACCTCTCAGGAGGATCATGAAGGAACGACTCTGCTCCGCCGCGTCTGTTCTGGTGGTGTGCACCTATGCGGTGTTGGCCCTCGTCCTCGCTGGTCCCGTCACCCCGATCAGCTTCGCGCTCGCGCCCGTCGCACATCGGATCGAGCCCTGGTTCTCGCAGAGTTGGCAGCTCTTCGCGCCCGACCCGATCAGTGAGGAACGCGGCGTGCTCGCCAGGGTGATGTGCGGCCGACGAGCGACAGGCTTCGTCGACATTACGACCCCGGGAATCAGCAGATCGAACTCCCGCCGGTTGTTCCCGTCGCGCGAGAGCCGCGTCATCAGCAATCTCCTCGTGCAGCGCTTCATGGAGGATCCGGTCAGCGAGCGCCTTGCGGAGAAGAACATCGAGAGACCGCGCCAGTTGGACGACGAAGCGCAGCGAGCGCAGGACGAAGCCGAACAACTCCTCGCCCGGTACGCAGCGCAACGCATCGACTGCGCGAAGGGGTTTCACCCGACCGCTGTTCAGCTGCGCTACGTGTTCCACCGCTTCCCTGGATGGTCACGGCGAACCGCACCCGACAGCCCGGAGCACACGCGCGTGGAGGAGTCGCAATGGATCACGCTCTGACGTCGAACCTCGATCGCGTCGTCGGGTGGCTGAACGAACGACGACATGCTCCGACCGCGGTGAGTCTGCTCCGGGCGACGGTCGGACTCGTGTCCGTCGCCTACTACGCCACCTCGTGGGAAGACCGCCGCTTCCTGTTCGGACCTGACGGCCTGTACGGCACGGACATGATGCACGACCTCGTAGCTGCTCGAGGAGCCTTCAGCCTCTACCTCGTGAGCGGGTCGATGGTCTGGTTCGAGGTCGTGTTCCACGTCGGATGTCTGCTCGCCGTGCTGGTCATGCTCGGCATCGGTGGTCGTCTCACGCTCAGTCTGCACGGAGCCTTCATCTGGTCGTTGTACATGACGAACCCCACCCTCATGGACGGTGGAGACAACCTCGTCATCCTCGTGATCCCGTTCCTCCTGCTCACCAGGTGCTTCGATCGAGTCACGGTGAGGCCGTCCCGACGTCACAGGACCGACCGGACGAGCTCGACCATCGCGCACAACACCGGTGTGCTCCTGATCAGCGTGCAGCTCTGCATCGTCTGCCTCCTTGCCGGGCTCTACAAGGTGCAGGGTCAGTTGTGGCAGGACGGAACGGCTCTGTACTACATCCTTCGAGTACCGGAGTTCTTCTGGCCAGGAATCACGCCGCTCCTCTTCCATGCGGGATGGCTGCTCGTCATCGCCGCCTACGCGACGGTCCTCGCGTCCGTGTTCTTCCCCGCCCTCGTACTCTTTCGTGCCGGTCGACCGATCGCAGTCTCCCTGATGATCGTGTTCCACTGCGGGATAGCCCTGCTGATGAACCTGACGTCGTTCGCCCTCGTGATGATCGCCCTCGACCTGATCTTCGACGAGGCCCGCGCAGAGCGGATCGTCCTGAGCGCCTCATCCTCGCTCCGCACCGCGAAGCGCCTCGTCTGCCGCGAGGGAGGTTGGGGCCGTGTTCCGTCGCCCGAGCTCTGACAGCGGTACCTGGATCGCTGCGTGGGTCGACCGGAACGGCGTCCCCGAGATGGTGCGCGATCACGTCCCGCCGTACTCGCCGGACCACCTGGTCGAGTGGGGCAGCATCACCAAGGCGGTGACGGCCACGGCAGTGCGCACGGCGATCGCGAAGGGGGTCATCAGCGAGCACGACGAGGTCCTCCGGGTGGTCCCGCGCCTCACGGAAGCACGCTTCTCCGTGCTCGAGCTGCTCGAGCACCGTTCGGGCCTCCCGCGCATGGCGCGTCCGGTTCGCACCCTGTTCCAACGCGACCCGTACGCCGAACTGGTGGAGCGTCGGCTCGACCCGAAGACCGTCGTTCCGCTGCTCCGACAGGGCGACCGTCTCTACTCGAACCTCGGCTACGCCGTTCTCGGCGAAGTCCTCGACGAGGCTGTCGGGAGCTGGTGGGCGTGGGCCGTCGAGCACGTCCTACGCCCTGCGGGAGTCACGACCGCCACACTGGAACCACGACCGGCCGCTCGCGTCCTGCCGCGAGACAGGTCCGGCCGAACGCTCGACCCCTGGCCGGTCGGTGCCGGGCCGTACGCTGCTGCGGGCGGTGTCTGGTCGACGTTCGACGACCTGTGCAGGTTCCTCGGCAGTGCAGCATGCGAGTCCGCAACGCCGCCTGGATGGCAGTCGGTTCCCGGCGCAGACGTCATCAACGGCGCCACCCGCCACAGTCGGGCTTGCGCGATCCGTCGCTCGGGAGCCACACGCGTCCTGGTGACTCACGGCCTGCGTCTCGGTACCCGGCTGGAACGGAAGACCGTCGAACTCGCACGGGCCTCCTGTCCCCGGCTGTCTGCCGACGATTGACCTGTACGACGGCACCCGAGTGTTCACGAGGAGGAGCGTCGCATGCCCTGGACACCCCGGACTCCGGCGCACCGGGACCCCGAGCAGTGGCGTCGCCGGGGGCTGCTGCCGCCCGCGGAACTCGACGCACTCGTGCGTGCCCGGCTCGGCTGGCTGGCCGTCGAGGACCCGGCCTACGCCGACTTCTTCATCGACCCGATGGCGGCGCTGCCGGGCGGGTGACCCGGCGCGGTCAGAGGGCGACGTCCGCCCAGCGGTCACCGGTGGCGGTCACGACGACCCGCCGGGGTTCGTCGGGGACGTCGTCGGGGTCGAGGTCGTCGATCCCGGGGTCCGTCGCGTCGGCTCCGGTGGCGCGGACGATCTCGACGTCGAGCACGTCGTCCGCGATGCCGTCGACGAAGCCCCTCCCCCACTCGACGACCACGATCGAGGCGTCCCAGTCGAGGTCGAGGTCGTCGAGCTCCACGGGGTCGCTCAACCGGTAGGCGTCGACGTGCACGAGGTCCGGCCCGGCGGTCGTGGGGTGCGTCCGGGCGAGCACGAAGGTCGGGCTGGACACCTGCCCGCGCGCGCCGAGGGCGGCGCCGAGGCCGCGCGTGAGCGTCGTCTTGCCGGCGCCGAGCGGACCGGTCAGCACGACGAGGTCCCCCGCGCGGAGGACCGCGGCGAGCCGGGCGCCGAGCGCACCCATCTCGTCGGTCGTCGACACCGTCGTGTCGAGCAGCACCCGGGCGTCGGTCACGGCTGCTCCCGCAGGTAGTCGCCGACGCGGCCCTCGACCTGGTGCCCGACGACCTCGCGGGGCACCCTGGCGCCGATCCGGCACGTCACCTCTTCCCCGATCGTGCCGAGCGCCTCGCCCCACTCGAGCACGGTCATCTCGCCGTGCTCCCCCGTGCCGAACAGCACGACCTGGTCGCCGACGCGCACCTCGTCGTCGCCGACGTCGACCAGGAACTGGTCCATCGCGACACGTCCGGCGATCGGGTACCGCTTGCCGCCGATGGTGACCTCGACGCGCCCCTGCGCACGGCGGGGGACCCCGTCCGCGTACCCGACGGGCACGAGCGCGAGGGTGGTCTCCGACGCGGTGCGGTACGTGTAGTCGTAGGAGACGCCCGTGCCGACCGGCACCCGCTTCGTCTTCGCGACCGAGGCGGTGAGCGTCATCACCGGCTCGAGCCCGAGGTCGGCGGCGGAGACCCCCTCGGCTCCGGGGATCCCGAGCAGGTTCGCCCCCATCCGCACCATGTCCTTGCGGAACTCCTTGCGCTCCAGGCCGGCGAGCGACGCTGCGACGTGCTCCATCGGCAGGTCGAGTCCGAGGTCCTCCGCGGTCTCGACGGCCCGGTCGAACACAGCGACCGCGGCGCTGTCGTCCTCGTCCGACGACTCCGCCAGGTGCGTGTACGCGGCGACGACCTCGATCCGGCCGGCGCGCTGGGCGTCCACGGCGAGCGACACCAGCTCGGGCCAGGCGTCCGGCGTCGCGCCGTCGCGGTGCAGCCCCGAGTCGACGCCGAGGTGCACGCGTGCCGGGCGTTGGTCGACGGCGTCGACGACCCGCTGCAGCTCGGCGGCGTTCGAGACGCCGAGGTCGATCGCGGAGTCGATCGCGTCGCGGAAGTCGAGCGCGGGGTCGTGCTGCCAGGTGAACAGGCGGACGTCCTCGCCGACGCCGATCGCCCGGAGCCGCAGTGCCGCGGGGACGGTCAGGACGCCGATCCAGCGCACCCCGGCGTCGACGGCGGCGAGCGCGATCGGCTCGAGGCCGTGCCCGTAGGCGTCGGCCTTCATGATCGCCATGACCTCGACGGGCTGCATCCACCCACGGACGAGGTCGAGGTTCGACCGGTAGGCGTCGAGGTCGATCCGGGCCCGGCGCAGCGGCGCGTTCACGTCGTCCTCCGTTCCACGCTGCGGCCGACCCTGGCGACCACCTCGTAGTTGATGGTGTCGATGGCGGCCGCCCAGTCCTCGACTGCGGGGTCGCCCTCCGCCGGGTCGCCCCAGAGCACGACCTCGTCACCGACCCGGACGTCGGCGTCGCCGACGTCGATGTGCATGGCGTTCATGGCCACGCGGCCGACGACGGGGAACGTCCGGTCGCCGATCCGCACCGACACCCGGTTGCCCAGGTCGCGGTCGAAGCCGTCGGCGTACCCGAGTCCGATCACCGCGAGCCGGGTGTCGGTCGCGGCACGCCAGGTGTAGCCGTAGCTGACGCCCTCGCCCGCGGCGACGGGGACGGTCCGGAGCACCGCTGCGGTCACGCGCATCGCGGGGCGGAGCCCGAGGTCGGCCGAGGTGCGGTCCGCGAAGGGGCTGAGGCCGTAGAGCGCGAGCCCGACCCGAGCGGCGTCGTGCCGGGTCTCCGGGACGGCGATGCTGCCGGCGCTCGCGGCCAGGTGCACCACGTCGGGAACGATCCCGTTCGCGGCGAGACCGTCGAGCGCTCGCTGCAGGGCGGCGTCCTGGTCGAGGTCGTCGGCGCGGGACGCGTTGGACAGGTGGGACATGAGGCCCTCGACCCGGGTCCGGCCACCGGAGCGCACGATCCGTCCGGCCGTCGCGAAGAGCTCGGCCCACTCGGACTCGACCGCACCGTTCCGGCTCAACCCGGTGTCGACGCAGACGTGCACCGCGGGGACCTCGGAGTCGGCGGCGGCGGCGAGCTGCGAGACGCTCGACACCGCCGGTGTCACGTCGTACTGCGCGGCGCGACGGAAGTCCTCGTCGGGGGCGTGCAGCCACGCCAGGATCCGGACGCCCTCGTCGATGCCGGCGCGCCGGAGGGCGATGCCCTCGTCGACGTCGGCGACCCCGAGCCACTCGGCGCCGGCGTCCACGAACGCCCGTGCGGCGTCGACGGCTCCGTGTCCGTACGCGTTCGCCTTGACGACCGCGATGACGCCGGCCGGTGCGACCCGCTCGGACACCGTGGCGTAGTTCGCGATGAGGGCCTCGCGGTCGACCGTGATCCCCGTGAACGCGCTCATGCGTCCCCTCCTTCGATGACGACGAACGCCGTCGCGATCCCGCCGTCGTGCGACAGCGACAGGTGGACGTTCGTCACGCCGCGGTCGGACGCCACGCGACGAGCGCCCTCGTGCAGGGTGAGTGACGGGTTCCGCTGGTCGTCCGCGACGACCTCGAGCTCCTGCCAGCTCAGCCCGGCACTCGAGCCGAACGCCTTGATGAGTGCTTCCTTCGCCGCGAACCGGGCTGCGAGCGACGACACCGGTCGGGGCTCCCCGTCCCGCAGCTGCTCAGCCGGGGTGAACAGCCGCGTCCGGAGCGCCGGGGTGCGCTCGAGCACACCCCGGAACCGCTCCGTGTCGACGACGTCGACCCCGATGCCGATGATCACGACGCGGACCTACTCGACGGTGACCGACTTCGCGAGGTTGCGCGGCTGGTCCACGTCGAGGCCCTTGGCCGCGGCGAGCTCCATGCCGAACATGTGCAGCGGCGCGACGGCCAGCAGCGGCTCGAACAGCGGCGTCGCGAGCGGGATGCGCAGGACCTCGTCCGCGAAGGGCAGCACCGCGGCGTCGCCCTCCTCCGCGATGGCGATCACCCGGGCGCCGCGGGCGCGGATCTCCTGGATGTTCGAGACGACCTTCGGGTGCAGCGATCGGGGGTCGCGCGGCGACGGCACGATGACGAAGACGATCTGCCCCGGCTCGATCAGGGCGATCGGGCCGTGCTTGAGCTCACCGGCCGCGAACCCCTCGGCGTGGATGTAGGCGAGCTCCTTGAGCTTGAGCGCACCCTCGAGCGCGATCGGGTACCCGACGTGACGACCGAGGAACAGCACGCTCCGGGTGTCGGCCATCCACTTCGCGAGCTCCGCGACCCCGGACGCGTCGTCGATGGTCTGCTGCAGCTTCGGGGCGAGGCCCTCGAGCTCGGCGACCTGCTCCGCGATCTGCTCGGCGGTCAGCGTGCCCTTGAGCGTCGCCAGGTGCAGCCCGAGCAGGTACAGCGCGACGCCCTGGGCGATGAACGCCTTGGTCGACGCAACCGCGACCTCGGGTCCGGCGTGCGTGTAGATCACCGCGTCGGACTCGCGCGGGATCGTTGCGCCCTGGGTGTTGCAGATGGACAGCACCTGGGCGCCCTGCTCGCGGGCGTACTTGACCGCCATGAGCGTGTCCATGGTCTCGCCCGACTGGCTGATCGACACCACGAGCGTGCGGTCGTCGAGCACCGGGTCGCGGTAGCGGAACTCGTGCGCGAGCTCGACCTCGACGGGCACGCGGGCCCACTGCTCGATCGCGTACTTGCCGAGGATGCCGGCGTACGCCGCGGTCCCGCAGGCGATGACAATGACGCGGTCGACCTGCTGCAGCCGCTCGGCGATCGGGTCGAGGTCGGTCAGCGTCACGGCACCGTCGTGCACGCGACCGAGGATCGTCTTCGCGACGGCCTCGGGCTCCTCGCTGATCTCCTTCGCCATGAACGAGCTCCAGCCGCCCTTGTCCGCGGCGGAGGCGTCCCAGCTAACCTCGAACTCCTCCGGGGACGCCGGGGAGCCGTCGAAGTGCACGACCTCGACACCGTCGGGACGGATCGTGGCGATCTCGTCCTGGCCGATCGCCAGGGCGCGCTGCGTGTACGCGACGAACGCGGCGACGTCGGAGCCCATGAAGTTCTCGCCCTCACCCAGGCCCACCACGAGCGGTGAGTTCCGACGTGCACCGACGACGACGCCGGGCTGGTCGGCGTGCACGACGAGGAGCGTGAACGCGCCCTCGAGCCGCTGCACCACCTGCTGCATGGCGGCGGTCAGGTCGCCCGTCTCGCGGAACGCCCGGCCGACCAGGTGCGCGGCGACCTCGGAGTCGGTCTCGCTCGCGAACACGACGCCCTCGGCGAGGAGCTCCTGCTTCAGCTCGGAGAAGTTCTCGATGATGCCGTTGTGGATGAGCGCGAGCTTGCCGCCGTCCGCCAGGTGCGGGTGGGCGTTGCCGTCGGTCGGGCCGCCGTGGGTCGCCCAGCGGGTGTGCCCGATGCCCGTGGCACCGTCCGCGATCGGGTGCGACTCGAGCTCCTCGACCAGGGCCTGCAGCTTGCCGGCCTTCTTCGCCGAGACGAGGTCACCCGGCCGGTCGACGACCGCGATGCCCGCCGAGTCGTAGCCGCGGTACTCGAGACGACGGAGCCCGCCGAGGAGGACCTCCTGGCTGCTCTTGCTGCCGACGTAGCCCACGATTCCACACATGCGCTCGATCCTACGGTCTGGCTGACCGCCCACCCTGCGAAGCACCGGCGGCGGGGATAACGTTCTGGTCGTGGGACGCTTCGACGACATCGAGATCACCACGTTGCACGGGGAGCACACCACCTTCGGGCAGTTCTCCGACAAGGCCGTCCTCGTCGTGAACGTCGCGTCCCGATGCGGGCTCGCGCCCCAGTACGAGCAGCTCGAGGCCTTGCAGAAGACCTACGCCGAGCGCGGCTTCACTGTGCTCGGCTTCCCGAGCAACCAGTTCCTGCAGGAACTCGGCTCGTCCGAGGCCATCGACGAGTACTGCTCCACCACGTGGGGCGTGACGTTCCCGATGTCCGAGAAGGTCAAGGTGAACGGCAAGGGCGCCCACCCGCTGTACCAGGCCCTCAAGGAGACGCCGGACGCGTCCGGCAAGGCCGGCCGGGTCAGCTGGAACTTCGAGAAGTTCCTCGTCGCCCCCGACGGGACCGTCACGCGCTTCCGTCCGACGACGAAGCCGGACGCCCCCGAGGTCGTCGCCGCCATCGAGGCGGCGCTCCCCGCCTGACCGGTGGCGTGCCTGACGGCGGCCCGCCCGACCGTCGGTCCAGCCGACCGGCGGCCGCGTCGCGCGGACAGGCACGGGACCCCGGACGGGAGGCGCGGTGCACGTGCGCCGGTCCGCCCGCGTCCGCCGCGCCTCCCGTCTGTACGCTCGTCCCCATGCCGATCACGGAAGCCACCGTCGCGCACCCGACCCCGTTCGTGGAGATCCCGCGCGACGAGTGGTCGCAGCTCGCGCCGAAGGAGCACCTGTCGCTGACCGAGACCGAGATCGTGCAGCTGCGCGGCCTGGGCGACCGGCTCGACATGCAGGAGGTGCAGGAGGTCTACCTGCCGCTGTCCCGCCTGCTGACGCTCTACGCGGCCGGTGCCCGCAACCTGCACGCGGAGACGAGCCGGTTCCTCGGCGAGCGGGCCGGACGGACGCCCTTCGTGATCGGCGTGGCCGGATCGGTGGCGGTCGGCAAGTCGACCGTCGCGCGGCTGCTGCGGGAGCTCACGAAGCGGTGGCCGGACACCCCGCGGGTCGAGCTCGTGACGACCGACGGGTTCCTGTACCCGAACGCCGAGCTGGAGCGCCGCGGGATCATGGACCGCAAGGGGTTCCCGGAGTCGTACGACCGTCGGGCGCTGCTGCGGTTCGTCAGCCAGGTGAAGAGCGGGGCGGCCGAGGTGCGCGCGCCGTTCTACTCGCACCTGGTCTACGACATCGTGCCCGACGCCGAGATCGTGGTGCGGCAGCCGGACGTCCTCATCGTCGAGGGACTGAACGTGCTCGCGCCGCCGGTGCACGGGCGGCTCGCGCTGTCGGACCTGTTCGACTTCACGATCTACGTCGACGCGAAGACGAAGGACATCGAGTCCTGGTACGTCGACCGCTTCCTGGCGCTCCAGGAGGAGGCGTTCTCGAGCCCGGACTCGTTCTTCCACCGCTTCGCCTCGCTGTCGCGGGAGGACGCGGTGCGGACGGCGACCGAGGTCTGGCGGGCGATCAACGAGCCGAACCTGCTCGAGAACGTGCTGCCGACGCGCTCCCGGGCGACGCTCGTGCTCAAGAAGGGCGCGAACCACAAGGTCAACTCGGTGCTGCTCCGCAAGATCTGACGCGGGGGCGAGCGGGACCCGCGGAACCAGGTTCCGGGCACAGCACCGCGGAAGAGCACAGTGTCGTGTCCGGAACCTGGTTCCGGAGCGGGATGGAGGTCCTACGCGGCCTCGTCGATCGACAGCCGGTCGCGGACGACGTCGGCGAGCTCCTCGGCGACGCGCTCGGCATCGGCCTGCGAGGCAGCCTCGACCATGACCCGGACCACCGGCTCGGTGCCCGACGACCGCAGCAGCACCCGCCCGGAGTCACCGAGCGACGACGTCGCCGCGGCGATCGCGTCCTGCACGCCCTGGTCGTCCAGACCCTGCCGGTCGACACCGCGCACGTTCAGGAGCACCTGCGGGAAGACGGTCATGCACGACGCGAGCTCCTGCAGGCTCTTGCCGGTGCGGGCCATCTCGGCCACCAGGTGCAGCCCGGTCAGGACACCGTCACCCGTGGTCGCGAACTCGTTGAAGATGACGTGGCCGGACTGCTCACCACCGAGGGAGAAGCCACCCTCGACCATCTTCTCGAGCACGTAGCGGTCGCCGACGGCGGTCTGCACGACCTCGATCCCGGCGTCCGCCATGGCGCGCGTGAGACCGAGGTTCGACATCACGGTGGCGACGAGCGTGTCCGAGGCAAGGCGCCCACGCTCCTTGAGCGACAGCGCGAGGATCGCCATGATCTGGTCGCCGTCGATCGCGTTGCCGGCGGCGTCCACCGCGAGGCACCGGTCGGCGTCACCGTCGTGCGCGATGCCCACGTCGGCGCCGTGCTCGAGGACGGCTCGTGCGAGGTTGTCGATGTGCGTGGACCCGACACCGTCGTTGATGTTCATGCCGTCCGGGTCCGCGCCGATGAGCGTGACCCGGGCACCGGCGTTGACGAACACCTCGGGCGAGACGCCCGCGGCGGCACCGTTCGCGCAGTCGAGCACGACGTGGATCCCGTCGAGCCGGTGCGGCAGCGTGCCGAGCAGGTGCACCACGTAACGGTCCTCGGCGTCGGCGAACCGGGTGATCCGACCGACCTCGGCGCCGGTCGGCGTCGGCGCGGACTGGTCGTGCATGGCCGCTTCGATGCGGTCCTCGACCTCGTCCGGGAGCTTGCGGCCGCCCGTCGCGAAGAACTTGATCCCGTTGTCGGGTGCGGGGTTGTGCGACGCGGAGATCATCACGCCGAAGTCTGCGTCGATGTCCGCGACGAGGAACGCCGCAGCGGGGGTGGGGATGACCCCGGCGTCGAGCACGTCGACGCCGGCGGAGGCGAGACCGGCCGCGACCGCGGCACCCAGGAACTCACCGGAGACGCGCGGGTCGCGCGCCAGGACCGCGCGGGGGCGCGGTCGGCCGGACGCCCGGCGGGCGTCAGCATGGTGTCCGTGCGTGAGCACGGCCGCGCTGGCCTGGGCGAGACCCAGTGCCAGCGCGGCCGTCAGCTCGCCGTTGGCGAGTCCACGAACACCGTCGGTACCGAACAGACGCGGCATTGCGATCGGGTTCGTCGCGCGACTAGCGCTTCGAGAACTGCGACGCCTTGCGGGCCTTCTTGAGACCGGCCTTCTTGCGCTCGATGACGCGGGCGTCACGGGTGAGGAAGCCGGCCTTCTTGAGGGTGGCGCGGTTGTTCTCGCGGTCGATCTCGTTCAGCGCACGGGCGATCGCGAGGCGGAGCGCACCGGCCTGACCCGAGGGGCCACCACCGGTGATGCGGGCGGTGACGTCGTAGGCGCCGAGGAGCTCGAGCACCTTGAACGGGTCGTTGATGAGCTGCTGGTGCAGCTTGTTCGGGAAGTAGTCCTCGAGCGTGCGGCCGTTGACCGTGAACGAGCCGCCACCGGGGACGAGGCGCACGCGGGCGATGGCCTCCTTGCGGCGCCCGACGGCACCGCCCGAGACGTTGAGGATCTGGCGGGGAGCGGTCTCCGAGGACGCCGGGGCGCTCTCGGTGGTGAAGCTCTCCGGGGTCTGGTCGAGGGAGTCAGCGATCTGAGCCATGAGTGTTATCAGTCCTTGAAGTCGTCGTGGCCGTCGTTACTGCGCGACCTGGTCGAAGGTGTACGCCTTGGGCTGCTGCGCGGCGTGCGGGTGCTCCGCGCCGGCGTAGACCTTCAGCTTCTTGAGCTGCTCACGACCGAGGGTGTTCTTCGGCAGCATGCCGCGGATCGCCTTCTCGACGGCGCGGGTCGGGTGCTTCTCGAGCATCTCCGGGTAGGAGGTCGCCGTGAGGCCGCCCGGGTAGCCCGAGTGACGGTAGTAGACCTTCTTGGCGAGCTTGGAGCCGGTGAGGGCGACCTTGTCCGCGTTGATGATGATGACGTAGTCACCCATGTCCATGTGCTGGGCGAAGGTGGCCTTGTGCTTGCCGCGCAGGAGCGCCGCAGCGTGCGTGGCGAGACGGCCGAGGACGACGTCGGTCGCGTCGATGACGATCCAGTCGTGCTGGACGTCTGCCGGCTTCGGGGAGAACGTACGAGTCACAGGTGTGCTGCTTTCGTGTCGAGGTGAGGAGTCCGTGAATCCCGCTCCGGTGGGTGTTCCGCGGGCGATGCTCGTGGAACTGCCCGGTGGAGGGCTCATCTGACTGTCCGGCGCACGGGGCGCGCAGACCAAGGTGAGAGCCTACCCGACGCGGCTCGCCTTGTCGAACGCGCCCGGTCGCGGCCGGGAGGCACGGGGCGCGCCCGCCACGCGCCTCCCGTCCGTCCGCGATCGCCGAGGCGCGCGCGGAACGCGACATCGCACCCGTCGATCGACGGGTGCGATGTCGCTCATCCGGTGTCGGCCCGAGATCAGTCCGTGCGTGCCGCCCGCCGGTGTCGCGCCACGACCAGGCCGGTGCCGGTCGCCAGCAGGAGCAGCGCCGCGGCGAGTCCGCCGGTCAGCTCGGCGCCGGTGAACGCCAGTCGGCCGTCACGGTCCGCCGCGGCGATCGGCGTCGCTCCCGGCGTGACGGTGGTCTGTCCGGCGCCGGCACCGGCGGTCGGGGCCGGAGACGGGACCGGCGCCGTCGTCCCACCGTCGCCCGGAGCCGGCGTCTCGCCGTCACCCGGCGTCTCGTCGGCCGCCGTGTCGAAGCCGACCAGGATCGGGTCGTGGTCGCTCGCGCGGTACACGTCGTCGCGGTACAGGTCCGTGACGTTGTAGTCGTAGCGGCTGTACTCCAGGCCCACCGACTCGGTCGAGTTGATGTTCCAGATGTCCACACCGGTGACCGTCGCCAGTGCGGCCGGGGACGCCAGCACGTGGTCCAGGGAACCGCTCAGGCCGCTGAAGACGTACGAGTACTCGGACGAGTCCTCCGCCGGCCCGAGGTCGGTGTAGCCCGCGTCGCGCAGGACGACCATCGGGTCCTCCTCGCTGTACGCGTTGAAGTCGCCGAGCATGAACACCTTGTCCGTGCCGTACTTCTGCTGCTCGGTCGTCGAGAACGCGGCGAGCGCCGTCGCCTGGCGCACACGGTCGGCGTTCGACGCGCCCTGGCCGTCGCCCTGGTCGGCGTTCTCACCCGAGCCGGAGCCCTTCGACTTGAAGTGGTTCGCGATGACGAGGAAGTCGTCGTCCGCGGTGCCGCCGACCGGGCGGAAGGCGTCGGCCACGGGCTGACGGGCGTTCACGAAGGCCGGGTCGTCCAGGATGGTGGACTCGCCGACGGGCGCGACGCGGTCCTTCTTGTAGATGAGCGCGAGGCGGATGACGTCCTCGGTCGCGGGCAGCGCCGACGGGGACGGCACGTACGCCCAGGTGTCCTGACCCGCGGCGGCGTTCAGCGCGGCGACGAGGGTGCCGACGGCGGCGTCGCGGTCCTTGCCGAAGCGTGCGGAGTTCTCGATCTCCTCGAGCGAGACGACGTCGGCGCCGAGGGCGTTGATCGCCTTCACGATCTTCACCTGCTGACGGGCGAGGTCGTCGGCGTTCGCGGCACCGCGGGCGTCGCAGCCGCCGCGGACGGTCACGGGGTCGCCGTCGCGGTCGGTGTAGTACGTGCAGCCGGTGAGCTGGTCACCGGTGGTCGGGAAGTAGTTCAGGACGTTGAAGCCGGCGAGCTTCAGGTCACCGCCGACCTCCTCGGGCGCCGCGGTGCGGACGTCCGAGAACGATGCGGGCAGGTCGGCAACCGGGGTCGCGCCCGTGATCGGCGCGGTCGGCTGGAACTTCCACGCGTCGTTCCGGTAGTCGAGGACGACCGGCTTCGTGAAGGTCGTGGCGGCGCCGACCGTGACCGGGCCCTGGGTGAGCCAGGACACCGGGATCGACTGGTTCGCGGCGCTGAGGAAGTTGGTGCTCGCGCCGTCGTCGAGCACGACCTTGCGCGCGGCGTTGTCGGCTGCGACCGCGGCGGCCTCCGGGCTCCCCGGGCGGGCGACCTCGGTCGGCTGGATCAGGCGCTCCGTGCCGGCGGCCAGGGTGATCTCGCCGTACTGGTTGGTCGTGTAGTTGTCGGCGACCGTGTAGTCACCCTGCGGCGCGATGAGCATGCTCTCGAGCGACTCGCGCTGTGCGTCCGTGCGCGGCAGGGTCAGCGTTGCCGGGACCGGCTGCACGACGCCCGAGGCGGGGAGGCGCACGACGTCGGCGGTCGATGCGACCTCGAGTTCGGTGAGGCCGTTGAACTCGGCCACCGACCCGGTGAGGCGCACGGCGTCGCCGACCGAGACGCTGCCCGCGGTCGCGGCCGAGTACACGAACACGGCGTCCGACGCGGTGTGTGCGGCGAGGTCGACCGCGCCGCCGGTGCCGGCGGTCTGGACCGTGTAGCCGTTCAGGCCGCCCGTGGCGTAGACCGCGGTGACGACGCCCTCGGTGACGACGCGCCTCCCGACGTACGGCGACGCCGTGCCGGTGCCCTGCAGCTGCGCGATGGTGACCTGCTCGGCCGGGGTGGTCGGCGTACCCGGGTCGGTCGGCTCGGGGTCGGTCGGCGTGCTGCTGCCGGTGTCACCCGCGGCGTTCGTCGGCGTCAGGGTCGTGGTGACCGAGAAGTCGGTGCCGTTGACGTCGGTGTCCGTCGTGCCGGCCCGGGTCAGGCCGTTCGGCTCGCTGTTCCCGCCGGTCACCGTGCGGACGGTGCCCTCGTACGTGTTCGACGCGCCGTAGCCGAGCAGGTCGACGACGCCGGGCGTCCCGGTCGCGACCGGACCCGCGGGGAGCGCCAGCGCCCCGGTGCCGCTCGAGAGCGCGAGGGTGCCGGTGGTGCCGGACGGGTTGAGGGAGGCGGTGTCGTCCGCGGTCGGCAGGGCGGCGCCGACGGCGTTCGCGCCGCCGTTGCCCGCCATCGACACGAGGAAGGTGCCGTTCGCGGGCACCGTGCCCTCGAGGGCGCTCACCGAGAAGTTCCCGGTGCTGCCGGCGGCGCGGTACTGGAGCGACCAGCCGGCGAGCGACACCGGCGTCGCGGTCGGGTTCGCGATCTCGACGAACTTCTCCTTGTAGAAGGCGTTCGCGCTGCCGCCCTTGAGGTACGCCTCGGAGATGACGAGGCCGGTACCCGCGGGGTTCGCGAGAGCGGTGGAGACGGAGACGAGTGGGGCGGCGACGAGCGTCGCCGCCACCGTGGCGCACAGCACGGTGCGCCGCAGGAGGTTGGGCATGCTGACCTTCGGCAGGAGGAGGGGGACCTCGTCACGCTAGTCACCTGATGAGTCGCTCAGGTTTCCGACAGGTGAACGATGTTCCCCCCGCACGAGGGACACCGACCGGCGGCACCTTCCCTCGGCCCGCGACCGGTGTCAGCCCGTGACCGGCACCCACCCGCTGCCGACACGGTGCACGGCGGGTCCGTGCCCCGGCAGCACGATCTCCGGGATCGGCAGCGCCCGTGCGGACTCGAGGGCCGTCGCCTGGTCGGCGGTGAAGAACGGCGTGATCATCCGCGGGCGTGGTTGCCACGACCCCGGCAGGGTGTCGTGGTGCGAGATCACTGCATCGCCGGTGACGATCGCGTTCGCAGCCGGCAGCAGGTACGCGGTCGACCCGGCCGTGTGCCCGACGGCGGGGAACGGCGTCGTCGCCCGCCCCGCGAAGTCCTGCGCGGTGAAGGCCCGGGCGGTCGGGACGGTCACCGGACGCAGGGCGTCGGAGCCGATCGCGCGCGCCAGCCAGCGCAGGGTCCGGGGCGCGGCCAGCCGTCCGCCGATCTCCGCCGGCCGGACCTGCTGCCGCTCGGGACCGCGGACGTTGTCGAGCTCGTCGGCGTGCGCCAGGACCTGCACGTGCGGGTGCCGCTCGAGGATCCCCGGGATGCCACCGACGTGGTCGACGTGCCCGTGCGTGACGTAGATGCGCCGCAGGTCGTCGAGGTCGTGCCCGGCCCAGCGCACGGTGTCGAGGACGAGCCCGGCGTCGGCGGGGTACCCGGCGTCGATCAGCGCGACGCCGTCCTCCTCGGCGAGCACCACCCAGTTCGACACCGGCCCCTCGACGAACACGACCCCGGGGGCGACGGAGACGACGGACCGGGGCCTGCGGGAGCTCATCCCCCGACGCTACCGGCGCCCGGCTCGTCGTCCGTGCGGCGTGCGCGTGTCTGCGCTGCACGCGTCGCGAGCTCGTCGTCCCCCGGGTACCCGACCTCGGTGAGCGTGAGCCCGACCGCCGGCGCGACCTTGAACGCGCTGGTGCGCTGCTGTGCGACGCGCAGCTCCTCGAGGCGGTCCGGCCCGATGCGGCCCTCACCGACGGCGATGGTCGCCCCCACCATCGCCCGCACCATCGAGTGGCAGAACGCGTCGGCCTGGAGGCGCGCCACCAGCACGCCGTCCGGCTCGCGGTCCCAGCGGAACTCCTGCAGCGTCCGGATCGTGGTCGCGCCCTCGCGCGGCTTGCAGAAGGTCGCGAAGTCGTGCAGCCCGAGCAACGTCAGCGCACCGCGCTCCATCGCCGCCGGGTCCAGGCGCGTCGGGTGCCAGAGCGTGTGCCCCCGTCGACGTGGGTCGCGGGGGGCGTCGGCGTCCGCCACCCGGTACTCGTACCGCCGCCAGAGCGGGGAGAACCGGGCGTCGAACCCGTCCGGCGCGACCGACGCCCGCGTCACGACGACGTCCCCGGCGGCACCGGCCAGACCGTTGACGCGCTTGACGAGCCCGTCGAGCGAGGTCCGCGGAGGCCCGTCCGGCGACGACCGCCGCGGTCTCGTGAGCGCGCCCCACTGCTCGGGCGTGAGGTCGAGGTGGGCGACCTGTCCGGTGGCGTGCACCCCGGCGTCGGTCCGTCCGGCGACCGTGAGCAGCGGCGGCTCACCCCAGCGGGTGAAGACCGTCGCGAGCGCGGACTCGAGCGCACCCTGCACGGTCCGCAGCCCGGGCTGCCGGGCCCAACCGGAGAACGCCGCGCCGTCGTAGGCGACGTCCAGCCGCAGCCGCACCGCGCCGCTCGCGCCGGCGTCCGAGTCGTCCGTCCCTGCCACGGGAGCGAGCGTACCGGGGCCGGGGCGGGCCTCCCGTCCGCACCGACCGTCCGGTCCCCCGCTGACGGCGGCCGCCCGCCGGTGTCAGCGCCGCGTCAGTGCCGCGTGAGCGGTCGGCGGGAGCATCGGTCCCGACATCGACGAAAGGACCTTGCGATGACCACCACACCACTCGCCGTCGAGGCGACCGGCCTCGTCAAGACGTTCGGCAGCAACCGTGCCGTGGACGGTGTCGACCTCCGCGTCGAGGCCGGCACGGTCTACGGCGTGCTCGGCCCGAACGGCGCCGGCAAGACGACCACCATCTCGATGCTCGCGACCCTGCTGCGGCCGGACGGCGGCGAGGCCCGCGTCTTCGGGCACGACGTCCGGCGCGAGCCGCAGACCGTCCGCTCCCTGATCGGGGTGACCGGGCAGTACGCGAGCGTCGACGAGACGCTCAGCGCCACCGAGAACCTCGTCATCTTCGCGCGGCTGCTCGGGCTGTCCCGCGGCGACGCGAAGCGCAAGGCGCGCGAGCTGCTGGAGCGCTTCGGCCTGACCGAGGCCGCGTCCCGCCCGCTCAAGGCGTTCTCCGGCGGGATGCGCCGCCGGCTCGACCTGGCGGCGAGCCTCATCGCGCAGCCGCCGCTGATCTTCCTCGACGAGCCCACCACGGGGCTCGACCCGCGGACCCGTGCGCAGATGTGGGACACGATCCGCGAGCTCGTCGCGACCGGGTCGACCGTCCTGCTCACGACGCAGTACCTCGACGAGGCCGACCAGCTCGCCGACCGCATCGCCGTCATCGACCACGGCCGCGTGGTCGCCGAGGGCACCGCGGACGACCTCAAGTCGTCGGTGGGCACCGCCTCGCTGCAGCTCCGCCTGGCGGACGCGGCGCCGGACGTCCTCGCCACGGCGACGTCGCTCGTGGAGCGCGTCCTCGGCGTCCCCGCCGTCGTCAGCCCGGAGGGCGCGCGGCTCACCGCCCCGATGACCGCGCCCGACCGCGTCACGGACCTGCTCGTCTCGTTCCGCGACGCTGGGGTCTCGCTCGCCGAGATGAGCGTGCAGAAGCCGACCCTCGACGAGGTCTTCCTCACCATCACCGGTGCACCGGCCGACGCCGACACCGCCACGACCGACCGCGCGCTCGAAGGGAGCCTCGCATGACCGCCACCACCCTCACCCCGACCACCACGCCGTCCTCGGCGCCGCGCGACACCCCGCGTCCCTGGGTCGGCGGCACCGGCCTCGCCGCCACGGTCCGCCAGTCGTTCACGATGGCGTACCGCGGGCTCGTCAAGATCCGGCGGACGCCCGAGCAGCTGTTCGACGTGACGCTCATGCCGATCGTCTTCACCGTGATGTTCACGTACATCTTCGGCGGTGCGATCTCCGGCGACGTCGGCAGCTACCTGCCCGTGATCATCCCCGGCATCCTCGTGCAGACGGCGATCACCTCGTCGATCGTCACCGGGGTCCAGCTCCGCGAGGACATGGACAAGGGCGTCTTCGACCGATTCCGGTCGCTCCCCATCGCCCGGATCGCCCCGCTCGCCGGCGCGCTGCTCGCCGACACCGTCCGCTACGCGATCGCCACGACGATCACGTTCGTGGTGGGCATCGTCATGGGCCTGCGCCCCGCGGGTGGCCTCGGTGCCGTCCTGCTGGCGGCGCTGCTCGTCATCGTCGTGGCGTGGGCGATCAGCTGGGTCTTCGCGTACTTCGGCGTGATCGCCCGGACGGCGTCGAGCGTCTCCGGCATCGCGAACCTCGTGCTCTTCCCGCTGACCTTCCTGTCGAACGCGTTCGTCCCGACGGACACGCTGCCGAGCTGGCTCCGCTGGTTCACCGAGGTCAACCCGGTCTCGCACCTCATCACCGCGGTGCGCGACCTGGTCAACCACGGGGCGGTCGGCGGCGACCTCTGGCTCAGCCTGCTCGGTGCCGCGGTCGTGGTGGCGGTCTTCGCGCCGCTGACCGTCCGCGCCTACATGCGGAAGGCCTGACGGCCCGCGGACCCGGCCGGGCCCCCGTGCCCGGCTCAGGCGGGCAGGCGCGCGTCCTCGAGCACTCCCCGCACCCACGAGACGGCCTCGGCCCGGTCCCTGCCGGCCGCGGCCGTCTCGGCGTCGGCGAGCGCCCGCTCCCCCACGACCTCGGCGAGCAGCGGTCGGAGCCGGGCGTGGGCGAGGACCGCGAAGTCCTGCCGTGACCCGACCCGGGTGAGCGTGCCCCAGCACGCGACCGCCGCGTCCGGACGTCCGGTGCGGACGTAGGCGATCGCGAGTCCGGCGAGCGCCGTGCCGATGACCGGGACGTCCCGGCGGACCTGCCGCAGGCGCAGCTGCACCAGCGTGCCGACCCGCACCCGTCGAGCGACCGCCAGCTCCGCCGCGGGCAACGACGTGTGCGCCCGCTCCGCCCCGACCGCGGCGGCCGGGAGGCTCGTGGCCGCGTCCTCGACCCGACGCACCGCCGCCTCGTCCACCGCCGCGATCCGTGCGGCCCCCGCCATGAGCGCCCAGTGCGTAGCGGCACCACGCCCCGGCTGCACGACGTCCCAGGCCTCGGTGTACCCGGCCGCCGCGGCCTCGAGGTCCCCCTCCCACCGCGCGCACTCGGCGCTGATGGCGACCGCCAGGACCGCGATGAGCCCGCGGTCCTCGAAGCCCCCGCGCCCGCCCGCCGGCCGGTGCCGCAGGTCCGCGGCGATCGACCGGGCGCGCTCGACGTCGCCGGTCGCCGCGGACGCCAGGCCCACCGTCCAGCCGATCTCGTACAGGTCGTCGTCGGCGCCGAAGCGCTCCAGGTGCTCGCGCGCGGTGACCGCCTCGACCAGGGCCTCGCGGTACCGCCCGGACTGTGCGAGCAACTGCGTGAGCGTGACCGCGACGGTGCCGGTGGTCCAGGCCTCGCCCGTCGCCTCCGCCAGTTCCTTCGCCCGGCGCGCGTACCGCAGGGCCGCGATGGGCTCGCCGGCGTTCTCGGCCAGCGGGGCGCTCAGCATCGTGCCGAGGCAGGCCACCGCGGGCTCCGGGTCCTCGCGGAGGCGCGCGAGCTCGGCGAAGCCCTGCTCGGGTCGCGCGACCGAGAGCAGGAGCGAGGCGAGCGCATCGACGACCGGGTCCTCGGCACGACCGGTCTTGTGCAGGGTCCGCAGGCCCGTGATCGCCCGCGCCGTCGTGCGGAGGTCCGAGAACGCCGACGTGGCCCCGGCCATCACGAGCCCGACGACCGCGGCGGTCCGGTCCTCCGGCCGCGGGACGCCCGACCGGAGTGCGGCGACCACGTCGGGCGCCGTCGCGACGACCTCGCGGTGCAGGCCGCGCAGGGTCCAGTACCCGCCGAGGGCGGCGAAGACGCGCGTGACCGTCGGGACGTCGTCGGCGCGCAGTGCCCAGCGGAGCAGGGTGACGAGGGTGTCGGCCTCGCGCCGGACCTCCGTGAAGGCGACGAGCTGCGCCGGGCCCCGCAGCGCGAACAGGTTGCGTGCCGCCGACAGCTCCCGACCCCAGGCGGTCATCGCTGTGCGGACGGCATCGGTGGTGCCCCGTTCGGCCAGGCGTGCGGCCCCGAACTCGCGCACGGTCTCGAGCAGCCGGTAGCGGACCGGCTCCCCCTCGGCCTCGACGAGCTGCACGAGCGACTGCTCGACGAGCTCGGCCAGGTCGTCGAGCGCGTCCCACCGCCGTCCGGGCTCCGCCACCGCCTCGACGGCGTCGACCGCGACTCCGTCCGGGAACAGCGCGAGCCTGGTCAGCAGGTCCTGGGCACCCTCGTCGAGGAGTCGCCAGCTCCACTCGATCACCGCGAGCAGCGTGCGGTGCCGCTCGGGCGCGCTGCGGTCGCCGCCGCGCAGCAGGGCGAAGCGGTCGTCCAGACGTCGTTCGACCTCGTCGACGGCCATCCCGCGGATCCGGGCGGCGGCCAGCTCGATGGCGAGCGGCGACCCGTCGAGCCGGGTGCAGATCCGACGGACGGCGTCGACCGGCAGCACGGCCCCGGGTCGGGCGGCGCGGGCACGCTCGGTGAACAGGCGGACCGCGGCCCCGTCGGCCTCGACCGGCAGCGGACCGAGGGGCGCGACGACCTCGCCCCCGATCGCGAGGGGTGCCCGGGAGGTCGTGAGCACCCGCAGTCCGGGCACGGCGGCGAGCAGGTCGGCCGTGCAGCGGGCCACGGCCTGCAGCAGGTGCTCGCAGTTGTCGAGCACGAGCACGGTCGGACCGTCGTCGAGGGCGCGGACCACCCGCGCCCACAGGTCGGTGACGACCGCGTCCTGGAGCATGCGGGCCGTCCGGACCTCGGCGATCCCGAGCAGCGCGCCGAGGGCGGGGAGCAGGTCCTCGCCGTCGCCGATCGGTGCGAGCTCGCAGACGACGACGCCCGTGGTCGGGGGCAGCTGGGCGGCGACGGCCTGCGCGAGCCGGGTCTTGCCGAGCCCGCCCGGACCGAGCACGGTGACCAGGCGGTGCTCGTCGAGCAGCGCGGCGACGTGGGCGACGTCGTCCCCACGGCCGACGAGCTCGTTCGGCGCGACCCGGAGACCGGTGCGCCGGACGGGGTGGTCCTCCGCGGCCGAGGATCGTCTGAGGAGTTCCGCGTTCAGCCGGACGAGCTCCGCGGACGGGTCGGCGCCGAGGCCGTCCGCGAGCCGTTCCCGGTGTGTCGCGAACACCGCGAGTGCCTCGGCGGTGCGCCCGTCCGCGTCGAGCGCCCGCATCGCTCCGGCCGCAGCGGTGTCGTCGAACGGTGCGGCCTCGACCTCGGTGAGCCAGGTGGTCGCGGCGGCGGCCGGGTCACCGTCCGCGAGCTGCAGGGTCGCGAGCCGCCGACGCAGCGCGTGCTCCGCCGCTGCGGCGCGGTCTGACAGCGCGGTGCCGAGGTCCCCCTCGACGTCGGCGCCCGGCGCTCCCCGCCACCGGTCGAGCGCGGCGCGGACGACCTCGGCGTCGGCGTCGGTCTCGTGCACGGTCTGCTCCACGGCCACCAGGTCGATGCCGGCCGGATCGCCGCCGAGGGCGTACCCGGTGCTGGTCGACACGACGAGCCCGTCCGCCGTCGTCCGGCGAAGTCGGGACACCAGGGTCTGCAGGGCCGCGCGTGCACCCCGCGGCCGGTCCTCGCCCCAGAGCTCGTCGATCAGCGAGTCCGTGCCGAGCGTGTGTCCGTGCGCGAGCACGAGGGCGGTCAGGAACGACCGGGCCAGGGCGCCGGGGACCGCCAGCGGGGCACCGTCCGGCCCCGCGACCGTCACCGGTCCGAGGACGGCGACACGGGACGCGACGGACACCCTCGGATCCTACTGACGGCCGGCGCCGGACCGCGACGGCGGTGCGGTCCGCGACGGCGATGTGGT
The DNA here is from genome assembly GCF_005490985.1 of Curtobacterium sp. SGAir0471. Lineage (NCBI taxonomy): Bacteria > Bacillati > Actinomycetota > Actinomycetes > Micrococcales > Microbacteriaceae > Curtobacterium > Curtobacterium sp. SGAir0471. The sequence continues at coordinate 3,293,110 of NZ_CP027869.1, forward strand.
CCGCGACGGCGCTGCGATCCGCGGCATCAGCCGCGTCGGCCGGACGGACCGGTCTCGGTGTCCACGTCGGCGGTCGCCCGCTTCTCGGACTCGAGCACACCGCGCAACGCCACGATCGCGCTCGAGGTCACCGTGACCTGCGACGGATCGGCGTCGCTGGCGTCGAGCGCCCGCTCGAGATCGGCGATCGCCTCGTCCGCGCCGTCCTCCGCGCAGTCGCCGCGGACCACGCAGGCGACCCGGCGGAGGGCCGCGGCGAACGGCTCCGCGAACGCCGGGTCCGGGCGGCCGAGGTTCTCCGCCACCGGTCCGGAGCGTGCGACGAGCTCCGTGAGGTCGGTCGTGTACCAGGCGACGCGCTCGAGCGCCCGGAAGCGCGCACCGTCCGTCTGCAGCCGGGCCCGCGACCCGCGGAGCACACTGCGCGGGTTCATCCGCCGGGCCTCCTGCGCCGTCGCGACACGGTCCCGCACGTCGGCGATCGCCTTGTCCAGCCGCTCCTGCTGGCGGTCCCAGGCCCCGGTGTCCGGCTCGCCCTCGTCGAGCACGTCCGCCAGGTCGTCGAGCTGCTGCGCGAGCACGCCGTTCACCTGGTCGATGCGCCGCTCGGCGTCCCAGAAGTGCAGCGGCGGCACCACGGCGAAGTTCACCGCGAGCCCGATCGCGATCCCGATGCCCATCTGCACGACGTAGGCGAACGAGTAGCCCTCGGCGTTGCCGCCACCGACGAGCAGCACGAAGAGCGCCGCCATCGGCACCCACGAGTAGCCCTCGCCGAGGATCCGGAACCCGGACACGAGCACGCCGAGCCCCACCACGAGTGCGACGGCGATGACGCCGGGATCGCCGACGAGCATCGTGAAGCCGGCGATCAGGATCCCGAGCGTGATGCCGACGAGCGTCTGGACGCCGGCGCGGATCCCCGCGAAGACCGTGGTGCGCATCGCGACGATCGCGCCGAGGGGTGCGTAGTACGGGTACTCCGCGGCGACACCCGGAGCGTACTTCGCCAGCGTCCATGCGATCACGGCGGCGAGTGCCGCCTTGCCGGCGAGCAGCAGCCGCGGCTGGGTCCCGGAGTCCCGACTCCACCGCCACAGACGGCGCCCGGCGCCGGTGATCCGCTCTGCTCTCGCCATGTCGCGATCACCGTACGGCGGTGACGCTGGGAGGGGACGCGGGTGCGTGCCGGACGGGAGGCCCGTGGCGACCCCGCCCCGCGCCTCCCGTCCGGCGACAGGGACCCGCGGGGACGACGGAACCCCCGCGACGAGCGTCGCGGGGGTTCCGTGCGGTGGTGCTGGACCTACTTGGCGTCGTCCGACTTGGCCTCGGCGTCGGCCTCGACCTCGGCGGCAGCCGGGGTCTCGGTCTCGGCCTCGACCGGAGCGGACTCCTCGGTCGTCTCCGTGGACTCGACCGGAGTCTCCTCGGCCGGGGTCTCCTCGGCCGGAGCGGCAGCGGCCGGGGCCGCGGAGCGCTTCACCGGGGCCGGCGTGCTGGACACCGGCTCGAGGACGAGCTCGATCGAGGCGAGCGGCGCGTTGTCACCCTTGCGGAAGCCGAGCTTCGTGATGCGGGTGTAGCCGCCCTGACGGTCCTCGACCTGCGGGGCGATCTCCGTGAACAGCGTGTGCACGACGGACTTGTCACGCAGCTGCGCGATGACCCGACGACGAGCGTGCAGGTCGCCACGCTTCGCGAACGTGATGAGACGCTCGGCGACGGGACGGAGGCGCTTGGCCTTCGTCTCGGTGGTCGTGATGCGACCGTGCGTGAAGAGGGCGTTGGCGAGGTTGCTCAGGAGCAGGCGCTCGTGGGCGGGGCCGCCACCGAGGCGGGGGCCCTTGCTGGGCTTCGGCATGTCAGTTCTCCAGTGGTGATGGTGGTGCGCACCGACTCATCGGCGCGCGTGCGCGTCAGCGCGAGGTCAGTTGTTGGACTCGTCCTCGTCGTACCCGCTGTAGAAGTGGGCGCCGTCGAATCCGGGGACGGTGTCCTTGAGGGACAGGCCGAGCTCGGTGAGCTTGTCCTTGACCTCGTCCACCGACTTCTGACCGAAGTTGCGGATGTTCATGAGCTGCGTCTCCGACAGGGCGACGAGCTCGGACACCGTGTTGATGCCCTCCCGCTTGAGGCAGTTGTAGCTGCGGACCGACAGGTCCAGGTCCTCGATCGGGGTCTGCAGCTCGTTCGAGAGCACCGCGTCGACCGGCGCGGGGCCGATCTCGATGCCCTCGGCCGCCGTGTTCAGCTCGCGGGCGAGACCGAACAGCTCGACCAGCGTGCGGCCGGCCGACGCGATGGCGTCGCGCGGCGAGATCGCCGGCTTCGTCTCGACGTCGACGACCAGGCGGTCGAAGTCCGTGCGCTCACCGGCACGCGTCGCCTCGACGCGGTAGGTGACCTTGAGGACCGGCGAGTAGATCGAGTCGATCGGGATCTGCCCGGCCTCGCTGAACTCGGAGCGGTTCTGCGTCGCCGAGACGTAGCCACGGCCACGCTCGATCGTCAGCTCGAGCTCGAAGCGCGCGGTGTCGTTCAGGGTCGCGATGACGAGGTCCGGGTTGTGGATCTCGACGCCGGCCGGGGCGGAGATGTCCGCCGCGGTGACCTGACCGGCACCCTGCTTGCGCAGGTACGCGGTGATCGGCTCGTCGTGCTCGCTGGAGACGACGAGGCTCTTGATGTTGAGGATGATCTCGGTGACGTCTTCCTTGACACCGGGGACGGTGCTGAACTCGTGGAGGACGCCGTCGATGCGGATGCTGGTGACAGCCGCGCCGGGGATCGAGGAGAGGAGCGTGCGGCGCAGCGAGTTGCCGAGGGTGTAACCGAAGCCCGGCTCGAGCGGCTCGATGACGAAGCGCGAGCGGTACTCGGAGATCGACTCCTCGGTCAGGGTGGGGCGCTGTGCAATGAGCACTGTGGGATTCCTTTCGGCGGAGTGTCCGCTATATGACACTCGGCGGTACGACGGGGCCGACCGGGCCCCGACGGGTCTGTTGAGTTGTGATCACGCGCAGCGCGGAACCGGCGAGGTCCCACGTGCGCGATCGAACGACCAGGAATGGCCGGCCCCGCTCGCCCCGGTCAGGGGACGAGCGGGGAACGGCCGGTTGCTCCTCGCGTCAGACGCGGCGACGCTTCGGCGGGCGGCAGCCGTTGTGCGCCTGCGGGGTGACGTCGTTGATCGAACCGACCTCGAGGCCAGCGGCCTGGAGCGAACGGATCGCGGTCTCGCGGCCCGAGCCCGGACCCTTGACGAAGACGTCGACCTTCTTGACGCCGTGCTCCTGCGCCTGACGCGCAGCGGACTCGGCGGCGAGCTGCGCCGCGAACGGCGTCGACTTGCGCGAACCCTTGAAGCCCACGGCACCCGAGGACGCCCAGCTGAGGACGGCACCCGACGGGTCGGTGATGCTGACGATGGTGTTGTTGAACGTGCTCTTGATGTGGGCCTGGCCCACGGCGACGTTCTTCTTCTCCTTGCGACGCGGCTTGCGCGCGGCAGTCTTGGGGGTAGCCATGATGATCTCCTATCGGGCCTTCTTCTTGCCTGCCACGGTGCGCTTCGGTCCCTTGCGGGTACGCGCGTTGGTCTTGGTGCGCTGACCACGCACCGGGAGACCACGACGGTGGCGGAGACCCTCGTAGCTACCGATCTCGACCTTGCGGCGGATGTCGGCGGCGACCTCGCGGCGGAGGTCACCCTCCACCTTGAAGTTGCCCTCGATGAAGTCACGGAGGGCGACGAGCTGGTCGTCGGTCAGGTCCTTGACGCGGATGTCACCGGAGATACCGGTCTCGGCGAGTGCCTGGACCGCGCGGGTACGGCCGACGCCGTAGATGTACGTGAGTGCGATCTCCACGCGCTTCTCGCGCGGGATGTCGACGCCTGCTAGACGTGCCATGTGCTGGCTGCTCCTGTTTTCGGTGGAGGTGTGGCGCAGTACCGGTGCCCGGGCCTCCGCCCCGAGGTGTCCCCCCGCCGACGACCGAGGTCGCGACGGGGTTCTGGTACTGCGTGTTCAGTGTTGAGTTGTGGGTCCTGCTGGGAGCTCAGCCCTGGCGCTGCTTGTGGCGCGGGTTGCTCTTGCAGATCACCATGACGCGGCCCTTGCGGCGGATGACACGGCAGTGCTCGCAGATGGGCTTGACGCTGGGGTTGACCTTCATGATTGCTTCCTGTTGCTCGCTGGCTTCGTGCCCGGCGGGTTCGCCGAGCCGTTCCTTTCCAGCTCGCGGATCACTTGTAGCGGTAGACGATCCGGCCGCGGGTCAGGTCGTACGGGCTCAGCTCCACGATCACGCGGTCCTCGGGGAGGATGCGGATGTAGTGCTGGCGCATCTTCCCGGAGATGTGCGCGAGGACCTTGTGTCCGTTGGTCAGCTCAACGCGGAACATCGCGTTGGGCAGAGCTTCGAGCACCGAGCCCTCGATCTCGATGACGCCGTCTTTCTTGGCCATAGCCTCACTGTCGCTTGGTTGGATTATCGGTGTGATCCCCGAGCCGGTCTGCGGGTCGGGCGCCACGCCGAAGGGCATGACACACCAAAGATCAATCTTATGGGATCAGGCGCCGATTGCCAAGTGCTGGGCGGTCCTGCCCCGCCTGAGGTCCCTCCGTCTGGGGCTGTCGGGGACCCGGCTGAACGGTCCAGAGTGGATCTTCGGTCGGTTCCCGGCTGCGCGCCGGGCCAACCGCCGTAGCCTGGCGAGCGCTGACCGCCCGGCACCTGCGCCGGAGAACCGATCGGAGACCACGTGCCTGATGCACCCCGCCGCCCCCTCGCCCGCCACGGGCGGCTGCCGCGCCGTCGCGGTTGGGGGACGCTCCTGGGGTTCGTCGCCGCCGCGGTCGCCGTCGTCCTGGTGAGCGGGACCAGCGTCGCCGCCATCGCCGGCGCGCAGCTCGCCAGCGCCCCGCACACGGTCGAGCTCAGCACCGACGACCAGAACACCGCGAAGACCGCCGACATCACCGCGATGAAGGGCGGCGCCAACATCCTGCTCCTGGGCAGCGACACCCGGGTGGGCCAGTTCGACTCCGACGAGAACGTCGAGGGCGCCCGGAACGACGTCACGATCCTCGTGCACATCTCCCAGGACCACCAGCAGCTCACGGCGGTCAGCTTCCCCCGCGACCTGAAGGTCCCGATCCCCGCGTGCACGAACCCGGAGACGGGGACCTCGTACCCGGCGGCGAGCAGCGAACTCATCAACGAGTCGCTCGGGCACGGCGGGATCTCCTGCGCGGTGGACACGGTGGAGAACCTGACCGGGCTCACCATCCCCTACGCCGGCCTCATCACGTTCGACGGCGTCATCGAGATGTCCAACGCGCTGGGCGGTGTCGACGTCTGCGTCGCCAAGCCCATCGACGACTCGTACACCGGCCTGCAGCTCTCCGCCGGGCAGCACACGCTCGAGGGGCAGGACGCGCTGGCCTTCCTGCGGAGCCGGCACGGTGTCGGCGACGGCAGCGACCTCGCCCGCATCAGCTCGCAGCAGGTGTTCCTGTCGGCGCTGCTCCGGAAGGTGACCTCGGACGGCACCCTGTCGAACCCGGTCACCCTGTACAAGCTGGCCGGGGCCGCGCTGTCGAACATGACGCTGTCGGACGGCCTCGCGCAGACCCGCACCCTCGTGGGGCTCGCCTCCACGCTCCGCGGCATGAGCACCTCGGACATGCTGTTCGTGCAGTACCCGGTGGTCGACGACCCGTCCGACACCGCGCACGTGCTCGTCGACGAGGCAGCCGCCCACGAGCTCAACGTCGTGCTGCAGCAGGACCGCAAGACCTCGCTCAGCGACTCGACCACGGGCCGGGCGTCGGAGGAGTCGCCGACGGCCGGCAGCACGCCGGGGAGCGACGCGTCGCCGAGCCAGGCGCCGGCTGCCGGCGGCGACGCGGCGGGCGGCACCCCGTCCGGCGCCGCGTCCGGTGCGTCCGGCACTGCAGGGACGCCGTCGGCGACGCCGCTGCCCTCGAGCATCTCGGGGCAGTCCGCGTCCGAGCAGACCTGCACCGTCGGCAACTGAGCCCGTCGGGGCGGCCGTCCGCGCGCCGTCGCGCAGCAGCGCCACGGTGCTGGACGATCCGGTCGTGCACGACACGGTGGCGCTCGACACGGCAGAGCTCGACACGGCGCTCGACGATCCATCCGTGGAGTGACGCCGTCGCGCGGAGCCGTGACGGCTGCCGGCCCCGGCACGTCGCGACGGGTGCCGGGGGCGCGGAGCCGTGACGGCTGCCGGCGTCAGCACGTCGGGACGGGTGTCGACGTGCTGAGGTGGGACGAGCCTCCCGGCGGGACGGGCGACGCACCCACACACGGGGCGACGGGCCCGCACGGGCCCGTCGGGACCGCACGACCGGCGAGGCGGGTGGTCCTACGGGACGGGGACCGGCGTGACGCCGAGCGGCACGAGACCGGAGGCACCGCCGTCGGAGGCGGTGAGCACCCAGATGCCGTCGGCGTGCACGGCGACCGAGTGCTCCCAGTGCGCGGCATCGGAGCCGTCGAGCGTCCGGATGGTCCAGTCGTCGTCGTCCGTCGAGCTGTCGATCGTCCCGGCGGTGACCATCGGCTCGATCGCGACGACCAGACCGGGCTTGACCGCCGGACCGGCGCCGCGGACGCGGTGGTTGAAGACGGGCGGGTCCTCGTGCATGGACCGACCGATCCCGTGTCCCGTGAAGTCCTCGACGATGCCCCAGGCACCGGTCTCGTCGATGGCGTCCTCGATGACGGCGCCGACCTCGTTGAGGGTGCGGGCGTGCGCGAGCGCGGCGACGCCGTGCCAGAGCGCGCGCTCGGTGGTGTCGCAGAGCGTCTGTCGAGCCTCGGTCAGCGTGGCCTCCCCGCCGGGCAGCACGGTCGTGA